>JAAERL010001110.1 GCA_024230435.1 Desulfobacteraceae bacterium
AATAACCAAAGTCTTAGATAAAAGCTCACCGTTGCTGGCTACAACTCTAACAACTGGTGAAAAGTTAACGAAGTGTGAAATTCACTGGTATCGGACTTCTACAACTGGCCACCAGGAACACTATTACACAACAAAACTAATTGATGCGATTATTATAAGCATCTCAACAAATATGCCAAACGCTCAAAATCCGGCAAATAAACACTATACACACCTTGAAACAATATCGTTTAGCTATCGCGCGATTGAATGGACTCACGAAGCCTGCGGCACTTCAGGCGGCGATGATTGGCGCAAACCTGTAGCAGCATAAACAAAAGATTGGGCAAACAAAAATTGACAAATAGAATTCACATTGAATTTAATACTTTAGGAGAAGGCCAACTTGAATGCAAGGGATATGGTTCCTTCCGCTGCTTGGGTAAAAGAGGATTAAAATATCCTCGTGATCTTACCATTAACCCTGCTATCCCTAATGTGAAAAAACATCCTTACTTCAGCCAAGAATATATTTGCGATTATCCTACAAGTGGACAAATTGGAGTTCCTTGCAGAATGAATTATTCGATTCTAATATGGGGACAAAGAGGCATCTTTATTCATGAATGGCCTACCACAGCAACCTATGCAGGCAATGGGGGATCTACTGCCGGCTGTATCCATTTAGAAATTGGTGACGCTAAAAATGTTTATGATTGGGTTGACACTCCGACTCGCATAACAATGGATTACCCTTGGTAAATATTGGAAATAATCACAATGTCATATAAAAACCATATAGCATTTTTTTTGATGTTTTTAATCACAATAAGTACAGCATGTGCAAACTCTACTCATAATCTTGAATCCAATATTGGCTTATATAAAATCATCAATAAAGAATGCGAGATAAAAAAAAACGCCTTTAATCCTTGCAAAACAACATATTTTTTAGAAATCGTTAAAGGACAATTTTATGGCATTAAAGAAGGAGAAATAAGTCTTGTTTTCTGGACAGGGGATTACAGAATTGATCCTAACTTACAATACACATCTGAGCTTATAAAAATTCATGAAAAAACGAAATTATCTGGCAGCAAAATATGGTTAACAGATAATAAAACAACACAAGAATATTTTGTATTGGTGGATAATAAACTAAGCCGTTATGTCCTCATTATGAAAGGAAAGAATAAAAAAATTATTCGCCATATCGAATATACTCTTGAACCTACCATAAGAAGCAATATGCCACATGTAAAATTAAACTATCCGAACGATTAATATCTATAACGGCCAGGATTGATCCTGGCCGTTATATTTAATTTGTCTGAAATAACAGAACTTCTGCAATTGACATTTTGAACCTCATTTGTTCCAATCAGCCCACTCCTTCAAATTGTTGAGAGGCTTTTTTTTGGAGTTGGCCCTGACCGTAGTGTTGGCCAGTTGGAGACTCACAAAAAGCTTTCTGAACCAATAAGAGTCAAGGGCAGACTTACTGCCCTTATACTATTCAATTCAATATTACCGTATTGAATTTAAAAAAAATAAAGGAACGAAAATGCCAAAACTTATATTTTTGTATGTAACCATTGCCGGTGAACTTCAGGCTGATGCCGTTATTTTGAATGAAAATATGATGGACGGCGTATCTTTGGTGATGACTGAAGACAAAGTGGTGTTGGTCGGGACGTGTATAAAGTGGGATGGGAGCTAAGCCATCGGTCAAGCCGCGCCCGTTATGCAATGTAAACAAAAAGGAGAATGCAAATGGCATTAATAAAATGTAACGAATGCAATAATGAGGTTTCAGATAAAGCGAATGCTTGCCCTAAATGTGGAGCACCTATTGCAGCAGCAAGAGAAACTAAAGCAGCAGGCACACAAATTAAAACAATTCAAGAAACCAGTAAAAAATTTAAACTCCAAACCCTAATATCTGTGTCTCTAATTATTGTTGGGATGGTTTGGTTTATTGCTGTTTTGAGTGAGCAACAAAGTGAGCCCTCTGCTACATCTGCCATACCAAGTTTTTTAATAGTCATAGGTTTTGGTTGGTATATCGTAAATCGATTCCGTATTTGGTGGCATCACAAGTAAATACATAACGAGACGCTCCAGTTGACGCCAAAAGGCCAACGCATGAGCTAAGGATCAATTGGGGACATCCATGATAAGTATTGTCAACCTGTCCCCGGGAAGTTGTCCCCAGGGAAGTTTCTTCGATGGAGCGGACAGAACCCTCGGTGTATTATACGGAGAACCTAACCCGCTCATCTATCGGCCGTTAGGAGGTATATTTTATGGGTAAAACTCAGAAAAATCGGCATTATTACGCAAAAACTGGAGATGAATACTATCGACTGTTCTCAGTGAGTGAGGACAACAATAGGCCCGACCCAAAAAATAACTTCTTGAAATGGTCGAGGTATGAAGACCCAGCCTGTAATCGAAAACTTAGCACCAAATCAGTTACTGTTCACCCAGAAAAGATCGCAATCAAGACCCAGTTTAGTAAAGGCGTTGTGAAGATAGGAGACTATAAAAGTGAGGGCAATAATCCGGAGCAAGAGGACCTATATAATTTCGGTTCTATAGATTCATCCTATCAACTGGTTCAATTATGGAATTTGAATGTTTCTAATGGCTTTTATGCTCAGAAATCCTACCAGAAAGGTGATTTAAAGAAAAACCATGAGATCGTTTTGTTTCCAAAGGATCCAGTTAAACCATATTGGATTGGAGCATACTTAACTAAATTTTCATGCGAAGAAGTCGTAGAGATATTTAACGGGGAAAAATTGAACCGGATATTATATGATCAGTGTAGTTTTGGTAACATAGTTACATTGATTAAATTTATTCAACCAGAATGGGAGAAACTTGGGATAAAACCGGAACCTTCTGACAAAGTATCTGGATGGATTCATCCTACGTTTTTACTTTCAAAGAAGTATGATCTATACTAGGAGGGGGTCAAATTTGTCTCTGGGATTTTAGGGGACACTCCCAATATTTAAACTTTAGAAAAGAATTGGGGTCACCCATTAAAGAGCGTATCAAGAGAAAAAACAGCACCCCCGTGAACAAAGTGAGTGCTGTTTTTTCTCTTTTTAAAATTAGCGTATTTTCCTCCGATTCACATCCGATCCTTCGTCTATTTAGGATACGGAAACTGATCCGCTCCAGTCACCCATCAGGATTAAGGCTATATTCTTTGAAAAATTATCAAAGTTGCCCTTGATTCACCATTTAATGGTCAACCCTTTTTTTTAATTTGCTGAGTGGGACTTTGAGTGGGACTTTTTGTGTTTTGGGTGCCGAAATAGGTAAAAATAGGAAAATATATGCAAAACATAAAATAATAATATTAGGCAGTTATCTTAAATACAGGAAGTTGGAATCACCAGGGAATCAGACTCTGACTCCGTCAGCCCAGGTTCGAATACCTGCCAAATAAGAATGTATGCCCTATCTAATGCGAATCACAATTGAGTTTTAAACCGTGTCTGCTAAATTGTACTAAAATTAATTGTACTTTGACTATAAGTGCTATAATTCGGTCGCTAATCGAGCCGTTTTAGTGAATCTTCATATATTGGTTGAACGTTATTATTCTATAAGATTCTGTAATATAAGCAATATATTTCAGTTGATAAATTATATGGGCGAGGCTAAATATAATGAAAGGAATTTTTTAGCCGAGTTTGGACGTAATCGAGCTATCTGCTTAATAATAATAATAGGTTGTGAGGTAAAATGAGTGACATCATAGTAGCCATTTTTTTTATCGCCACGATTGTTGGCTTAAAAAAGCCAATATACGGTTCTATAGCCGGACTGTTGTTATCAATAGGATACTGCTATTTTAGAACAAATATAGGTATTTATTCATGGGGGTTAATTCCGATATTTGGCGCACTTTTGGGTTTTGTGTTCCCTTTATCAGTAAGATGGTTGTTTTCAGGTTTAAGGGGGGGCAGAGGTAAGACTGAACCAGGCACAACTTATATCGGTGGCTTTGGGGTAGGAAGAGCTGGCCAGTTTTTTGGAAAATGGTCTGAAGGTATTATACCCTCAGATAATGAAGAGACGGGATGGATTGAAAATGAGCAAGAGAGGCGTGAAAGAAATATCGGAATTTTAATAAGGTATCTCTTCGCACCAATAATCTTGCTTTTAGTGATCATTGCATTCCTCCTTCTGCATTTTTAGACAGCTCACAACCATTGGGCTTTTAGGGGACGCCCCCAACATTTTAACTTGCTGACCATGGATAGGATTTAACCAGCAGCGTCGAATGGAGGAATGAAATCCGAGGTGAGGCCTGGCAAGGTCGTTTATAAACAATACACTATTAAATTTTTAATAGGAGGGCTGCACACAAATCAGCACACAAAACGTAATGCAAAAGGAACTGATTTTGCCTTCATATGTAAAAATCACGTCCACCGTACCCTTGACGCCGGGCTCTCACGCCGGTAACGGGGTTTCGAATCTACCCGGTTTCATTTGTTTCAAATAGGTGACACCTTCCGGGCTCGCTCCACCCTACCCCATTATGAAAACCGCTCAAAAGCTTGGCTATTATCTGGATAGTATTGTACCAAAAATATCTATGCTTTTAAGTGGCTTTTTATATTTATTAAAAAATGAATAAAAATAACAAAAACAGAAATCTATATTGTTTTATGGCTGTTAATATTTGTATATAACTTTAACAAAACAGAACTACGAATCCGTAGGTCGCAGGTTCGAATCCTGCCGGTTACGCCTAAAAATCAAGGGCTTATAGCAATTTGCTATAACCCTTTTTGGTTTTTTGGGAGCGTATTGGGAGCATGGCGCGTTTATATGAGTTATTTTCAGTGAGCACCTTTTTAAAAAAAGGCCGGTCGCTTATTTATCATGCCTTCTGCATTTTTTTTGGAGCACAACCTTGCTCCCTCTTTTTTTGGTTGTCGCCGGTCAAGGTGACGGTCGGACTATAGACGGATACGGCCTGCCGCTGCTCCCGATTTAGAGCGTGCCTTGGTCCTTTCTATTCAAAATAAAACCAATATTTTTGGACCACTGTGGCAATATAGTCCCATTTTAAACCAATTTTTTCCAAGAAATTATGGGCACACTTTTTTAGACCACTTATTGGGTGAATTGATCAACGGCAATTAAAAATAACTGAATATATGGTCCCCCAAAAAACCATATTCACCAAAAAAAAATAGACAGAGAAAACCACATTGACCTAATTATATAAGGCAGGAAAAGCGGTTTTGTTGTAAAATTATTTAGAGGGTATGAAAATGGTTTTTCCAGGAATTTTTATACAGCAATCGGAAACAGGGCTTCGATGAATTGAACCTGACTTTTAATATCCCCTTTTTCTAAGCCCTCATTTTGTCCTTTTCTGATCATGTTCAGAAAAAGGCAAAACCTGATTTATCGGCATGGATCTCAAGGCTTACTTTGATAATGTCCGGCATGATATTTTGCTGAGCAAAGTTGTCAAAAGATTATATGATAATAAAGTGATGGGACTGCTAAAACTTATCTTAAAGGCCAGCGGCAAGCAAGGCGTTTTGCAAGGCGGGGTGGTTTCCCCGTTGCTCAGCAGGGGTAGTGCGTTTATGATTTCGGGCAACTACATTTAATTACAAAGAAGGTGTGTGATGCCGAAGGAAATATGGCATGATGAAAAGAACCAATTGCTGCGTATCCAGTTCACCTCCGAATCTACAGTAGATGACTGGAAAAGGGCACTTGAGCAGGTTGAGCGCATGTCTGAGCAGATGGGGATTTTTCGTGTACTTGTCGATGTTCGAGAACAGACGGATCTTGCGACCACATCCGATCTTTATAGTTTTGCATGTCGACTTCCGCGCTCCATTGCATTCGCTGTCCTATGTAAGATACACCTCAATAAACATACCTTGATAGAATATGTTGCAGGAAGCAAAGGTGCGATCGTAAAAGATTTCATCTTCGAGCAAGACGCCATTGAATGGCTGAAGAAGGTTTTTAAAGAACGATAGCCTTCTTGATTGAAAAATTATTTCAGGTAACTGGCTGCAAGTTTTTTATCCGGCGTATTATTTTGAAAATAAGGCATATATGTGTTTTTTACGGTTCGCAAAATGAACCGGTAAAAAAGGATGCTCCGATGACACAGTTAGCCGCAAGGCCAGTAAATGCAAAGATTCCGGTTCAACTGAACAAAAATGAGTTTGAGCAATTTATCTTGCCGTACTTATCGATACCCAAAATGGGGCCCAGAGTGTAAAACAGGATATTGGAAAGTATTCAATTATATTTTAAAGCTCCTGTACACCGGTGTGCAGTGAAAACAGTTGCCAATCGAAAAGAATGCAAATGGCGATCCGGAGATTCATCACACCGTTATTTTCAAACAATACGAAAAATGGCCGGAGGATGGCACTCTTTTAAAGGCATTCGAAGCTTGAAGTGCAGCATCTTATCTGACAAGAAGAGGCTTGATCTGTCAGTTCTGCATGATGATGGTACAAATACCGTTGCCAAAAAAAGCGCTGACCAGATCGCCAATAAAGCCGGCTTGCCTTAACGTATCGCGTTCAGGTGAAACGTTGTTTTTACACCCTTTCGCCGATATAATTCCTGCCAATTATTAATTGAACAAAGGAGGGAGGGTATGGATAATGGAAAAACAAATTGCACATGCGTTGCGTAAAGCAGCTGCACGCGGCCATATCACAGTGCTCACCGGGGCGGGTATTTCGGCTGAAAGCGGCATTCCCACATTTCGCGGACCCGAGGGATACTGGACGATTGGCTCCAGCCAATACCAGCCACAGGAGATGGCCACCTGGAAAATGTTTTCCAGGCACCCGGAACAGGTCTGGAAATGGTACTTGTACCGCATGGATACTTGTAGGAAGGCTGACCCTAACCCCGGCCATTCGGCACTAGTTCAAATGCAGAACCTGCTTAAAGGCCGCTATATCCTCATCACCCAGAATGTGGATGGGCTTCATCTGCGAGCGGGAAGTGATCCGGAAACCACTTACCAGATTCACGGCAATATTTTTTTTACACGATGCGTAGCAGAATGCCGCCGCAAGATCTATCCGCTTGCCAAAGAGCTTACCGGAAAGAAAATGGACGATGCCCTTAGCGAGGAAGAAACCGCAGCCCTTCGATGTCCGGATTGCGGCGGGTGGGCTAGGCCCCATGTGCTATGGTTTGATGAAACCTACAACGAGCATTATTTCCGCTTTCACAGCGCCATGGCCGCAGCCGTGAAAACCGATTTGCTAATTGTGGCAGGTACCGCCGGGGCAACCAACCTGCCAAATCAGGTCGCCAGGGAGGTAGCCTCCCACGGCGGGGTGATTGTCAATATCGATATCGAGCCCAATGTGTTTTCTAAACTGGCCATGGCCACCGGCCGGGGATTTTTCATCCAGCAACCCAGCGCATCCGTTCTGCCGGAGGTAGTGGCTGTGTTTCGGGAAGTACTGGACAAAAAAGCATAAGAATAAAATACGATTTACTCATAATAACAGCATCTTATGCTTATGGATAGTCACTAACTAAATAGCCGTTTGTAATTTTTATGCACATGATCACCGATCCGCCGAATCCGTTGCAGCGCATCCGGGTCGAGGGGGCCCTGGTTCAACGCCTTCACAGCTTCGCGCATTTGTTCCATGTTTTTTGGACCGCTCATGCAAACATCTACGGCGGAATTAGACAATACAAACCTGTAACAATCCGCACCGGTGAGCGGTTTTTCACCGGGAGGCATTTTGGAGGGATTCAGCAGGTCAGACCAGCGGGTGGCTGTATACGTCACGATACCAGGCGGGGACTGGACCGGCAAATGCTGGAACACTTCTGTCTCTGCGCCCCGGTGAACGGCATTGTACCGTACATGAAAAAGATCATACGCCATGTCGGAAGTCAGCTTGGCAAAAAGGGGCCTATAGTGCCCTGAAATTGCCAGGTAACGGTACATGCCCTTTTCCTTCATTTTCAAGGCGCGTTCAACAATACGCGAAGAAGGCTTCCGGTTGTGCCAGCCCAGCAACAGGACGTCTGCGGTATCGATGTTAAGAGTTCTCAGGGCGCGCGCATAAAAATATTCCATCAACGCAGGTGAACGCGAATAGCTTTGTATAACGATGACCAATTGATCACGTTGCCCCCTGGCCAAAATGTTGCGGATCGCTCGGGCCATTGCTGTTTTACGCATAGAACCCCAGTAAAAATAATTCACGCCCTGGTCAAAGGCCTCTTCAAATGCGGCTGCCGGCGCCCCGTAGCTGCAAGCCACACCGATGCGGCCGACTCGCAAGCCCGTGCGTCCGAGTGTGCGAAATTTATTATCATTCATCTTTTGCCTCCTAATTTGTGTTCATCGGGTAAAATGGTCTATTTTCGAATGGATACTATACGCTGAAAATACATTTTTTAAGGACGAGAAGCTTGCGGGTAACATTGTTGTAAACAAAAGTGTAGAGATACTTAGCGTCTTGTGTATCTTGCCTGATTTCGAGAAATTTAAGGGTTATATTCTCTGCGTTAACAGTATAATACGCTTTTAATACAGCAAGCTCTTCGCCAGTCCAGGCCATAGATCCTCCCTGGCCGGTGTTGTTTTGGCCAAGCACTTCTTTTACTGCTTCGATGTTCGGGTAATCATTCACAAAGCTCAGAGTATAGTACCCCCGGACCTGTTGAAATCGCTCGGTGTAATAACTCTTCAAATGCCCGAACAACGTCTCGCCGCTGCAAGATTCCTGATTTTGCGCCGAAGGGCAATTGACTGCAAATGCTTCAGCATTTGGAAGGTCTGGGCATAGACTAATTTCTGTCAAAAGTCCGGGGGTAGAGACACCGGCATCTAAGGTGACATCTTCGCCGGTATACACTACTGCAGCCTCGATGCGTATATAGTTTTTTTGGTTTACCGAATAAAAGTCGGCAAATCCGATGTACTCGCCAACGCATGAACCGGAGACCCCCGGTGCTGATATTTTTGTGAACCCGGTGAGAGTAGACGTAATCGTTGGATTATTACTTTTCATTAGCCAAATTGAGCATCCCTGTCCGCAATATCCTGTCTCGTCATAGCTGGAATCGAGTTTTTCTAACTCTTCGTATGCAGCCACAAGGCTGTTTACGGTTTGATCGAAGATGCCGCAATCGGTTTTTACGCCAAAGTGGATCTGTGCGGCAGCTTGGGACGTGAAACAAAAAGCGGCCAAAAAGACAAGTGTAATGATTTGTGTTTTTGTCATAGGTCATTTTCCCTTTTGATAGAAATTCTGGATGTTGCGTAGAGTATTGTTACGGTAAAAAATAATCCCCCCGGAATTAGACGATTTACAGTTAAAGAATATACCATCTTGTATGTCTTTTTTCCCGTCTTGTGCGTTATGCCAAAGGTGCGAATACGTAAAATATGCATACTTTGGCGCGCCTTGAAGACGAAAAAAAATCGAAGCTCAATCTGTTATATTCTTTTCCGCCAATCGCCTTAATGACAAATTTTATAGAATACGATGAGTTAAATTGCACGTTTTTTTTTGCTAAAATAAGGTTTCAATATAATTCCAAAATGAATTTATGATGATTTTAATAAAGACCGACCCGTTTCTTTGGGCCTGAGCAAATCCGGCACTATTGCAAGGGTTAACGTTGGCTGTTAAATTGAATCATTAAACATGACCGGCAATTTTGATTACTTCAAATCTAAAAGGTTCAGATCCGGATGGGATAATGATTAGGTTATCAAGGTCTTGACCTCATGATTTCTATATGCGTTTGCACCGGCAAAAAAAAGCCCTTCTCAAAACCGATGGTTTCGTATAGTATCCATCGGTGAAATAGGAAAATTTGTTCGATATCAAGGCGTGCGAAAAAGTTCACCACGGGCATCTGATTGATATGCCCAAAGGCTAATATTGCGAGGTTAAAATTCTCAGCACAACGAAGATATCGGGCAAATTGGCCATTTGATGGATAGACATTAGTCTAACATTACCGTTGATAAGAAACGGTATTCCAATACCTTGTAATTAATAATTGCGCTACACTACTGTTGGAAAGGAGTTTGTTATGACCGCTGATATCCTTGAGGCTTTGGCGCCTTGCGGGTTGAGCTGTGAAAAATGCTTCGCGCATGTTGACGGCGATATTCGAAAGTACAGTATTCAGCTTAAAGAAAAATTAGGCAATTTCGAAGCTGCCGCCAAGCGTTTTGAAACTCTTCTTGACGATCCGATTTTCAGACACTACCCGGATTTCAATCAAATGCTGAATTATTTGGCTCGCGGAAGCTGCCGGGGCTGCCGGCATGAGCAATGCAAACTGATGAACTACCGGCCACCATGTTTCACATGGAGGCGGTTTCGTGCTTCACAGAGGCGGCAATCCGCCATCTCCACACTTCGGACGGTTCCCGCCCGGCCTTGATTAAGGCAAGTAATAAAATATTAAGGGCTGCGTTATAA
>JAAERL010001111.1 GCA_024230435.1 Desulfobacteraceae bacterium
ATCCTAACATTTTTAATTACATCATCATAGTTTTAAGGCTATCGATGGGCATTATAGACATAGACCCAGCACATCTTGCGGAAGGAATGAACGAAGTTCAAGCTGAAGGAGTAGCTCAAGCTGAAGGAGTAGTTCAAGCTGAAGGAGTGGTTCAAGCTGAAGGAGTAGTTCAAGCTGAAGGAGTGGTTCAAGCTGAAGGAGTGGTTCAAGCTGAAGGAGTGGTTCAAGCTGAAGGAGTGGTTCAAGCTGAAGGAGTAGTTCAAGCTGAAGGAGTAGTTCAAGCTCAAGGACCAACTCCTCCATCGACCCCTCCATCGAATATGGCAGTGGCGGAATGTCCTAACCCCCCGGCGGCGGTGGCGCAAGTTTTAAATAGAAACGGTGAACTTCCTATCTTGCGTTTAGGCCATCACCGTATTGTCGAAGATGGAGTCCAGGTGCTAGAAAGAGGAGAAAGAGCATATCATCCTCCTTTTCGTGATCTTGGTCCTATTCCTGAAGGGCTTCACGACCGGTTGGAGCAAGCTCGTCGCATCGCTATTCTCGCTGGGGGAGTTGACCTTGGGCCGATAGCGATGCCAATCCACGAAGAAGCCCCTATAGATAGTGGCCCTGAAAATCCTGATCATGGCTCTACAGGTAGTGCCTCTGAAAATCCTGAGGACGGCTCTGTAGGCAGTGCCTCTGAAAATCTTGAGGACGGTTCTGTAGGCAGTTCCTCTGAAAATCCTGAGGACGGTTCTGTAGGCAGTTCCTCTGAAAATCCTGAGAATCAGTCGGTGGAGGAGCCCGAGAGCAAGCGCCAGCGGTGCGAATCCCCATAGGTAGTGGCCCTGAAAATTCTGAGAATCAGTCTATGGAGAGTGCGTTTGAGTTGCAAAGTCTTAGGTTTCCTGACCTTTCGTTAAATCCTTACTTATAATTACTGTAGTTGAACTCTACAAAAACATATGTATTTATTATTAGTCTTTTTGCCATTGATTGGTTCATGTTGTGCTGGATTATTCGGCCGAAAACTTGGTCCTTATGGAGCATCTTGTGTTACTGTAACTTGTTTGTTACTTACGTTTTTTTTATCTTTCTTTGCGTTTTATGAAGTTTCTTTACTGGGATGTTGTACTTACATAAAACTTGTACCTTGAATAAATTCTGAATTATTAAATGTTGACTGGGGTTTTTTATTTGACTCTTTAACAGTTGTAATGTGTTGTGTTGTAACTTTTGTTTCTTCAATAGTGCATTTATATTCTACAGAGTATATGGCACATGACCCTCATCTTCCTAGATTTATGTCTTATTTATCTCTTTTTACATTTTTTATGTTGATTTTAGTTACTGCTGACAATTTTATTCAAATGTTTGTAGGCTGAGAGGGTGTAGGTTTATGTTCATACTTGCTTATCAATTTTTGATTTACTCGTATTCAAGCTAACAAAGCAGCAATAAAAGCAATGGTTCTAAATCGTATTGGAGATTTTGGGCTTGTTATTGGGATTTTGATTATTTTTGTTGAATATAGAGCTGTAGATTATGCTACAGTTTTTGCAGTAACCCCTATTTTAACAAATAAAGTTTTTAGTTTTTTAAGCTTTAATTTTGATTTAATTTCTATTATTTGTTTTTTTCTATTTATAGGTGCCGTAGGTAAATCGGCACAGTTAGGTTTACATACTTGGCTACCAGACGCTATGGAAGGCCCTACACCTGTTTCTGCGTTGATTCATGCAGCAACGATGGTAACTGCTGGAGTATTTTTAATAGCCCGTACGTCACCTTTATTTGAGTACACTTCTAGTATGCTTAGTTTGGTTACTGTGGTAGGTGCTTGTACAGCTTTTTTTGCAGCCACTGTAGGCTTGTTGCAAAATGACTTGAAACGAGTGATTGCGTATTCAACATGTAGCCAACTAGGTTATATGGTTTTTGCTTGTGGTTTATCTAATTATTCTGTTGGAGTTTTTCATTTAGTTAATCACGCTTTTTTTAAAGCATTGCTTTTTCTAGGTGCCGGTTCTATTATTCATGCTGTAGCGGACGAACAGGATATGCGTAAAATGGGAGGGTTAAAGAAATTAGTACCTTTTACATATTCTATGATGGTGATAGGTTCGCTTGCATTAATTGGTTTTCCTTTCTTAACTGGATTTTATTCAAAAGATGTAATTCTTGAAGTTGCATACGGTAAATATACATTAGAAGGTCATTTTAGCTATATTTTAGGAACTGTAGGTGCTTTTCTTACAGCATTCTACTCTACTCGATTGGTTTATTTAACGTTTTTGTGTCGACCAAATGGCTATAAATCTGTAATTTGTAAAGCTTATGACTCTTCTTATCAAATCTGTATCTCTTTATTACTTTTAGTAATTCCTAGTGTGTTAATAGGATTTTACGCTAAAGATATGATTATTGGCTTTGGAAGTGATTTTTGAGGGAATGCCATGTTTACTGCTACTGAGAATATGAATAGAGTAGATTCAGAATTTATTTTTCATATTTATAAAATATTGCCTGTAATTTTAAGTTTATTAGGGGCAACTTTATCATTTCTCCTTTATTCATTTGGTAGTGGATTATTAGTACAATTAAAGCTTTCAGTGTTAGGTAAAAAAATTTATCACTTCTTTAACAAAAAATGATTTTTTGATAAAGTATATAACGAGCATATTGGTCAATTCTTTTTTACTATTAGTTATACAGTTACTTATAAAATTATTGATAGGGGAATCATTGAAATTTTTGGACCAATGGGACTATCTTCTATTATAACAAAGAAATCTGCTTATATTGCTAAAATGCAAACAGGATATTTATATCATTATACATTTTTGATGTTAACTGGTCTTACTGTAATTTTAGGCTTGCGACAGTTTTGAGTTTTTTCAGGAAGTTATGCTGACTTTAAAATCTTTATTTTATTTTTTATATTAAGTTTTTTTTTACTGAACAAAAAAAAACTTAAAAACTAAACCTTATACGCAGTACAATTTAAAAATGGCAACAAATGTAATACAATTAAATCCTTTTTACAAATTTGTAACTCGTTGACTTTTTTCAACGAACCACAAAGATATCGGAACTTTATATTTAATTTTTGGAGCAATATCAGGTGTTGCTGGGACTGCATTGTCTCTATACATTCGAATTACACTGGCTCAGCCAAATAGCAGTTTTTTAGAATACAATCACCATTTGTATAATGTTATTGTTACAGGTCATGCTATATTAATGATTTTTTTGTGCGCCACTGAGGCTTTATCTACTGTGCATATTAAGTATGCAAGGACTGTAACAATGTCCTTTAAACTATTCGACCGACCTTTGAGTGAAAACAAAACAGGGGAAAATAGCATGTCGAAAAAGCCCATTTGCTGGAAGGCGGAGATTCCAAAAAATAGTGGGTGAAGTAAGTTACCTATGAATAAAATGTTAATTTTGAATCTGAGTCAAAGGCTGGGTTTCATGACCAAATGTTCTAACCGCAATCGAATATTTGTAAGAGCTTGTGAGAGTAGAAAAAATCGATATCAAGAGTTACCTCTTACAGCCACTATTATACCAGATATAATATGTATGACTAAAGGAGTTCTAAGGGTAAATATATCAGTAATAACAGTAACTGTGGGATTGCCTAAGTCTCGAAAGAGGTATGGTAACGGAGTATTAACAGTAGCAGCTACTAAAACACGAGTTTTTGGTAATACGTCTAAAGTAATATTTAGAGAATGCGAAGTAATACAGCGTAGAGGACTAACAACATATAACCTAGGAATGGGTCATAAGAAGTTAGTCCAAGATTTAGATAATAAATTCTATCAAGAGAAAATTTGTAAGCCTGAAAGGCTAATTCAAGCCTATGAGTCTGTTAGTAAAAGTAAAGCAAGCAACATTAAGGGTGTTGATTCAGAGACTTTAGATAGTTATTCAAAAGATACAATATATAGCGTTAGTAAAAGTCTAAAAGACCATAGTTTTAAATTTAAGCCAATTAGACGAGTAGAAATACCAAAATCTAATGGCGGTATTCGGAAATTAGGTATACCAAGCCCTAGAGATAAAGTTATTCAGAAAGTTATTGCGATGGCCCTTGAAGAAATTTATGAACCTAAATTTCTAAACAGTTCACATGGGTTTAGAGCGAAAAAAGGAACGCATTCTGCTTTAAAATCTGTTATAGGTTGGAATGGAACAAAATGGTTTATTGAAGGAGATATTTCTAAGTGTTTTGACACTTTAGACCATCATATTTTAGAACAATTATTGAAAAAAGAAATATCTTCGAAACCTTTCATAGACCTGTATTGGAAGGCTGTGAAATCACATTACATAAATCCTGTAAACAAAGTTGAAGAGTTTAGTAGTGTAGGGGTTCCACAAGGCGGCGTTCTTTCTCCAATGCTTTCAAATATATATTTACACGAGCTTGATAAGTTTATACAAATTAAAGTTGAAAAGTCTAAAAAAAGTGGCTCAACAAGCAAAGATAATCCTGAATATAAAAAAGTACATACTAAGATATCGAATATGAGACAATATTTCTCACCAACTTATAGACGTAATTGCAGTTTTACTAAAGAACAAGAGCAAGAGAGATTAAAAGAAATACTAAAATTGGAAAAAGTTCGTGCTAAATATCCATCTACAATTCAAGGTTCAGGATATCGAGTGTACTATGTTCGGTATGCGGATGATTTTCTAATTGGTATAAATGGACCTCGTCGAATTGCAGAAGAATTAAAGCAGGAACTCCAAACATTTCTTTTAGACGAATTAAAACTCACTCTTAATTCAGGAAAGACGAAAATCACTCGTTCAGATCAAGGTGCTTATTTTTTAGGTGCAAGGTTAAAGCGCCATACAAGTCGAACCAACGACCAAAAACGACGGACCAATTCAGTAACTAAGACTGGAAGAAAAGTTCGTGCTAGGTTGCCTCAAGGCCGTATTATCGCATTGGCTCCCCTAAAGCACTTAATACAAAAACTTCAATCACAAGGTATCTGTAGAATTAGAAATTTAAGAAAACATGATGTAATACCGACAAGAAAAACTGCCTGGACTAATCTTGATCTTGTTACAATCATTAAAAAGTACAATGATGTTTGGCAGGGACTCTTAAATTATTACTCATTTGCTTATAATAGGTGCCAGTTGAATTATATTCAATACTTATTACATCATAGTTTAGCTTGTACTTTTATGAATAAACTTAAACTGAACTCTCGAAGGCAGGTATTCAAAAAATATGGCAAAACAATTCAAGTCCAAAATGATGAAGGTAAGTTAGTAGCTTTTAAATTAGTAAAAAACTTACCAAGAATTGAGAAATTTCCGAACAGTATTATATCGTCCGGATTTGAAATGTTTAAATATAGTCTTAGAACTCGAAGTGTTTTTGATAAGCCTTGTAAAATATGTGGTACGAAACGTAATGTTGAAATGCGTCACAGAAGGCCTTTAAAGACTCATAAAACTGATAATACTTTAAAAGGTATACAAATTAATCAATCACGTAAACAAATACCGTTGTGCGCTTCATGTAATCAAAGAGTGCATAATGGTCTTTACGATGGTCCTGGAATTTATTAATATTAAATTTAACTGCGTGGAGAGCCGGGTGCGATGAAAGTCGCAAGCCCGGTTCGGAGGGGAGGTTGTGATTCCTTTAAAAATGGACTGCGATCTTACCCTACCATGGTGATGCCGACATTAATCGGCGGATTTGGCAACTGATTTGTTCCGTTAATGATCGGTGCGCCAGATATGGCTTTTGAGAGAAACCTGGTTTATTCTAGTTCTAAGATAAAAACACCAAAAGTGTTGATTGTAATAAAAAACCCTAATCTCGGTGGGTGGTGTGAAATATTTATTAGTCTACGTACAGAAACAAGTTTAAAATGGCTATATATGAGTCGCTGTTGGCACAAAAGTAGAAGGCGTTTGTGCGATGACACCTCAGCTTCAAAAATCTTTTTAAATAGGAGTAAGTTTGTCTCCAAGCTAAAGAATTTGAGTCTAATAAATAAAATTTTTATTTCATCTTATCAACTAAAACCTGGCGGAAGTACTAATAAGTTCATTTGTCGATCTTTTAGTATAAAAGCTAATTTAAAAAATCGGTACATGCAATTTGAGCGAAAATGTGCTAGAGAAGTTACAGTAGATGGTCGATCAGTAGAGTTATTGATTGAGAAAATCAAAAATAACGATGCGTTTTTAATGAGCCAATATACTAATCCTAAATTACAATCTGATATATTTAATAAACAAAATTTGGAAAAAATTGAATCTATCTTGGAAGAGTATAATTTAACTGTAACAAAATTATTAATTATTAACCTTAATCGTTTAAACAAACGAGTTATACAGCAAAATTTGCCAAACGATTTACAGAGACTTCAATGTTTACTAATAGAATCATTTTCTATTGCTGTTTATGCAATTAATTCTATTAAAATTGCGTCTGGCAGCAACACCGCAGGTTCAGATTCAATACGATTTAAATCTAAAGCCGAGTTTTTAAATAATTTACAAAAAGAGAGGCTAATAAAAACTAAATACTTTTTTTCTACTAAAAGTATTAAAGTAAAAAAAGATTTACCCAAAATTGTAAAAGACAACATTATAGAAGACTCGAAATTAGCCGAACAACTTGCAACAGAATATAATTTAAAATTGCAATTAGAGCTAATTAAAAAAGTTAACTTAAAATCTATTCGTAAAAACTATAAGCCAATAAGTACAAAACGAATCTGGATTCCAAAAAGTAATAATAAAGCTGGACCAATAGGGATTCCAAGCTTAAGAGATAGAGTGTTGCAAAAAATTATACTTTTTGCTATTTTACCTATTGTGGAGTATCAATCTGATCCAAATTCTTTTGGATTTAGAGAAGATCGTAATCCACATCAAGCGATTTCTATTGTAGCAAATTCTATTATAAGATTTTCAAAAATTAACCAACCAACAAAAAGATCGAATAGTAAAAAAGTTTCTGCAGAAATTTATAAAAAATCAACTGGTCGCAAATTCATAATTAGAGGTGGAAATATAGGAGGGATTAGAAAAAGTAAAAGACAATATAGAAAATTTTATTATGTTTTTTCTGATAAACTTCAAGAAAGTAAAATAAAACAATATACTCCATATACTAAATATTTAAATGTTGACATTGTTGGTTGCTTCGATAACATATCTCATAAAGCTATATTAGAATTAACTCCTATTGCTAGCAAATATTTATTTTTACTGAAAGCATGGTTAAGAACACCTATTGTTGGTCCTGAATCAATGGGCTCAAAAAAAACTATTCGTTTTGAACCTTTATCTGGAGTTCCTCAAGGGTCTATAATAGGCCCAATCTTATGTAATCTCGTTTTAGACGGCTTGGAACAGACTCTTTACAAAATTTGTTTAGAGAACTCTCATTACGAACTTAATCCCGAACAACAAAACTTTGCCAAGCAAAAAATTGAAATAAAAAATTTAGTAGTCAAACGCGAAACTAACATTACCTGTGTTCGATACGCTGATGATATTTTAATATTTGGGTTAAGTAATCGGGAAATTTTTAAAAAGATTGAAAATGAGCTAGTTAAATTTTTACAATCCAGAGGTTTAGAATTAGAAAAATCTACAGGGAATGTAAAAGTTTTTTGTCCGGGCAACTCCTTTAAATATTTGGGCTTTGAATTTTGTTTTCCAGATTATAAAGGCAATTCTAAAAAACTAAACAAAGGTCGATTCACCAAATATAGATATGATATTACTTCAATGTGTAACCACAGGTATTCAGAATATCATCGTTCAAACCCATATATTGTAGTTGATTCTAGCAAATTAGCTAAAATAAAATTAAAAGTTCGCAAATTTTTTGTTAGAAGCTTGGCTAGTGAACCTTTAAATGTGATTATTAATAAACAAAACTCACTAATAAGAGGTATTTGTAATTATTATAGCATTAGTCGTGAGTCTAGAATACAGCTCGATTCATTAGAACCTTTTTTTTATAAACAAATGTGGAAAACTGTTAAAAAAAAATTTGGTTCAAAACCAAAAAAAATATCTTTTATAAAGTCGGAATTTATAAAAGAAAACAGGTTTTGTGATAAAAGAGCTATACAATTGAAGCCTTCTGACGTAAAACCTTACTCTTCTTTAAACATATTTTGGATTTGCCCTTCGCAAGAATTCTTGAATTTAAATAAATATTTAGATCGGAAAGCCATAAATGAGTTTAATAGAAAAAAAAGAATTGGAATCAGTTTAAATCCTTTAAGGTATGATACTACGTTCGATAAACAAGAACTACATGATATACTTATTGAGCATCAAGATAAGTTTTGCCCTATTTGTCTTAAATCGTTATCTCATGATTCTGTAAAAGAACTAGATCATGAACCAACTATATGGAATTTAAGAGAAAATATATGGAAAAAATTACTAAGATTAGTTGAAAATCAAACTAACAGTAAAGATTTGCAAGTGAAATATAAAATGTTATTCAACTTGCCAAAAGTTTTAGTAAACGATATTATTATACGCGAATTAGAATCTCATTTATTTTTGAGATCTGTCCATAAAAACTGTCATAAAACTATTGATCGTGAATTAGCTAATAAAGAAAAACAATGGAGGTCTAATGTTAAAAAGCATTTAGATAGATCGTTGTTTAAAGCGATTAAAGAATTTCGTGATAGTATTAAAACAGAAATCAAAAAATATAAAAAGTTAACAAAGTCTCAAATAGAAGAGATTTCATCTAAAAGAAATCTTTATCAAAATAATAATTAATAATTTGTAGATCTGGAAGCTGAAATCCCTAGTAATAGGTTCGTTCAGTTTTGAGCATGGATAATTTTAAAATTGTCTAATGCACCCCACGAATGAACAATATTAGTTTTTGATTATTACCTCCTTCATTACTGTTATTATTTGCGTCAATGTTAACCGAAGCAGGTGTAGGTACAGGATGAACTGTTTATCCACCTTTATCAAGTGCAACAGCTCACTCTGGGGGGTCAGTAGACTTAGCAATATTTAGTTTACATTTATCAGGTGCATCTTCTATTTTAGGTGCTATTAATTTCATCTGTACTATTTTTAACATGCGAGTGAAAAGTTTATCTTTTCATAACCTTCCCCTATTTGTATGATCTGTTTTAATTACTGCATTTTTATTGTTATTATCTTTACCTGTATTAGCTGGGGCGATCACAATGTTATTAACAGACAGAAATTTTAATACTACTTTTTTTGACCCAGCTGGTGGAGGAGACCCTGTGTTATTCCAACACCTTTTTTGGTTTTTTGGTCATCCAGAAGTGTACATTTGTGCGCCGTTGCGCTCTTATCTTTCGCCGTTCGTTTTAGTACGAACATGCTAAATTACTCACGAAATGTTATTTCATTGCATTAAAACATTAGTCCCTGACTTTGGTCGAAAGGTCTCTGTCAGAAGCGGATTTAAAAGTCGATTGAGAGGTCCTGTTTTCCTCGAAAATTGTCGGCGAGTTACGTCACATAAGGCTAGGTTAACAAAACTGTCACATCATGTCTGCCTTCCACTGGGCTTTAATTCTATAACAGGTATCGGATTTTATGAGTCATGGCTTCCAACCAGAATGTATTGGAAGTCTCGAGTAATTGACTTAAGACACAACTATCAGTTGATTAATATGATGCAGTGGCCTAAGTGTGACCTTAGCGGAAGTTTGGGAACTACGGGAAACCCTAAGGATTGAAAGATCTATGGGAGCGGAGGACTTGTAAGGAGTCTAGGTACTAAATGTTTTTATTCAGTCTCTACCTTTAACGCTTCAGCGTGCGGTAGCTTGGAGGAATTGAAGAAGTATAACAAAATGAACAAACAATTAGTCAACAATAAGTTAATTCATATTGTTGCTAATCCAGAAGTCCTTATTTTAGCGTACGAAACTATCAAGAGTAAGCCTGGGAATGAAACCCCGGGTGTTGATGCTCAAACCTTAGATGGGATCAACCTAAATTGGATTCAAAATACTAGTAAATTACTATTAGCCGGGAAATATAAATTTAAAGCAGCCCGTCGTGTATACATACCAAAAAAGGGTAAGAACAAAAAAAGACCATTAACTATCAGTAGTCCTAGGGATAAGTTGGTTCAACAAGCTATGTACCTTGTCTTGAATGCGATTTATGAGCCATCATTTTTAGAGTCTTCTCACGGTTCACGCCCAGGTAAAGGTAATCATACCGCGCTTAAATCTATAAAGTTAAAATTTCAAGGTGTTAAATGGTGCATTGAAGCAGACATTAAGAGTAACTTTTCTTCCATTTCCCACAAGATCTTTTTAAGCCTTCTTAGAAAGCGTATCTCTTGCGAAAAGTTTTTGACTTTGGTAAAGAGGTCTATTAAGGCGGGCTTCATCGAAGATGGAGTCTTTAAAGAGTCTAATTTGGGGCTTTTTCAAGGGAATATTACTAGTCCGATTCTCAACAACGTTTATCTTCACGAGCTAGATGTATTTATGGACGAATTATGTGATGACTTTACTTCAGGGAAATATCGTAGGAGATCGAGCCTTTTCAGAAACATCTTATATAGAATGGAAAAGGAAACCGATATAGAGGAAATAAAAAAGCTTCGTAAGGAGTTATGGCAAGTTCAGAGTAAAGATCCTATGGATCCCAACTTTAAAAGACTTTTTTATGTCCGCTATGTCGATGACTTTGTTGTTGGCGTAGTGGGGTCTAGAAAAGATGCTATTGACATTAAGGAGAGAGTGATGTGCTTCCTGGAAGAAAACCTAAAATTGATTCTAAGCGACGAAAAATCGTTAATTACTCACTTCAGCAAGAGGCCTATTACTTTTTTAGGTACCCTGATAAAGGGTAACTGGGAGAAAGAAAAGCGAATCAAGCTAGTAAGGAAGTTAGGGGTTTTGAGAAAAGTTAGAATAACAGGTCGCCCTGTTTTAAAAGCACCTATCAAAGATCTCTTCTTAAAAGCAACGGTGAACGGATTTTTTAAACATAAGGCTGGGAAATTCGTCCCTACCAAAGTAGGACGGCTCATTAATCTTGACCACGCTGATATCTTAAGATATTATAATTCTGTTATACAAGGAATCCTAAATTTCTATTCGTTTGCAAACAATAGGAAGTCTCTCGGTAGTCTAGTTCATGGTTTAAAATTTTCATGTGCACGGACTTTAGCTTTAAAATATAAACTACGTTTTGCTTCTAAGACGTTTAGTCGATTTGGCGGTAAGTTGAAATGCCCTGATACGGGGTTGGAACTTTTTATCCCAAAAACTTTCCGTGCAAAAAAAGAATTTATTATAAATGCATCCATTCCCGATGAATCTCTGTTTAAGAGTTGGAATAATAAGCTTACCAAAAGTAGTTTATTTAAGTATTGTGTGATATGCGGCTCGAGTTGTCAAGTCGAAATGCACCACGTTCGAAAGACTAAAGATTTAAAGTTTAAAGCTCGTGGGGGTAAAATGGATTTTTTTACTATGCAAATAGCCTCCATTAATCGTAAACAAGTTCCACTATGTCGAACTCATCATAAAGCCTTACATAAGAACAAACTTTCCTCTCTAGAACGACAACAATTCAAAGTTGGATTAGAACGTTTAAAATAAATTAAAGAGACTTGTTTCTAATTGTCTCACTTGTTATATTAGTTTAGTATTGAGAGCCGTATGACATGAAAGTGTCACGTACGCGTTCGGAGGGACTGTGGTCAATTCTACTTTGGTAGTTAACTAAGGTATTAATTTACTATGGTTGCCCACGGGACCCTACTGATCCTGCCAGGTTTTGGTATTATCAGTCATATTGTTGTTAGTACCGCAAAAAAACCTATTTTTGGTTATATTGGCATGGTTTATGCGATGTTTTCTATTGGTGTTTTAGGGTTCATTGTATGAGCCCACCACATGGCGCGCGTATATATGGCGCGTGGGAAAGTTGTCTGTTCAGAATTTGACACTTGAGAAAGACTAGCTGCGTCTGAGGTTAACTCATTTGTAGTAAAGCACTTGTCTAAAGGGAGAAGATCTACTATATCACCACGTATAGTATATTTCACATCCACCTTAATGTGGAATTGATCCATCCCCATCTTTGAGATTTGCCGGGTTAATAAAATGAAGGCTAGAATATTGGGTGCGTGTGCCACCGTACAAGTAAATTTTTATAAATTTCCGAGTATTGTAATAACGAATGGTCTACAAACATGTGGTAGATTTGTCTGAACCGTTATTACACTAATGACAAAAGTAATAACTAATTGTCTGAAAAATATTGCCGACCCTAAGCAAATCGTTGTACATCCCACGTATAACCGAAAGGTTAAATCTCGTCTAAGATACGTCATGCCCGGTTCCCTAATTGGAATTGGGACAAGGAGCCCCGTGTTGGCTCGTAATGCTACGCATTGCGAATTAAAGGGGGCACGTTATTTCGCTCGTAATTTTTCTACTGATGGCCCTGATGGGTCTTCAGAGACTATTGCACAGGAACTAAAGCAATTACGTTTATGTTCCATTAAAAACAATATTGATGAGGTTAACAAAATCGTTAAATCTCTTCTAGGTAACCATGATTTTTGAATCTACTGTTATGAAAGTATTAGAAGCAATCCCGGGGTTCAAAGTCCTGGAGGTAGCTCTCTTGTCGGAAAGACGGTGACTCTAGATGGTACTAACCTAGATTTTTTCCAAAAACTTTCAATTCTCATCCCTAAAGGTAGGTTTTCTTTTGGGCCTACTCGGAAAGTTGATATTCCAAAACGAAATGGCGGTATCCGCCCTCTTGGGATTGCTGATTCCAGAGATAAAATTGTGCAAAAAGGTATGGCCGTTATTCTTGAACAGCTATCTGAACATAGATTTCATGAGTGCAGTTTTGGATCTCGTAGAGGGAAATCAACTCACGACGCTTTGGCATATATTAAAAGAAAAGTTCCTTCCGGCATGTGAGCTATTGAAGGTGATATCAGTAAGTGTTTTGACAGTTTTAACCACAAACGGTTGGTTTCTCTTGTTAAAAAAAAGTATGTTAGTGAACAAGTTTTTGTTGACTTACTTTATAAAGCTTTAAAATCAAAAATAATTTCTATTAATAGTTCATTTATTAATAAGATTGGTACTCCACAAGGCTCTGTCGTTAGCCCTATTTTGTCCAACATTTATTTGCATGAGCTTGATTGCTTTATAAATGAAAATGAAGTTATGGATAAGTTCCGTAAAGGGAAACCTGCGTATACTAATCCAAATTTTGTGTCATCCATTAAATTTTCCCAAGCGGAACTCGATGAAGCTGAGAACGTTAAAAAGACGAAAGGAAAACTAAAATATTGGAAATTTTTACAAAAACTTCGAATTTCTAAAATAAAGTTAGCTGAAAAAAAAGGCATACAAAGACTTATATATAAAGATACCCACCGAAAGATTGTCTATGTTCGGTATGTGGATGATTTTATCATCTTTGTCTGAGGAACTAAAAAGGATTGTTTAGAAATTAAGACTCTCGTATCTAAATTTCTCAAAAGCAATCTTGACTTGAACCTTTCGGATAAAAAAACTCACATCACATATCTAAAAAAAGATAAGGCCAAATTCCTTGGTTTCGAAATTTGGCAGTCTGCATCTCGTATACCTTCTTCTAAAAAAGATGTCAATCCTTTGGGAAAAATTGATAGGATCAAAATGAATTCTAAACATCGGGCCTTTATTTTCCAAACCCCACGGCTTAGAATTACGTTTAGTATGAAACCTATCCTTTCTAAACTTGTTGACAAAGGACTTTTACGCTATAAAGGCGGAAAATTCTTTCCAACAAGTTATAAGGCTGCACTACAATATGACATCGCTAATATTGTAAGTTATATTAGTCGGGTTTTCCGGGGCATATCAAATTACTATGGGTTTGCTCACAATTGGTATGATGCCAAAACAATTTATAATTATTTTGGTCGTTTTTGTGCTGCTATGACTATTGCGCACAAAACCAAAAGTAAAGTTCCCAAAGTCTTTAAAAAATACGGACCTAACATTAGTGTCAAAAATGAGCATGGCAAAGAAATTGCTAAATTTGGTGTTTTATCCAATTCTCAGTTTAAACGTAATATTAAAGGTTATATGCCCTCAAAGTTGTGTGTAACTGACATAGAACAGTTACTTCTTGCTAATTTACGTATAGCAAAAAAACAAATTGTACGTCAATCGTGCGTTTTTTGTGGCGACACAAATAGCGTAATGCATCATATTAAACATGTGCGTAAGACTCTGCAGAAAATGTCTCCTGGCAGTTATAATTATTACTTAGAGGTGATGCGATTAACGAATCGCAAAACTATCCCAGTTTGTTCTCATCATCATAACCTCATTCATTCAGGTAAATATGATGGTGTTTCTTTAAAAAAAGCTTTCGATAACTTCAAAAAAGAAGGAATCAGTTTCAATAAAAAGAAAGCAGAAGCGCTTATCGAAAAAGCGCCCTTAAGCTCAGATTATGAGATTAAATAAAATATTGTTTAGAAATAGCCGGAGAGCTTTGCGAAGGGAAACTTTCACGCTGAGTTCGGAGAGAAGTTCTGTGAGCTAACTATAGTTTGCGTTTCTTACTCTACTTTACGGTTGGTTTAGATATAGACACTAGAGCTTATTTTACTGCAGCGACCATGATAATTGCAATTCCAACAGGAATTAAAATATTTAGTTGACTAGCTACTTTATGAGGTGGCTCGATTGACTTAAGAACACCAGGTCTTTTTGCAATTGGTTTTATCTTTTTATTTACTGTAGGTGGTGTAACTGGAGTTGTTCTTGCAAATTCTGGTATAGATATAGCATTGCATGATACCTATTATGTAGTCGCTCACTTTCATTACGTGCTGTCTATGGGAGCAGTTTTTTCTATGCTTGGAGGTCTTTATTTCTGGTTTGAAAAACTTACTGGAGTTCGGTATTCTGAAATACTAGGAAAAATTCATTTTTGAAGTTTTTTCGTTGGAGTGAATTTAACTTTTTTTCCAATGCATTTCTTAGGGGTTGCAGGTATGCCAAGACGAATTCCTGATTATCCTGATGCGTATTTTACATTTAATAAAATTGCTTCTTGAGGTTCTTATATCTCTGCAATATCTTCATTGTTCTTCTTTTATGTTGTATTTGAAGCTTTTTCATCAAATAAAATTAATAAAAAAAATTACTAATCATTGTCAGTTCAAGTTTTATTTTTTTTAGAGTTAATAAGAATATGATTTTTATAACACAATGTGATAGTCCAGCGCTTTGGCAAACTTACTTACCTGACCCTGCTAGTATTACTA
>JAAERL010001112.1 GCA_024230435.1 Desulfobacteraceae bacterium
CACTTATTGTTTGATTGATTTTCTTTTCGACAAATTGGTTGTAGGCAAAATTGGACATACCCACCATGGTAGATGCCGCCATCGTGGTCATCTTGATGGTGATATTTTTTAAGGTGCTCAGCAGTATGGTCATTTACTATGCCATGAGCAAATGGCTCAATTTGGCCACGCCCCGATCCCCGATGGCCTTGTGAGAGTTGTGCAACTGGTCGATGAGACAGCAACAGATTTTGGCGCAAAAAAGAACACACACACACACACACATACAATATTGCAAGTAACTATAGCAATAAAGATATTAGGGTTAGGGTTGGGGATGCTGATAGGTGGGTTCTGCTCCCGCAATGCTGGAAAGAAAAAAAGCTTACTCAGAAAGATTAAAAATAAGTCACTACCTAAAATTTTGGTTCGAACTAGCAACCTATGTTTCCGGTTGTACAACTTCAACCAGCTGGCGCTCTGCCGTGCCTACCTGACGAAAACGTTTCGTTTATAAAGATAAATTTAATTTTAGTGCGATTAGAAATATATTTGGAATCGCCAAAATTCTCGCCAAATTGGCTAGAAGAGGCCCAAGGGGTTTGTGAAACTAAAGTGCTCTGCAATAGTTTTATCCCTACATATGTAGGAATAAATATGTACAGTAACTTAGTATTACGAAGAAAAG
>JAAERL010001113.1 GCA_024230435.1 Desulfobacteraceae bacterium
CTAATTAACGCAAAGTTCATGATGATAATTTTTGGTCTGTCGATCACAAACGTGCCAGTGGTCTAGTGGTAAAGCCCAACTCTGCCATCGCTGGGCCCCGAGTTCGATTCTCGGCTGGCGCATGGTAAACCCTCATGCATACATGTTTCATTTTATTCCGGCCTGTGCATTCTTGGCAATATATTTAATTTTTAAATTTTCATAAATTTTTGACAGACCTCTCTGTCATCATGTCCAAGTTGAAAATCTTAATGACAGTTTTTTCAGAAATTTGGTCTAGAATTTTGTGAAGAATTTTTCTCGGCGACAAAATTAATTTCTAAATTTTCATACATTCTTGACATGCCGCTTTGTCACCATGATAATAATCAAGTTGAACATGTTAATATGCCAGTTTTTCAAGAAATTTTGGCTGGAATTGTTCGTGAAGAATTTTTTTCAGCTTCAAATTTTTTATTATATATATTTCATTTTATTCCCGATTTTGCATTCTTGGCAACATGTTCAATTTTAAAATTTTCATAATTTTTTTATACACCAATTTGTGACCATAATAATAGTCTTCTACACTCACTGGGGGATCCCCTACACCCACTGGAGGATCCTCTACACCCACTGGGGGATCCCCGATACACACCCGGGGATCCCCAATACACACCCGGGGATCCCCAACATCCGCCAGGACACCCCCAGCACCCACACCAGCCATACCATACGGATGTAGGGGCGCAGGCATGGTCTCTGGCATCCCTTCCTTGGATAATGCCAAATTTACTTAACTTTTCGTTTTCGGTTTTTCCTCGTTTTTGGCTTTCCTTAACTTCGGCGGTGGCGGTGTGAAAGTGGCCATGGCAAAGGTGGCAGCCAACGGAGGTGGAAGAGACGGCAGTGGCAAGCAACCGAAGTAACTGGCTGGTGAGGTTTTGTATTGCACAAATCTGATGACTCGCAGCCCAAGTCAGTCTGATGACTCAGTGACTGAGTCAGTCTCATGAGGCAGCGACCGACTCAGCGACCGGTATCCCACAAATGTCACAACTAGGGGGATTAGCTCAGTTGGTAGAGCGCGTGCTTAGCATGCACGAGGTCTCGGGTTCGATTCCCGAATTCTCCAGCCATCCGAATTGATGTAGGTGGTTATCATAGCTGCC
>JAAERL010001114.1 GCA_024230435.1 Desulfobacteraceae bacterium
AATAACCAAAGTCTTAGATAAAAGCTCACCGTTGCTGGCTACAACTCTAACAACTGGTGAAAAGTTAACGAAGTGTGAAATTCACTGGTATCGGACTTCTACAACTGGCCACCAGGAACACTATTACACAACAAAACTAATCGATGCGATTATTATTAACATTTCAACTATAATGCCAAACGCTCAAGATCCAAACAATAAACACTTTACACACCTTGAAACAATATCGTTTAGCTATCGTGCGATAGAATGGACTCACGAAGCCTGCGGCACTTCAGGCGGTGACGATTGGCGTAAACCTGTCGCAGCATAACCCAGCACATCCATAATCCAATATGGTTGATAAAAAACGTTTTGTGCCATTTTCTTATTGTTCACCAAAACTAATCTATCACCATTGTGTTAATAAAACGTTTATTTTTGAACCTTCTTAAGGAGTTAAACAATAATGGAAATGTGCGTCAATATTGCTGGTGCTGGAATTTCAATACCCAAAACGGGCTTTGGTGTAAATATTATAACGGGATCATATTTAGGCTTTCGACATAGTCAAGATAGTCCGGTTTCTTTATTGGGTCTTAAGGATTCAATGTCATTGGGATCAAAATCTGGAACTGTTATTATTGGCTGGATCAGTACGAAGTGGTTTCCTGTTGATCAAAAAATTCATCCGTGGGTTATGGTTCCAGATACTTTAGTAGGATCAAAAGCAGAAATTGAGGTGGTTGGAACTCTAATCGCAGCAGGGAAGGTTGACTTGAAAATTGCCCTTTTCGATGGCGGTGGGAATTCTTCCTCATTGATGTCCAAAATAGATATAGAGTCAGTTGGAGGCCAAATTGCTAACACAAAAGTCCGTGGAGTAATATGCAAAGTGACGTAAAAAAACATAAGCTTTTAAAAATATGCAATATTTTATTAATGACCATAATTTTTTGGACAGTGTTTGTTCTATGTAGTGTATTAATATCAAAAGAATCTTTTGTTGATATGAGTAATACTTTTTTTCAAGATCCTTCAACGTTAATGGGATCAAAATCGTTGAATTTTCTTTTCAGGAAAGAATTTATTGCCTTTTTAATAATAATCATAGTCGGCATGGTGTTTAAAGAATTTAAGATCAAGTCTTTAATTAATCGTATTTACTTAAATATAGCACTATTAGCATGTGTTTTTAGTTATTTTG
The DNA here is from genome assembly GCA_024230435.1 of Desulfobacteraceae bacterium. GTDB lineage: Bacteria > Desulfobacterota > Desulfobacteria > Desulfobacterales > Desulfosarcinaceae > UBA2230. The sequence continues at coordinate 1,187 of JAAERL010001114.1, forward strand.
GCATATTATTTTTTTTGATGTTTAGACCAGTTTTGAACTAATAGTCTATAAAGGCTTATGGCATCTTTGTTCAAGGCGGTAATTATAAATGACGTCATTTTATTTTTTTGTATCTTTGGCTTTTATAGCTCTGATTGTATACATTCACCAGCTTTTGATGCTTAAAAAAGTCCGTAGAAAAGGAGTTTATCCCATAAAGGGAAAAGTTACAAACGAAGATATAAAACGCCTTGCTTTGTCTGGTAATAGATTATTGGCAATTAGGGCATACCGAGAATTACACAAATGCGGTTTAAAAAAAGCCAAAAAAAAAGTGAATAATATCGTAAATTTACCATAGCGAATCTAACAAGGCCCCGACGAAAGTCGGGGCAATGAAAATTCGAAGAAATAAAAACGCTTTTGACGAAAAAAAAATCTATGGCCATAGATCAAACTTATTTAAATAAAATTGCAAAAATATGTTTCAGGGATACGGCAGATGAAGACTATATCAGTGCAAGATCAAGCTATAGAATCGGCTTGGTAGAGCCTTATTTATGGAGTTCTCTCCATGCCATAGAGAAATATTTTAAGGCAATCTTACTGTTTAATGGGTTAAGTGCAAGGTATATTGACCAAACAAAAAATGAAAAGGAGTATTCTCACGACCTTTTAACTCTGTTAGAAACTATCAAGAAGGTCGAGATTTTTGAAATTAAGTTGCCTGACTGGGCAGATAAATATTTTAGCTACCTGAAAGAATTTGGCATTAATAGATACCTCACCAAAGACACTTTCACTTTTGGCAGGGAATTGCGCCATTTGGATGAAATTATTTGGAGTATCCGGCGTTATTGCCAACCTCCAAACACCTTTATTGAATCGAATCAAATAGAACATAACCCTAATAGGCTAAGACTATATGGAGGGAAATTAGAAAAACTTATAAACGGCGACAAGAATAATTCCGCACGGCAGGTTCTAATTTGGAAAAATTTGTATTTTGGCAAGGTAAATCGGCGCAAGGTTACATATAAACCGCTGAAAAAATATATAAAGACACCTATCCAAGTCCAACAGGGAACGATCGAATATGAAGAATTATCAAACTATATCCGTATCTAAAAGCTGTGCATAATTAGCAGCGTTATCGCGCCGAGGAAATCTTGGCGCATCTTGAAGGATATGAAAAGCCATGCCGGGAGGGCAATCAGAAATGATTGCCTGTAAAGATTGGAAATGTGCAAGGTCAATAAGCCTGTTTTTTCATTGTATGCAAGCGTAACCCCCTGAAATCACGCCGGTCAACACCTTTCACGCCGGTGACAGGGGATTGTCCGCTATACCCTACGTTCCAGGTCATGATTTTGTGGTTTTGGGACCAGGTATTGGAGGCGAACAATAAAACAATTACTACTTTTATAAAAAGGTGTGATTTCATTTTCATCCTATCTTGTTAATTTTTCCCCTTGAACATAAAACTTAATTTTTGTTAAAAAATCAAGCCTATAGAATTGTGGACATGATTGTGGACAAAAATGGCAAGGATACGATAAAAATAGAGGGTAATAATAGTAGCGGCTCTGAAATAGGCCATTCAGAAAATATCAATGATATCGAATAGTCGCACTGTATATAAGGGGTTCTAAGAATGGTTGTTTTTTGTGGTACTGCGGGTTCAACTCCCGCAGCCTTTACAAATTATTATTAATATTTTAAATGTAATTTCAGTCGTCAAACAGCCTAATAATTTTATGTTTATTGGGCAACTTAATTCACAGGGTGTGTATTGAATATGTCTAAAAACAAATGGCATGACAAAAAGTTAGCGGACCACATCGTTAGTAAAATTTCGGAACTAATTATAGGTCCTAAAAATCCAAACAATGGATTTTCATACTCGCTAACTGGCTTTAAAACAAAATTTAATCGTACTATTGAAGATTATCAAGATATTTTGGTCTTAAATGCCCGTTTTAATTCAGATGTTCCTAATAAGATGCAAACTGAAATCGTTCGAAAATCCATTTTTACGGCTTGTGACATGGGAAAAAGTCACTCAGGTGTAATTTCTGAAAAAATAAAGTCGTTAGAAAAAGACTATTTACACAAACCGAAAAACACATACTGTCTTTTAAAGACGATTTCAATACTATACGGCAGTTTCTTAAAAAAAGTTTCCATCAACAACGCTACAATTACTTTCCATAAAAGAAAGCCTAAGTATTTTGAAAACGAGGATGCTGATAAAATGGCATGCTCAATAGTAGGTTCTGAAATATTAAAAAATTTTACATATGTTAAAGTACGTGTATCTGCAAGATGCGAAAATAAAGCAATCGAAACAGCAGCAACAGAGTTTGATTTCATTAGAGGTATTTGGAATTTTACAATTAATAAAAAATTTGGAATCAGAAAAACATTATCTGGATTACCTATGCGAATAAATAAAATTGTTTGTGGACCATGTTGTACAGTCCACAAGAATGATGGAAGTAGAGAAAGTGGTTCGTTTTGGCATGACACAAATATTAGCCGAGAATTTAGGATTTTAGATATACAAAAAGAATACGACTTTTGCAAAAAAGATGAAGTTTGCATACGAAAAAAATCAAAACATCATTCAATGGGTTTCTTTATTAAGAAAATATTTATTCGATATGCAAGCTCACTTGATGATGAAAATATGACTAATACATTTATTAGGTTGTGGAGTCTGTTGGAACTTGTCACAAAAACAGAAAATGCAAATTATTCAATAACTATACAAAGAGCATCTTTAATTTTCATAGATAAACAAACCGTCAAAATAACATTAAATAATCTCCGCAATAAAAGAAATGATATAATTCACTCTGGGAGAAATTTTGATTCATCAGAGCAAGATTCTTATAGTCTTCTTTCAATAATAAATTCTATCATCTTGTTTTTGCTTGATAATATTAATTCATTTAAAAATATAAAGAAGTATGAGGCTTTTCTTTCATTACCATTGAATAAAAAAGAAATGGAACATCAGCAAAAAGAAATTCATGATAAATTAAAAATTTTCGAATTAGCTCAAAAGTTAAATGTATATAGTTAAATCTGAGTGGGACTTTTTGTATTTTCGGTGCCAAAATGGGCAAAAATAGAAAAAGAAACAGAAAATATAATATTTATAATATCAAAAGGTTATTGTGCAATATGGAAGTTGGAAGCACGGGAAGTCTGACTCTTAATCAGTAGGGGTGTTTAAGGGGACGCTCCCAACATTTAAACTTTATGGTGTGACAATTGAAGATGGTCGTTTTTTATGGTGCTGCGGGTTCAACTGCCGCTACCCTACCTAATTATAATAACCAACCGTTTTAGCATCACCACATATTCAATTAAAAAGGTGGACGTAAATGCGGACGTAAAATGATAAAATAATAGAGTGTCTGAGGCCCTTCGTTGCACTGAAATTATTGTAAATTTTTATCTTCAAAGGTGCTGGCGTCGCCCTTTCACGCCGGTGACTTGGGGATGTTCGATAAAGATCAGGGTATGGTGAAGGGCTTGGCTAGTATTTAGCTAGTATCTTACAAAATATAGCCATGATTTTAAATGGGTATTAATGAGGGTTAAGAATTAAATAAATTAAATAATAACAAAAAGTTGTATAGCTTAATGCCAGTTAATAATTTTAAATAAAAATAAAAAATCTGGACTTCGAATCCGTAGGCCGCAGGTTCGAATCCTGCCGGGCGCGCCATTTATTTTAATGGGTTATGGTTTAGTACCATAGCCCATTTTTGGTTTTGGTCAACGTTTTGGTCAACAAATTGTAATGTGGTTAAATAATTTAATTGATATCAGATTTTTGATTGGTGTTGGTCTTTCTGGTAGGATAAAACTACATGCAAAGGGCTTCTTTTCTAATACTACTTTTCCCTGAAGTCCATGTATCTATTAAGTTATTATTATCATAATCTATTATTGGAAAATGTGTCGTGATAAAACCAAATTGGGATATCTTTAAGGTAAAATTTAGCGATAACCCCCAAAACAATTTTGAATGGTTCTGTTATCTGCTTTTTTGCAAGGAGTTTAATCAAAAATTTGGAATTTTTCGATATAAAAACCAATCCGCTATAGAAACCGATCCTATCGAAATTGAGGGCCAATTTATAGGCTGGCAGGCTAAATTCTATGAGACGGCACTGACCCAACACAAGGCGGACCTACTTGGTACCATAAAGAAAGCCAAGGACGATTACCCAGATGTTTCAAAAATATACCTCTATTCAAATACGGAATGGACTCAATATAGAGGCAAGAAAACTAAAGCTCAGAAGGAAATAGAATCTTTAGCAAAAGGTTTGGATATTGAATTAAGATGGAGAACTAAAAGCTATTTTGAGTCGGAATTTGTCACAATAGATAATGAGATTATTTCTCGCCATTTTTTTAGTTCAGAAAAAAGCATATTCAATTCCATACAAGAGCAAGAGAATCATTCAGCAACCATACTAAAGGAAATCCAAACAGCCATTCTTTTTAATGACCAGACCATAGAAATTGACAGGAGTGATGATTTAAAAAGGCTAAAGGAAGAAACAGGGCAGGTTATAATACTAAGTGGTGTTGCTGGGGTAGGCAAAACTGCGCTTTTAAAATGGTATTACAGGGAGTTAAAAGGTGAATTTCCTTTTTATATATTTAAGGCTACTGAATTTGATATTTCAAATATAAATGACTTGTTTACTGATTTAAGCTTTGAAGACTTTGCAAATTCTCACTCTAATGAAGAAAATAAGTTCGTTATTATCGATTCAGCAGAAAAACTTTTAGATCTTAAAAACACTGATCCATTTAAAGAATTTTTATCATATTTAGTTACAACTAATTGGAAACTGATATTTACAACCAGAGATAATTATTTAGAGGATCTAAATTTTCAATTCTTTGAAATCTACATGATCGCTCCCTTGAATATAAAATTGCGTGATTTAGAAATAAAAGAATTAAAAGCTATAGCAGATCGATATGAGTTTTCCCTTCCTCAAGATTTAAAACTATCAAAGTTAATAAAGAATCCCTTTTATTTGAATAAATTTTTACAGTTTTACAAAAAAGATCAAGAAACAAACTACACTGATTTTAAAGAAAATTTATGGAAATTTATAATTAAGAAAACAAAACCAGCAAGAGAGCAATGCTTTTTAAAAATAGCTTTTGAGAGAGCAAATGAAGGAAACTTCTTTGTAAATCCTGATTGCGAACAAAGTGTTTTAGATAATGAACTGAAAAATGATGGTGTCTTAGGCCATGAATCACCTTATGGCTATTTTATTACTCATGATATTTATGAGGAATGGGCTTTAGAAAATATTGTAGAGTCTGAATTTGTTAAAAAGGAAAATATTCTAACTTTCTTTGAAAAAATCGGTAGCTCTTTACCTATACGCAGGTCATTTAGAAAATGGGTATCTGAAAAACTGCTTTTAGAGAATAATGCAATTAAAGCATTTGTTGAAGAGGTAGTGGATAGTAGCGAAGTCCAATCATTTTGGAAAGATGAGGTTTTAATATCTGTTCTATTATCCGATTACTCTGAACAGTTTTTCAAGCTATTTAGAGATGAGCTCTTTGTAAATGAACAAGCCCTTCTTAAAAAATTATGCTTTCACCTAAGAATTGCTTGTAAAGAGATTGATGATAGTTTTTTTGGCAGGGTAGGAATTAGTATAAACATATTCACATTAAAATTTGTATTAACTAAGCCAAAAGGACATGGTTGGATTAGTCTGATCAAATTTGTATATGATAATTTAGATAATATAGGCATCAAAAATATATATTTTGTGCTTCCTATAATTCATGATTGGAACAGAAAATATAGAGAAGGTGAAACAACGCGATTAGCAAGTTTAATTGCTCTCAGATACTATCAATATCTGCTGGGCCTCGATCACTACTATTCCCGAGATGATACTCAAGATAAACTTTTACAAACAATTCTCTATGGTTCATCCGAGATTAAAGATGAATTACGCCAAATTTTCGAATTTGTAATAAATAACAAGCTGAAAAATCATGGAGATCCATATTATGATTTATGTCAAATAATCCTAAGAAAAATTGAGGGCATCGATGCATGCAAGGTGTTACCTAAGCATATTATGCAGATTGCAGATTTGTTTTGGGCTTATACCCCGAAGGAAAACGATCGTTACCAAAATCGTGGCATTGGGGTTGAGCGCTATTTTGGCATGGAAGATGAGCATTCAAGATATTTTCCTGCAAGCTCCTTTCAAACACCTACGCTTTGGCTAATTAAGGCCGCATTAAAAGACACCATTGATTTTATTATATCGTTTACCAATAAGGCAGTAAGCTCTTTTGCTAATTCTAATTTTGCAGAGCATGAGGTAAAAAAGGTAGAAGTAATTATCGACAATGACACTACTATTAAACAATATATATGTAATAGGCTTTGGTGCTTGTTTAGAGGCTCTCAAGCAGCTCCAATGATTTTAGAATCAATGCATATGGCATTGGAGAAATTCTTTTTAGAAACTGGCAAACATGTAAAATCGAATGTCTTGGAAAGCTGGCTTAAGTATCTCTTAGTCCACTCTAAATCGGCTTCTGTCTCCGCTATTGTCGCAAGCATAGTTATGGCTTACCCTGAAAAAACTTTTAGCATTGCTAAGATACTTTTTAAAACGAAGGATTTCTTTTTTTATGATACAGCCAGATATACACTTGATCAAACAGCCAAGTCTCATTTTTCAATGGGCTATGGTCTAAATTTCGATCATCAAATCCACCAAGATGAAAGAATTCAATCTTGTGATCAGGAACATAGGAAGTTCGCATTAGAAAATTTATGCTTGAATTACCAAGTATTTAAAAGCAAAGAAACAACGAAGGAAGAGTTTGAGAATAGGCAAAAGGACATATGGGAGATTTTAGATTGCTATTACGATAAACTACCAGAAGAATCCGACCAAACCAAGGGTGATAAAACTTGGAGGCTTTATCTTGCTCGAATGGATAGAAGAAAAATGAAATTCGAAAAAGATAAAGTTGGAGATCAGGTCTATATCTCGATGAATCCTGAAATTGATCCTAAGCTCAAAGAGTTTAGCGAGAAGTCACTTGAAAAATACAATACATTCTTTAGATATGTTAATTTGCAGATTTGGAGTCATTATAAATTTGAAAGAAAGGATGAGTATAAAAAATACGAACAATATGAAAAGAATCCTAAGTTAGCATTAAAACAAATGAAGGAGATTGTAAAAAAACTAAAGAAAATTAAAACTCCTGATGGTCTTACATTTGATGATCACGATGATAAGGGTTTTCATCATGCAAATTATAGTATTCCCGCCTATGTAAGTGCTGTTCTGTTAGAGGATCACATAGAAAATCTTTCTATAAGCGATAAGAAATATTGCAAAGAGATCATTTTTGAATACGCACAATTTGTTTTTAATTCCAACTATAGCTATCAAATATCTGATGGGACTCATCCAGCAATATTTTCCTTGCCTAAAATAATTCGTGAATTCCCTGATGAAAAAGACTTTATTAAAAATCTATTACTTTTAATACTAATTAAAGACGATCCTATTAATGCTGGTGGCAATCTATTTTGTGAATTTGCAATTGGAGCCGTTCTCAAGCTATGGGACGATTTTTTTAATGATGCCCACGCACTGTTCCTTGGGTATTTGGTGCTTAAGCAGAATTATACTAATTTGACAAACAAAATCCGACATGAGAACCGAAGTAACTCAATATATGGTTGGGATAAAGAAAATGTAAGAAAGCGCTTCTTAAAAGAAAACAATGCCATTTTCAAAAAAGTACAAAAAAATGAGATATCTATAGATGATTTAGGCAATCTTGAAAAGTATGAGCTGTCAACTTTGCAAACAGCTTTTTTGATGATTCCAAATGGGTCTGATTATGGCGAACATAAAGAAATCATTTTAAGAATAATTTCTGTTTTTAGCACCCAATTATTGGCAAGGGATCACGAGAATAGGATTGATTATTCCGTTAGGCATAAATTCCTAAACAAATATGCATATTTTGTTCTTAAAGCAAAAAAGCATGATATTGAGATGTATTTAAAACCATTTCTCGATAACTTTAATGGTTCTGAGCCGATATCAGAGTTATTTAAGGAATTTATCTCGGCAGAGGATTACCTAAATGCTTATGAAAACTTTTGGATCGTATGGAATACCTTTAAAGATAAAATTATTAAATTATGTGAGAAAGGTGACCATTATGGGTATGTTGATCGAATTGTCATGAGTTATTTATTTGCCAACAATCAGTGGAATGAAAAAGACATCAAATGGCATACACTCAAAGATGAGAACAAACGATTTTTTAAAACAATAGCTGAGCAAATCGGCCATTGTCCATCCACCCTTTATTCATTATCGAAATTATTAAATAGCATTGGTAGTAACTACTTGATAGAAGGTGTAGGGTGGATTTCAAATATGATAAAAAATAATAAAAATCTACATACTGATAAATTAGAAAATCATACCCTTGATTACATTGAAAACCTGCTAAGAAAATATATTTATAAGAATCGTGAAAATATTCGCAAAACAAAACAGAAAAAAAAAGAGGTTCTTATTATCTTAGATTTCTTAATTGGAAAAGCTTCGGTTGTTGGCTATATGCTAAGAGAAAATATTTTATAAAAATCCGAAATAAAAATCTATAAACAGGTTGATAACGTTATGCACTTTTGATCTCATAGAGCTGCATAATTAATTGGTCTTTGATTAATAGTGTTGGCAAGTCTGCATAGATTACCTGTTCCATTTTTCTACTTCTTCGTCCCAAATTCTTCGAATTTACTTGGCAATTTTTCCCCAGAATAGTGTATGTGTGAAAAATGCATAATAATCTGAAAGATTCAGGATGAAATCTGGTGAATCCGGTTGGCGCAATCGCTGGAATTCTGAAAGGTCTTCGGATGACAGTTCAAGCTCTACATCTGGCCAGCGCATATTAAAAAGATCCACCAGGGCATTGCGTATTTCACGACTAAGGGGGGCATGGAAACTATTCGCAAATACTTTTGCATCGAGTTCCTTTAGCCCTGTCTCACGAAACCAGCTCAGTGCGCGCAGGAAGTGCGTCTTTGGGTTCTTCCCATGTATAAATGGAGCAATGCCACCCGACGTCGATCTCAGACGGGCTTCCAACTGAGGATATCCAGGAAGCAGGTTTTCCGAAGACCAGCCAGAGATTGCTACAATACCGCCAGGTTTTACTACCCGTGCCAGCTCTTTTACTAAAGGAAGCGGTTCCCAGGAACCATATCCAATGCAGTCGGAACTCCATGCCCAGTCAAAGGTTTCATTGTCGAAGGGAATATTGGCTACATCCCCTTCCTGAAACGAAATACGTTCTGACAGACCAGCCTCTTTCACAATCTCTTCGCCACGATTCAGGAACTCTGTGGATACATCAAGCCCAGTGACATGCCCAGTGAGTCCCACCGCATCACCTAACAGCAAGCTTTGAAGACCGATTCCACAGCCCGCATCCAATCCGCGACTCCCGGGAGGTAGCTGCAATGTCTCAATCGCTGCACGAAGGATTGACTCTCTCAGGGGATTGGCGACTGAAAGGCTATGCATATATAAATCTGTGTCCATTGTTTACCTCAACTTTCATGGTTTAAACTGTGATTCCAGGTTATCGGCAACTCAACGACTAATTCAGCGATGGAGCAGGCTGGAATTATGGGTTGCGCCACCTTTCCATTTTTATCATAACTATCTCATATAGCTTATATTTTGCACGACCAGAAAATAATTTTCGAATAATTCTGGCAAATTCAGCAGCAAATCGATCATGTTGCCCTAAATTGCCACCAGTCACCTTGGATGTTCTTGTACACAGAGTCGGAAACTTCCAAAAGCCGGTTCACTTGTTCATGCAATACACTCAAGGCTTTCACAATTGCTTGTATGCATGAAAAAGAATGGGGGTCAAATCTGCTCTTGGCTTACCTTTTAAAGATTTTTCTTATAAAATTATTTTCTCAATAAAATCAAGATTATAGAATTGTGACCAATAATGGTAAGGATAAGGTTTAAATAAGGGGTAATAGTTGTATTGGCTTTTAAATAGGTTGTTCAAAAAATATTTATAGTATCATATATTAGCACTGAATATAAGGGATTCCGAAGATGGCTCTTTTTTACGGTACTGCGGGTTCAACTCCCGCCGCCCCTACCAATTTGTTTTACCTGTAATCGTCTCAATTCAATCTATACCCTCCTCTAAAACAGATTTTGATTATGAAAAATAATGAATTTTTACATCCCTGTTAAAGTTAATCTGAAACACAGTCGATATATAAAACAGAACACTTTCAGGATAGCCTCAAACCAGCATTCCATTCTGAATACATTGTAGTATGTATCGCGTAAGTACTGAGCCTGTTCCAAACTGAGATTGGAAAAGTCAAAGATTTGGCAAAAAATAAACTTTGAAAAAGTAAATATTTAGGTTGCTGATTAGTGACCTAAATCCATATTGGATTAACATCTTGATAAAATGGCTCTTTTTGCCTGCTTTAAAAAGCGGGACGATGGATAAAATCCTATGTTGGGCTCAAACGAAAAAAAGGTGACTACTGATGACTCAGCAGCAAGATAAGAACTGGTGGGATAGGAACTGGAAGTGGTTCGTTCCCGTTGGCTGTCTTGGCGCCATGGCTCTTATTGTATGTTCTATCTCAATAATGATATTTCTGGTTTTTAGCATAATCAAATCGTCTGACGTATGCAAGGATGCTTTTACACTCGCAAAAGCACATCCATCTGTTCAGGCTTTCATTGGCGCCCCGGTAGAGGAAGGGACATTTATCTCCGGAAACATAAACATCAATGGTGCTTCGGGCCAAGCGGATTTGGCGATCCCAATCTCAGGCCCCGACGGTAAAGCTACGATATACGCTGTGGCCTCGAAAACGGCTGGCATATGGGAATACTCGATCCTTGTTGTGGAAATCAAGGAATCTAAACAGAGAATTGATCTGCTTAAATAGACAGTAGAGCCCAACCATCGCGTTGACATCGGATTGGGAAAACTTTGCCGGTTTTAACTTTTACATTTGCTTCGGCCATGTTGCGTTTTCCCTGCTGGTCACGCAAAAACGTTAGCGGCGCTGCGCGCCCGTTAAGCGCAATCAAAGAAAGATTCGAAAAATGTGTTAGGCGTAAATAACTGTAATGTAATATTTTACCACCAGGAAGAAGTACGGTCGTGGTTGGGCGAAAGAGCTATTATTTTTTACTTGACAATACTTATCATGGATGTCCCCAAGCTTTCTTTCTGTCCCCAAGCTTTCTTCTATAGATAGAAAAGAATCTTGCATGAGCCTATTAAAAAAAATGCTAAGTCAGTGCAAAAAACCTGATGGCCGATTTGGCCGATTTCTCGCTAGGGGAATGAATTTTGGTCATTCCGGTCTTACGAAATGGGGTTTAGGCTTTATCGACATCGCAAATGATATAGACGCACTTGACATTGGATGTGGCGGTGGAAGGACTGTTGAGCGACTTGCAGGAATCGCCACAGATGGCAAAGTCATCGGCATTGACTATTCGCCAGATGCTGTTGCAGTGGCCAGAAAAAAGAATCGTGTACTTATTAACGAAAAACGAGTGCAAATATTTCAAGAGGCTGTCTCTTCTATGAAATTCAGCGATGGTGCTTTTGATCTCATCACCGCTTTTGAGACCCACTATTTCTGGCCAGATTTTCGTAATGACCTCAAAGAGGTTTATCGGGTTACGAAGCAAAACGGACAACTCCTTATCGTGGGGGCCGTTTATAAAAACAAAAAATACGGCCGCAGGAATCAGCGTATTGTAGATGCAATAGGAATGACGTATCTAGGCATCGATGAATTTCGAGAAGTATTAGAAGGTATTGGGTATTCGGAATTCGATGCACTTGAGGAAAAAAATAAGAGATGGCTAGCCGTCAAATGTAAAAAAATTACGGGAAAATCCGGGGGCAGGTAAATAACATTAATTGTCCGGCTAAAATCAAAGATGGAACATAAACCCAAGCATATTATATTTGTTGTTTCTTTATAAATTTTGGACACTGTTGTTTTTTTTCCTTAAGAAAGGGATGTTCACAGCAAATTAACTGCCTCTTGGTGCTATACATATCGATATTTAATCAGTTTGAGATTTTAAAATTTTCCCCTCAAAAAACTTGTCAAGCTTTTTCCCATTTTTTTCAAAGTGAAAGGGTGTATGCAGTTACTAAAAAATCACCCTTTTGGCCTGCCTTTTTTTAACACCTCGTAAAACGGCTTACAGCTCTTTCTATAATGGAAATATAGCCATTTTTGGCCACATTTTGACACCGTTGTTCTCCTTCCTGTGCTTGTCCATGTGCGATACGATAGGAAAATATACCACATCAAAATACAAAATTTTCTGATTTCATTCGTTAATATTTTATAGTATGATCCCCCACCTGTGAGAGGGTAAAGTTGAAGAAAGCTCTAATTCTTCATGATATTGTATTACTACGTTGGAGAAACTGCCTTAAAGATAGTTAACCTCTAATTTTTTAGATTATGGGAGGGGGGGGTATTTTGTGTCGAGCGCTTTTATAATTTTAACTAGTGTCCATCCGAGAATATAACACTCTGTTATGATATAAAAAAGCGCATTTTGTGATGACTTTTTTCACTAAATGTTGTATAAGTATTTTGGATAAACACTTAAAATAACAACAAAAGTGATAAAGGAGTCAAACA
>JAAERL010001115.1 GCA_024230435.1 Desulfobacteraceae bacterium
ACCACCGCACAATCCCTTATCGGATTGCAGGGTGACAATCAAAGACCTCTGAGGCAACTCTTCAAAGGTAGAATCTTCGACCATCTTGGGAGGGCCATTGAGAGCTTCTGCCCAATTGTTGAAGGAAATAGCGGTCATACGTCGGCCTTCATCTCCCTTGAGCTTGGCGGCGGAAACCATCTTCATGGAACTTGTAATTTTTTGGATATTTTTGGTAGATTGGATTTGGTTCCAAATTTGCTTTTCCGTAGCCATGCCACGTGCAATAACGCTCCTACATTTTTATTTGAAGGGTGGATAATTGTTAGAATAATGAGTAAATTAATATAAGAGTGGGAGAACATAACTGAAATAATAAATTGTTCCAAAAATATAGTGAGAACCGTCGTCATGCAGTCATAGAAACGCTCATTTGATAGCACAAATGATCATCACTCCAAAGATACGTCAGGACCCCTTTTATCGTCCTTAGAATATGATGCACATTTCACAAGGAGGGGACCTAACGTCCACAGCGGGCGGAGGTAACCCAACCGCCAATGATCTTGTGAAAAATCCGACGATATCTTTTCTGAAATTTGATATAGTTGCACCAAAGCCCAA
>JAAERL010001116.1 GCA_024230435.1 Desulfobacteraceae bacterium
CCGGGGGCAGTGTAGTGACCATGCCAACCTCCATCCCCAATGGCTCTTGGCATCAAAGATGCCCTGAGCCTGTGGCAGCTGCACCAGTTGCATCCTTGATTGCTCCCAGCACTGAAGGGAAGACTGTGATTTGGGTCTAAATTAATCCCGGTCTAATTTTTAGACCACCTGAAATGATGCGCGAAAAAAACAAATAGAAGTGATTTTAAACTTAAAACCAAATTTCAAATTTTCAAACCATAATCGAACCGGCCCTGAAAATCAAAAGCTGTCTCATTGTTGTTGCCATTTTTGCATTTCGACATTTGCCTGACTGCCCATACCCTATCCCATTCGCTACCGATTTGCTTTTTGTTGACGACATTCAAACGCCTTCGCAATGGCGTTGACAATCGAGTAAGACTTCTATTGCGGCGGACTACTTTCGGCAACTCGTTTCTCACATTTTATCCAATTTTTCACAATTTTTCTTTCTTTTTAATGAGAAGGGAAAAGGATGTGGTCTGTCCACGCAAGTAAAATAAGGGTGGTTTCAATTACACTTGCAAGAATGTCAACAAGAAGTCATTCAGTTACTTCTGCGC
>JAAERL010001117.1 GCA_024230435.1 Desulfobacteraceae bacterium
CCGGAAAAAAAAATAATGCTTCTTCCGGCGCTGGCTATGGTTGCCATGGTTGTTGGCCAACGGGGGCGAAATAATAAGAACTCGTCGCTTTCTCCGGCTACTGCGGGAGGCGGGGGGGCGAGGTACCTCGGGAGGCTTCCCACTCCGTTTTTAGTATTATATATCCATAAAAATAATAATGTACTTCATTATTTATAGATCTTCATAGCAGGTCCATTCCCAGCTATTACGTCTGAGATCCAACGCATTCGAGGACGGAAAGCGAAAGATAAGGTCGAATCTGCCAATCGGAACGCTCTAATTTTCAAGATCCCAGAAGGAAAGAGAGCAGCAGCGGATAGTGGAATGAAAGGGGAGCCTTCGAACATCTCCACAACAAGAGGAGGCCACGCACCTGAAACAAAGCAATTTTTGTCGCGTGCAAAAGCACGCCAAGAGACTTTATTCAAACGTTTCAAGGATTTTCTACTTGCGGTGGCTGTAATTGTTCAAATCGACATGGATTGC
>JAAERL010001118.1 GCA_024230435.1 Desulfobacteraceae bacterium
ATCGCTCGACGAAATGCAATACTTTTTTATCGCGTATGATTATGACATGAATTACATTTTTGCCGAACGGATTACAGACGTAAAAGATGCAACAATCATCAAAGCCTTTGACAAGATCTTCACCAAACTCACCGAAAAGGGACACAAACCAACGTTCAACGTGACAGATAACCAGGCAGCAACACCATTGAAAGCGTACTTAAAATCAGAGGGATGCAAATGGCAATTGTCGAACCGCACAACCATCGTGTCAATGCCGCGGAACGTGCCATCCAAACATTTAAAAACCATTTCATCAGCGGCCTGTGCACATCAGATGTTGGGTGGCCACTTCAACTGTGGGACCAGATGGCGCTCCAGGCAGTTATCACATTAAATATTCTACGACGAGCACGAATTGATCCGACAAAATCTGCGCACAAAACGCTGCATGGGCAACGCTACGATTGGAATGTACACCCATTGGCGCCACCAGGATCACGCGCAGTGGTATACGTCGAGGCGAAGAGTCGAACATCA
>JAAERL010001119.1 GCA_024230435.1 Desulfobacteraceae bacterium
CTTCTCGAAAGATTAGGGTCTGTTCCAAAAGTATATTCTTGGAGATTGGTGAGCCCATCATTGTCTTCGTCACCGTTTGGATCTTGGTTCATATTGCCGAAGTTGTCCATTTCCCACTGGTTTGGCAGGCCGTCGTTGTCATACAGGTTAATTGCCAGTAATATAGAAGGCGTGAAAATTATTTCTTCAGCCGAGTCGTAGCTTTGGGAGCCGTTAATAGTACCTATGGTTTTAAGTTCATCGGCAGTAGCAGGTAAGACAATAACATTGCTAACAAAAATAACTGCTATTGATATAAAAAAATAAAACTGTCTCATATTTTCACCTAAATATAGAATTGTAATGATTTAATTGTTGAACAGTTGTTGTTCTAATTTGGACAATCGTTCTTCGAATTTTATTTTCATGGCTTGATTTTTGGATAGCATTAGCTTGATCTCTATTCACATCGCTATTATAGGAATCGTTACCGAAAAATTCGATTCCATAATACTCGTTGATCTGAATACCACCATATGGTTCTATCTTTTCTGATAGAATAGGCCTTCCGATTCCAACATTTCCTCTATCCGTTACCACCAATACGTCTGAATCGTCGGCGCCTATCGGTGCAAAAGAAGCTAATGTCAATATACATACGAGAAACAGCACGCTTGAAAATATTGCTTTTTTCATTTCAAAGTTTCCATTATTAAATAAAAAACGACCACAAAACTTATATCAATGACTACAGCTTCTTCAATTGCTTTTAGCCGGTTATTATTCAGATCCAGTAACCTGCGCACCTCACAATCGTTCTGACATATTCCAGAAGTCAGAATTGTCATAAACTACATTATGAGCATGGAATAAAGAAATGCGCCATTTACATTCTGCACAATGGGAGAGCAAAACCCTTTGCATCCAAAAAAAAGTTTTTCTCTCTGCAACTTCTCAAGAGCATAAAATACAAATAAGAATTCAATATGCCGGCACTACATTAGAGGGCATTGATGACCCTCTAATGTGACTTTATATAATAGAAATCGTTGCCGATCCTCAATTATTATTAACTTGGCCTTTACATACTGTTTCTTACTCGCCCACATCAAAAATTTGGGATGAGTAACATTTTCCTAAAGAATCACGGGTAATAGCCACTCTGATGCGACTGTTGGTTTTAAAAGCGACTATCGCTATTGAAAGCATGCGATTCAACGCTTCCTTTTCAACTTCTGTACCATCGGCAGTTACATGAAGATGTATCCAATTGCTCTTGCAACTCGACCATACGGTATCAGCTGGGTTCGGACCTGTAGGTTGATAATTTCCGATATTTATCAGAACTTTACCGTCAGCATTTGCTATAACACCATTTTGGGCTTTGACTGTCCAATACTCTACGGATTCAGCAGACGCGCATAGCGGTATTAAAAAAACAATTAACACACCTGTCATTAATTTAGCTTTTAACATTACATTTCTCCTTTACTTGAATTATAAAAATAATTAAGAATGGTTTAGGCACAACCTGTTTGATGATCCATAAAAAGTCAAAAAATTGGAACTTGACCACGATATATTGGCAAAGAACCTCTACCAAAAACATATTATGCTGTTGTAAAAATAATTATATGGATAATTACTGATTTTTCAATTTTTTATCATCTGTTATTGTTTGAAAAAAGCAATCTGAATACTCCACCATCGTCCTGGCATATTTCAAATACCGGAATTATTAAAAGTCATTTTGTTAAAATGAAATTAAAGAAGGTTATGCGCAATTATTTGCCGCGCAACAGCAGATAAAAACTCTTACATCCAAAAAGAGCTCTTCTCAGCAACTTCCATTACCAATTTCAATTCTGGCCTGTTATCAATTAAACACCCGTCACTTAAAACGCTGTGCAAACTTTTCAATTTTCTATGATTCCCCAACGTTAGCATGAAGCCTACTTTTCCCGGCAATATACTTTTATTCCAAAACAAATGTTCTTGAAAATACAAATAAAGCTTTCTGTTTAGTAAAGAGAAATTTATTATCGAATTGTCCAAATAAAAAAATATTGAAAATTTGTCAACTCATTTTTATAAAAAAATTTTATTAACGCTCTGACATATTATAAAAACTTCCGGTAGGTAAACAACCACAAGCAAAATACCAGCTACATTTTTTTTGCATCGAACCCATTGGTAATCCTCCAAATCATTTTTAAAGATAGTTGCCGGAACTCAACTGAACAATTATTTGCTAACTCGAAGTTGTTAATTTATCAGGTTGCAGCTCCACTTTCTATTTGTATTAA
>JAAERL010001120.1 GCA_024230435.1 Desulfobacteraceae bacterium
CTTCTCGAAAGATTAGGGTCTGTTCCAAAAGTATATTCTTGGAGATTGGTGAGCCCATCATTGTCTTCGTCACCGTTTGGATCTTGGTTCATATTGCCGAAGTTGTCCATTTCCCACTGGTTTGGCAGGCCGTCGTTGTCACGCATAATAACGGTTAAAGATGCGCCTTTGCTGATTTTTGTTCCGGGTTTTATAACAAAATTATAAGTAGATAGGGCCGTAACTGCGGCATCGGATTCTAATATCGCACCCGCTAAAATTGTTCCTTCAGCCGAGTCATAGCTTTGAGTGGTTCTAATGGTACCTGTGATTTCAAGATCATCTGCAAAAGCAGGCAAAACCGCAGCAATGCTCATGAAAATAACTGCTGTTGACATAAACGTATTAAATCGTCGCATATTTTCACCTTTTTATAGAATTGTAAGAACTTAATTATTGGATAGCTGTTGTTCCAATTTTGATAACCGCTCTTCGAAGTTCTTTTTCATGGCCTGATTTTCAGCCTGGAGTTGCTCATTTTTCACTGTTAATGCTTTTATGGCCTCAATCAGAGGCGCCACCAGCTTGCTGTATTCCACGGATTTGTATCCCTGGCTGTCAGTGTGAACCACTTCGGGCAGAACTTTTTCAACTTCCTGGGCGATAACGCCGATCTGACGGCTTTCACCGCGGGATGGATCTGCCCAATTGTAAGAGACGCCTTGTAATTGGGTGACGATTTCCAGGGCATTGTCTAAAGGTTCGATGTTTTCTTTCCAGCGGGCATCGGATGACAGACGTGTGCCATTTGCACGGACATATCCAGCAACATCGAGTTTATCGGCAGGAGTTTTCGTTCCGATTCCTACGTTTCCACTATTGTATAGAAGAATATTACCGGTACCCGATCTTAACCAAATGTCTCTGTTTTCATAGGTAAAAATAATAAAATCTTCCTCATCTCCCCAATAATCATTGGATTCACTATACATAAATCCAGCATAATAATTATCCGGATTACCAAAACGAATGTACTTGTATTTATTTATATCGGATTCACTACGCGGATTTAAATAATTTGCTGAAATTGTACCATTCACGTCCAACTTGTGTTGAGGGTCATTTGTGCCGATACCAACGTCAGTACTTTGGTCAAGACCTAAGACTATATCTCCACCTTTTGCTCTTAAATAAAGATCCCTTTCACCATAGGTAAAGATTGTAAAATCATCTCCATCGCCAGAGTAATCATCCGATATGTTATACATAAATCCAGCCCAAAAGCTATCTGGATTACCAAAGCGCAGGTATTTATAATCACTGTTTGCAGTATTTCGTGGATTTAAATAGTTTGTTGAAATTGTGTTGTTAACATCCAAATCAAATTCCGGCTCACTCACTCCTATACCAACATTTCCGTTATCGGACACCACCAAACTGTCTGTATCCTCGGCAAAAACGGCAGATTGAAAAATTAACACTAAAGCAGTTAAAGAAAGTACTAATAGTTTATTAAATTTTCGTATAGAATTCATATTTCTCTCCAAATCGGCAAAAACTTTAAATGGTTATAATTTCTTCCAAAATGCAACAGAATTCAAAGTGCATTGAATTATCTATTTATGGTTTGATTTTCTATATTTATACTGAAAATTTATTGAACCTGGGAGATAAGTTTCGCCAATTGTTTTTCTATAGCGATCAGTCGCGCTTGCACATCTTTGTTTTGATCTCGCAGGTTCTGATTTTCAATCTCAATTCGATCATTTTTCTCTTTAAGAACCTTGACCGCTTCAATTAAAGGAGCCACCATCTTATTGTATTCCACGGATTTGTATCCCTGGCTGTCAGTGTGAACCACTTCGGGCAGGACTTGTTCAACTTCTTGGGCGATGACGCCTATCTGACGGCCTTCACCGCGGGAAGGATCGGCCCAATTGTAAGAGACACCTTGTAGTTGGGTGACGATTTCCAGGGCATTGTCTAAAGGTTCTATGTTTTCTTTCCAGCGGGCATCGGATGACAGCCGAGTGCCATTTGCACGGACATATCCAGCAACATCGAGTTTGTCATCAGGATCGATTTTGCCGATACCGATGTTTCCGGTTCCACGGATGGCAAGTGAAATTTCACTCTCGTTGTCGTTACCTTTATTGGTAAATACAATTCCGCCGTCTGGATCGTCATTAGTGGAATCGGTTTTTTCAATTACTAAGAAATCAAAATTTTCCTTATCGTTAAATTGCCAATTATAGTAAATTTTGGCTTTATCACCGAGCACATCTCGATTGTCAGGATACTCTCCATTAAACCCGATTCCATAATCGCCGTTTAATTGAATCCCGCCGCCATTTAATTCGAGCATTTCTGATGGATCGATTGTGCCAATACCAATATTGCCGCTTCCACGTATCGCCAGTGAAGCTTTACTGATGTTATCTTTTGCCTTATTGGTAAAGACAATTCCTCCATCTGGAACAGTACCATTGCGGTCTGTTTTCTCAATTACAAGAAAATCACACCATTCACCACCAAATTCCCAGTTATAGTAAATTCTAGCTCTGTCATCATCACTATCGCTCACATCACTATTGTAAGGAATCTCGCCATTAAATCCGATTCCATAATCACCGTTAAGTTGAATCCCTCCGCCGCTTATTTCAAGCTTTTCCGATGGGCTGTCTGTTCCGATACCTATATTTCCAGAATCAGTTACCACCAAACTATCTGTATCCTCGGCTAATACTGTGGTTTGAAAAATCAACACTGTTAAAGCTAAAGAAAGTACTAACACTCTACATTTTTTTTGCATCGAACCCATTGGTAATCCTCCAAATCATTTTTAAAGATAGTTGCCGGAACTCAACTGAACAATTATTTGCTAACTCGAAGTTGTTAATTTATCAGGTTGCAGCTCCACTTTCTATTTGTATTAA
>JAAERL010001121.1 GCA_024230435.1 Desulfobacteraceae bacterium
CACAAAAATGGCGCACTTCTAATGGGACATTTAAGACTACAAATGTAGGTATAATGGATTTAACTTTTCCTGAGTTTTCAAAATCCAAAATTGCGAGATTTAAACCTGATATAGTCAAAGTTTCCAAAGAAAATCCCGCACCTGCTTACGACCTCATAATTGGTGTCAAAAGCCTCGCTAACATGGGGGCGATTCTAGACTTTGCCAATAAGGAGTTAACTATAGACCACGTTACACTCCCAATGAGACCACCGAATTTAGCTATGGATCCAGAGGAATTACAGGCGCGTTTTCAACGGCCTATAGAACCAAAATCCACACGCGAGGCAACTGAGCGCGTTGTGAGAATTCTGGACGCCAAATATGAAAAAGCTAATATTCTGGAAGTCATCCGAGAAAATTGCAAACACCTTACGGTACGTCAACAAGTGATGTTAGTTAGTCTTTTAACAGAATTTGAAACACTTTTTGACGGCACCTTGGGTGACTGGAAAACTAAGCCTGTAGGTTTCAAATTAAAAGAAGGTGCAAAACCTTACCACGGGCGACCATATCCTGTGCCACATATACACAAGGAGATGTTAAAAAAGGAAGTTGAACGTCTATGCAGTATTGGTGTGCTACA
>JAAERL010001122.1 GCA_024230435.1 Desulfobacteraceae bacterium
GCAATCCAGGGGTGGTGTACCAGAGAAAGGACCCGCACATGGAGATTTAGTTACAATTAACCCTAAACTCAGCTCCATCAAGCAGCCTTCTAGGCAAGCGTTTGAGACCAGAAGATAGGGCCCAGGACCCGTGCAATCTAATGGAAGGACAAAAAAGCAGGTCAGGCAATAGACTGTCGCTGTGATCTGCGCCCCGACAGCAATGTTACTCATTTTTGGCACTTAACCGTACGTTCAGGCTGCTCTTAGAGTCCCAGGAAAAGCAATTTTTGATTAGTGACTGCTTTGATTGGATGCATCTTAAATCCAGCTTCAATTTGATCCAACTTTGAGCATTTTTGGCATTTTTTTGACCGAAATATGACATCTTTTGTGAGCCCTTTTGTCACCGATTGACTAAAACCCCTGATAGCCCCCCATTTTGTTACCTTTCACTGGCCCACCACCCCATACCAAGCTAGCATGAGAATTTTGTCTGATGAGGCTGTCCATGATTTAACAGGCTTATTTCTGAGCCACCTAGGTATAAAATTTTGAAATTTAGATTCAAAGCCTGGGATGGAGGGCTGTTGAAAAGTGCCATTTTCTGCCGTTTTTGATACTTGATTGGTGCC
>JAAERL010001123.1 GCA_024230435.1 Desulfobacteraceae bacterium
GTCTACTCATATACAAAAACTCCCCTCATGCTCTTGTAGAGCTAAGAAAGGAGTTTAAAGAAGCAGGACTGAGAAAACAAGAACGAGAAATCACATATGCCATAAAGCGTTCCGGTTTTAAAAATGCAATGTTTAAAGGTAATTTACTTGAAAAAATTGGGGCTATTATCAAAGAGGCACTATTTGGAATTACATGCAAATGGGGAATGTCACCTCTAAGACCGATTTTTATACTTACTGTTCTAATTTTTCTGTTTTCCTATTTCTATACTAGAGCTTTATATACGGAAAAAAAAGATGGCATTTGGAAAGTTTGGGTTAAGGATCGCGTACGCAAAGATCTTGGTCAAGAAAACCCAGAACTTCTTAAATTACGTGGTTTTAAAGCCCTAAAAACAGCCTTTTATTTTTGCATACTATCGGCTTTTCATACGGGCTGGAGAGACTTGAACGTAGGTAGCTGGATTGCCCGTATCCAGCCTCATGAATACATGTTACGAGCCAGCGGGCGGGTAAGAATAATTTCCGGCATACAGTCCCTCATAAGTGTATACCTCTGCTCGCACTATCAATTCTAACCTACTTCGGCAGACCGTTTGAATCTTACTAAAAGGCCCAAAAGCAGCGTAGCCGCCCCAATCCTCAAATAATAATAAATTATACGCTTGTTACAGCCGACCTCATTTTATCAGTTGCGACGCTTTATCCCGATTTTTTGAAAAGGTGCGGATCTGTTTTTCGAATCTGATTCTCAAAATCAGGATCTAAGTTTTTTACAAAATACAGACTTCTCACCTCCCTAAGTTGATCAACTGTGAGACCGAAGACCCCTTCCAGATCGGCTCCTTGAAGGTTGGCTTCCTCGAGATCGGCTCCTTGAAGGTTGGCTTTGCTGAGGTTGGCCCCTTGAAGGTTGGCGTTCCTGAAATAGGCCCCTTGAAGCTTGGCGTCTGTGAAATAAGCATTTTGAAGCTTGGCGCCATTGAGCTTGGCCCCTTGAAAGTCGGCCTTTTCGAAATTGGCTTCTTGAAGCTTGGCGTACCTGAGATCGGCCCCTTGAAGGTCGGCTTTAATGAGCACGGCCCCTTGAAGGTCGGCCTTTTCGAAATCGGCTTCTTGAAGCTTGGCGTTGTTGAGCTTGGCCCCTTGAAGGTTGGCTTCGCTGAGAGTGGCCCCTTCAAGGTTGGCGTCTGTGAGATAGGCATTTTGAAGCTTGGCTCTTTCAAGCTCGGCCCCTTGAAGATTGGCCTCTATGAGATTGGCCCCTTGAAGGTTAGCGTTCCAGAGCACGGCCCCTTGAAGGTTGGCGTCCCTGAGCTCGGCTTTTGCGAGAAAACAAGAATTTAGACGTACTTTGGTACACCCAATTTCATTTAAAAGCCTAATATTTCCAACAGTCCGCCTTACACCTTCTTCAGATTCCCAACCCCGGAAAAAATTTATCTCGTTCTCATATCCTCGAATTGTTCTCCGCTTTTCACTCTGTTGGCTCAACCATAGAATCAAGACACCAAACACAAGTATATCAAGCAGCATCCCCTGAGCTTCGACAAATACACCTTGCCAAAAATCACCACTGCGTTCATAAAAACAAATCTTAAGCCCCCAAACAATACCAAGACAGAGCCCAAATACTACAACAGAGATAACAACAGGCCTATCAATGATCCAATTGTATCTTTTTTTTAACAACAGAACCCCCCCATATTTTATACAACCCTATGGCTCGAAATTTATTAAAACCATCAAGAGTCGCCGTTCGGAAGGAATCAAGGTCACACAAGAACTATATCTCACTTGCCGCGCCTAATCTTATCCTTCAATTTACCCGAACACTTAAACGTGACAACCTTCCGGGCAGACAACATCAAGGGCTGATCCGTTGCCGGGTTCCGGCCGCGGCGCTCTTTTTTTTGTTTAACGCAAAATTTACCAAAGCGCGATATCAGAACATCATCACCATTTTCCATTGTTTGCTTCATGATCTCAATTAGGCTCTCCACAGCATCTGAGCACTGTTTTTTCGAAAAGCCCACACGTTTCATCTGTTCTGCCATGGTTTCTGCAATATCAAATTTTGTAAAAGTCTGCGCCATTAATCTACTTTCCTTTGTTTTTTTTATAAGGTTCTAAAAATATAGGCAATTATGATCAATTGCGCAAGCTTTAAGATTACCCAATGCGATTATAGTCAGGAAGAAGTCACCCGAACAAAAAACAGACGGCGCAATCTTCATCCTCTAAGCCAAGCGTAGAGGCTCTGCTCCCGGCAATAAATTGCCGGGAATTCTCATTGGATAATCTTAAACAACAGCGCCAACAAAGTTGCCATAACCTTACAACAAAGTTGACACAAGCCTACGATATTTCTGCCATTATCGATTATCCAAATAAGCTGATAGCACACCAATAGAGCAAACTAATGTCATGGCGTGCTTGTTGCTAAATATCATGGGCTTTGAGCTCAACGACAGATTATCAAGCTCATATCAGGCTAATATTTAAGAAAATTTTAGAAACAATAAACACTATCGAAAAGGAATTATGTTCCATGGCATTTGATCCAGCACAATTTTCAAACAACTACAACGTTTACCAGAACGGACAAAACGACACCGATAATAGGACAAATCAAAACAATCAGCCAGCAGGAAGGTTGAAATCCTTAAAGCAAGAGCAATCTCCTAAAGCGAGAGTTTGTAATAATGATCAAAATTCTGATACTGCAAAA
Organism: Desulfobacteraceae bacterium; assembly: GCA_024230435.1. GTDB lineage: Bacteria > Desulfobacterota > Desulfobacteria > Desulfobacterales > Desulfosarcinaceae > UBA2230. The sequence continues at coordinate 2,732 of JAAERL010001123.1, forward strand.
TCTAAAAAGTTCAATTTTGGAAAGATCGTAAGACAGACTACTAGAAAAATCGCTCATTCACAGAAAGATAAAAATAAGCATCTTTTTGACGCAATAAGAAATGGTGATGTTAAGTGGGCAAAGAAGTGGATAGATGCCGGTGCCGATGTGAATCAGGCTGATAACAATGGCATAACACTGCTACATTTGGCAGCACATGAAGGCCACATTGAGGTTGTAAAATTGCTGCTATCGCATCCTAATATTGATGTGAATCAGGCTGATAACAATGGCATAACACTGCTACATTTGGCAGCAAGAAGAGGCCACGTTGAGATTGTTAAATTGCTGCTATCGCGTCCTGGTATTGATGTGAATAAGGCTGATAACTATGGCTGGACACCGCTATCTATGGCAGCGGGCAGAGGCCACGTTGAGATTGTTAAATTCCTGCTATCGCGTCCTGGTATTGATGTGAATAAGGCGGATAAATGGAGCCAAACGCCGCTATATTGGGCAGCAGAATATGGCCATGTTGATTTTGTAAAATTGCTGTTATCGCATCCTAAAATTAATATGGATAAAGACGCGCGTAGGTATTTAGATCGGCTTGTAGACAACAATGATGTGTATTCCATTCAAGAGATTGTATTAAATGGATGTTCCAAAAAGGTCTACGACCATTTGTACACTAAAGCTAAAGAGACTGGTAATCCGCACCTAATAGAAAGACTTAGTCACCTTTTTACCGGCTATGCAAATACTCAGGCTCTTGGCGGTCATAACAAAGCGTATTCTGGGAGTGGGAACGTACCTGAAGAAATTCTTGATACTGTTAAAGAATATCTAAATTCAAATTTGCCAAAGACCCAAGCACAGCAGCCACGACGGGATTTCGATAAAGGGGATTATTTTTAGGTGACTGCTCCTGGTAATTTATTGCCGGGAGCAGTCACCTCTTAGGACTGACAATTAAAAAGATCGCGGCGCCAACAACAGGTAAAATAATGATAAATAGCTACTAATCCATAGTCTCGGGTTTTTGACGTAAAACGTTCAAAAATAGGTGTTTTAGACCAAAATCAAAAATTTTAAAGCATTTTTAGTGCCATTAAATAGCGCAGATTGATTGACTTAGCATTGTTTTTTTGTAACTGCTCACACCCTTTGAAAAAAAATAAGAAAAAGTAAAAAAAAGCTTGACAGGTTTTTTGAGGAAAAAATTATAGAATCTCAAACTGATTGAATATTGACCCGTATAGGTACCAAAGGCAGTTGGCTTGCTGTTA
>JAAERL010001124.1 GCA_024230435.1 Desulfobacteraceae bacterium
CGAGATTCCGCTTCTTGGTTATTTTCCACAATTAGTCCGCCCATTTCTTCTCATTCTTGACTGTTTACAATTCTTTTCACCTTATCCGATTCCAAAAGTTGCCCAATTTGCACTGTGACTAAGTTCAACAGCATGTGAGCAATGTGAGACAGGTACAATAATAAATTGATTGTGCCTTCTCAGATTCAGCCTTCTCAATTTTTCGAGATTGGCTAGGCCTTTATCAATAAGGACTAGCTTTTTCCTTTAGTGCGTCCTTGGCGCCGCGCTGGGCACTCCGCCAAAGGACCACGTTGATTTTTGTCGCATATTTTTCCCTTCTCTCCATATTCAGGATAGTACTCCCATTTTTGTTGCGTCCTCCTGGTAGTGAGTCAAACTCAATACCCGATTTCTGTCCGTGGTACATTTTGCCATGAAAAAGACCATGCTATAACTCGATCCAACCGACATTATCAATGCAGTCATTTTTCCGTCGTGGTTGGCTCCTGCACCGAAAGTTGCTCCTAGGCCATTGTAGGATGGCCAGTTTGCCAGCTTGGTGCGTTCCTTAACTTTTTTCAAAATTCTCAACTTAATCTGCTTCCCCTTTTGTCGCTCAATTTTGCACTGTGAAA
>JAAERL010001125.1 GCA_024230435.1 Desulfobacteraceae bacterium
CGTAAATACACGAAATCTCCCAATCCCCAAAGCCTCTAATGATCGATTGGATGATTTGAGTTCCCTCCCCAGATGAAATAATCGTTGTTGGGATGGTGATATTGGTCCGAGGTTTGGATCGGAGTTGATGCTTTGTTTGAGGGTGCTGAGTGTGCTGCTGAGTGGCATGGATAGCTGCGCGTGTAAAAAAGAGACAACGAAAGATGGCCACTGTGAGAAATGTTGCATAGATATTAATCGATGATATCAATCAATAACAACGATTGATATCGAATAGTGCACGCTGAAAAGCAAGGCACGATAAACGATAACGAAACCAACGAACCTTGCGTTTGCACCCGTCCGAGCTCCGAATAATCGACACATCGATAATGTCATTGTTAGTTTTATTGTTCTTGCTCATATTTCTCACGTCCGTTGTTTGATATTGAATATTTTTAGTTATTCCTTCTAGATGGAAGCTATCTGGTTCAAAATGGTCTACTTATTGTTGTTGATGGCTATTGATTGGTTCGACACGAGGCGTTTTTCATCGGCCGTGCTGAAAATTGAAAATGAATTTAAAATTTGTGTGGATTGTTGTGCGCCGAGCGCCGTCAGAAGGAGAAAGATGAGAACCGGAAGGACAGGTATCGTACACTTACCACGAACAAGATTTACGATAGCGATGATACCGCTCCTTTCTTGCGCTGCTTTTTCAACAGAAATTTTCATGACTGACTGAACCGTCTTTTACACAGAAGCAAAAGAACAAACAAGCTCATAAAACAAGCAGTCAGTTACTTCCAAC
>JAAERL010001126.1 GCA_024230435.1 Desulfobacteraceae bacterium
GTCCCCCTTTTCAGAAGCATGGCGTCGTTTTTATTATTGTCACATATCTTGTGTGAATCATTCGTATCTATCTGTTGGTCCTTGTGAACACCGTTGATAGCATCATTGAATCGTGTATTTACGGTAATTATTTGTCTGCGATATCACTATTATGTTTTATGTAGAGATTGATGACTTTTCTAAATGCTTTACACGTAGGAACTGATATTATGTATTCTATTGTCGCGCGCGTCATCATTCCTTCTTCCACAAGATAGATGTGACTTGATAACTTCTTCGGATGAGTCTTGCGGTACTCGTCACGACAGATTTTGAGAAGGAATTGACACCTTTCCTGTCCGAAATCTCGTTCTGGGGTTCATTAGATCTAAAAAATAGATTATTAATGAGTACTTAGCTAATATAGCTAACAAAAAGTCTACATTATCTTGCATTATCTAACATTTTTTTTAAATTTTAGTCTTTCCCAGGACGTTTGTTAGCCATCCGCATTCCAGTCCCATGCCATGCACCTATTATCTAAGAAAACTACACGCGAGCTAGGTAATGATATGGGGCAAGAGAGGGGACGCGAACTGCTTGGATGAGTTCATGACGATGATCGCTTGATGAAAACCGCCCAAATGCACTCGAAAAAAACATGGGCGGCGACACATTTTTAGGGGATCTCACCCACCCGGGATCGAATTGGCCATCGCGGGACTGATTCAGTGAAAGGGGTGAAGGAAAAAAAGTGTTTGGCGATTAATGGTTAATACGGTGAAATTTAGCGATAAACTTAGTGAAAGGGGTGAAAGGGGTGAAGAGGGGAGCGCTAGGAATGGCCCTCAGAAGGCACAGAGTTCGTATTATATCTGCCACAACCTTGCGATAACCAGCGATAACATTTCTATTCTAGCGATAATATTTGGACGTCGCTTAATTTATTTCCTGACTTTTGTTGGATGTCTATTTATTAAAATGTGAATCTGTGTATTTACA
>JAAERL010001127.1 GCA_024230435.1 Desulfobacteraceae bacterium
GATACTCACGACAGCATTCCATTTCTTGATCTCAAATCGGGGAGCCTTGCCTGAAGTGGCGGCTTTTTTCTTTGGTGCCTCTTCGGCTGCGGGTGGGGCGGCATCTGCCATTTCTACATCTTCCGATTTGTTTTCACTGCTGCCTGACATTGTAGAGTATTAGTTATTAGTACTAATGGAGGTTAGTTGTGGTTGATTTTAGTGTTGTTGCCGTGGATGTTGCCAATGATCTTTCATCGATGCTTTGAATCGATGGCTTCGATTTTCATTTTCGTTTTTCCCTTTTTGTAATGTAAGTAAGTATTGTTCAATACCTTTAGTTAGCATACTGGTAAATACTACTTACCCCTTCGCGTGATTGGCAGCAGGATTCCTTCGCGATCGCGATTGGCGATTGCCTCTTTTCTGGATTTACAGACTCTCTCATAATAATATGTCAGTTTTGCACTCAATTTTACCTGTCGAAAATCCAACGCCCGAAAATGAAACCCTCTTGGCATCAAAGGTA
>JAAERL010001128.1 GCA_024230435.1 Desulfobacteraceae bacterium
AGAAAAGAAGGCCATTACAATATGAAATCCATAAGACACCAGTTTTGGGATCTTTTAGAACCAATTTCTATGTGCAAGGCTACTAACCGCACGCTCTAAATATTAGATGCTAAATACAAAAAGGCCGCTATTCCAAAGATAATCACAGAAAACTGCGAGCACCTAAGTACGCATCAGCAAGGACTATTACTCAAATTGCTGCTCGAATTTGAAGAATTGTTTGATGGTACTCTGGGTGACTGGAAAACAAAACTGGTTGGATTTCGACTGAAAGAAGGATCTACCCCGTACCATGGGAGACCTTATCCGGTACCGCGTATTCACCTGGAAACGCTAAAGAAAGAAGTTAAGAGGTTGGTTGATATAGGAGTGCTAAAGAAGCAACCTGAGTCCAAATGGGCTTCTCCTACATTCATAATCCCTAAGAAACAAGGGACCGTAAGGTTTGTGACAAGTTTTATAGAGGTAAACAAATGAATAATTCGTACCCCCTATCCTGTCCCAAAAATCAGCACCGTTTTGCAAGAAATGGAAGGGTTTACTTACGCTACCTCACTAGACCTCAACATGGGGTACTATATGATACAGATGAATGGCGACGTGCAGAAAATCTGCACCCTAGTGTTACCCTGGGGAAAGTATTCGTACTTACGTCTACCTATGGGGTTAAAAGGTTTCCCGGAAATTTTTCAAGAAAAGATGTCCAGCCTAATGGAGTCATTAGAGTTCGTATGCGTTTATATATACAATTTACTTACAATCGCTAAGGATTCCTACAAAGACCACCTATCTAAACTAAAGCAAGTTTTGATACGATTGCGAG
>JAAERL010001129.1 GCA_024230435.1 Desulfobacteraceae bacterium
CCCTTGGCTGCTCGGATTATCTAAAATTGAGATAAAAAATTAATAAAAACATGTTCGAACGGCTATTTGTGTAGGTAGATATGTTGTGTGTATGCTTCTCTTGGTTCAGGGTAATAGAAATATGCTTTGCAACTACAGTACTCGAAAACATCGCGGCCGCGGACTAAACCACGGCAATTGTACTCTCTAGACAAGGGGCAAGACCCCAAAATGTATTTCCCTTTATGTTTGCGAACCAAAATGCAATGAGTCCTCGTGAATCGGAAGCGCGCACATTGGGTTATGTATCGATAGCGTGTCGGGCTATTGTAAAGACAAAAATGGTAATGCAACGTATTTATTTTAATATAGTACCTTAAGTTCTTTTTAAGTCAACGTTAAGTCTTTTTAAGTCTGACGTCATCTTTTTTTATTATTACTTAGGGATCACTTAATAATATATGGATAACCCTTGACTTAAAGAGGGTTGAAGCGTAAAATGATTCCCATAATAGGCTTTTTTTTAGTGCTTCAACCTGTGCATATTAAAAATTGTTGGCCGCGTCAGCGGCCAGACGGCCTGTTAGCCTCCAGACGGTCATATCTATTCCTACGTATGTAGACCGGGAATAATAAATAGGGGTGCGCCATTACAGCGGCGCCACCCTGTTTATTTTCTTCATCTTGTTCTCTTCGATGTCATTGGCAGGGTCTATCGTTCGGTCTTGGCAAACCCTAAATTGCGCTGTCCAATAGCGCACAGAGACTTTCAGATAAAATTAATATCGCACTTCAAAATAGTTATGGCTGATTTTATAGTATATGCAAGAGCTCCTTCTTAGCTTTCGATGGCTATATGGATGGCCTTCTAGCTCAATTTCCTCGCTGAGAACAAGCATTTCTAAACAAATATCCCCATTGCGGCCCAGTAGCGCAAGTCCGCACGCTCTACTAGCATCGATCCGATGGCACCCAAGGCCGCCGCC
>JAAERL010001130.1 GCA_024230435.1 Desulfobacteraceae bacterium
CAGGAAAAATTGCCCCCTTTGGATCCAACACTGGAAGGTGAAAATGCAACCCCGCACAACAAGGTAATCCCTCTTCCTTACTGCCACATCCCACCCGTCAACTTAAAGTACAAAATTTCTTCCCCATAAGAAAGGAATGGATGACAGGTCGGAGTCCGAAGGAAAGGTCAGCATTAAATTTTTATGCTCAAACTGTCATGCAATACAAATATTTTGACTTTAGGCAGAGAGATGAGTTCCAAAATGTATGTGCCCCGATAAATAAGACGACCATCAGTGATGAACTGATAAAGGAATGGGATTTTTTTTGACAAGCAAGTGTGTGGATCACCACTGGGAAATCACATGAGGACCGCATTTGGTGCTGAGGTGGCCAGGCGTTGTGCATTAGATAATTGGCTGACACCGTCAAACCAGGTACCGATCAACTTCAAAATGGTGTTGGAAATTCTAACATGCAACTCTTTCTATACTGGTTTTCCCACTAATAGGGAAAGACTTGTCTTTGCCATTGTAAAATGGATCTATATCTTGACCATTGAGACTGCGCAGGACCAAAAGTGGGTCTATGATGCATTGACGTCCTTTTTTAAAGCAAATGGTATGAGAGTAAAACTCATGGACGACAATGATCCCAAAACTGACA
>JAAERL010001131.1 GCA_024230435.1 Desulfobacteraceae bacterium
ATCATTTTTTCTTCTGATTCTCAATATATTTTAATACAGTTTTTTCTGAGATACTGCCTATTGTTTCGGTATATGTCGCCGGATTCCACAGATGCCCTTTCCAAAGTTGTTTCTTTAGGCGATTGGCGGAAAAGAATATACCAGATTGAGCAGGATTTTTTTTCGTATTCAAGGCATGCCAAAGTTTGCATACTTAACGTATTCGGGCTTTGGCATAACGCAGAAGACGGGAAAAAACACATACAAGATGGTATATTCTTTAACAGAAATCGCCTTATTGGATCTTCAAGCTTATTTAACCTCTCTTTAATTTTTCCTGAGTCAATTTCTGCTTGTAATTGAACTAAAGATGATGTCAAGGGAAAACTTGATCCAGCAATTCGAACAATCGAGTAAAGCCAATCATATGTATGATTTTCCATATTGTCCTGCCTCCTTTGTTGATGGTTATTGTGACTGCTCCCGGCAATAAATTGCCGGGAGCAGTCACAACGGCCAGACTTGTTATGTTCTGGCCGTTATCACGTTTTAGCGGATGGTTTTTAAAATTTGAGAGATTAAAGGCTCATTTTTTTCCCTAAACCCCATTGTTAAATATTTATTTGGATTTTTATCACTGAACATTATCAGTTCAACGGCAAGATTTTTTTCTTTAGAAGGCTTCATATCCCTTCGAAATACTGTAAAATCATTTAGCTCATAGACTAATATTTTATTTACATCTTGAAACATAGAACCTTTGTTATGAACGATCCATCGGTTGCCAGCAGCTATATATTTTTTGTCGGAAAGGTTTTGTGGTGTAAGCAAAAAAAGTTTTTCGTAATATTCTTTGGTTGATGAAAATGCCGTGCAAAAGTCCTTTTCAAGCTCTTGAACAACGTCATTGCATCCCATCATTCGTTCTTCATTGCTGTAAATAATAAATTTTAGTTTATCAGACTTTTTTACACCAAAAGTTTGATTTTGTTTTTTGATTGTATCTGCATACTTTTTATCAATATCAAAACTTACATCAAAAACGTTGATCACATTAAGTCGCCGGACAATTTATTTTGTTGAATCTTTGTTATGTCTGCTTTTAAGTAATACTCAGGGTAAGGAAACTGGAAGGGGTTATATCGATAGTCATCAAATCCATTTTGATGACTATTTTGACTTGAGCACCCTAATATAAAAAAAATTAAACAGTAGCGCCCTAATTTTTTCATGATAAATCCTTATTCCATTAATGCAATTTCAATAGCAGATATATATTTGCTGCCTATTACAATAAGGCAGGACTCAAAAATTTTTCCATTTCCAGTTATTTTTTCCTTAAGTATATCGTAAACACGCATATTCAAATATCTCCATCCGGGCTTCATTCCTGCCGGTTGTGGTACAAAACCCATTGCGGCGGAGCATTTGGATAACTCTGCATATAAAATGGCTAACTGATTTGCTGCGGCCTCGTTCCAATCGTCCGGAGATATATGCCTTTTCGTGGCCCAATAATACAAGTCAGAACATTTTTTTTTGTCTTCCATTGTTAGTGACATAAATGAATTCTCCCTAATATTTTTTTTAATTTTATTTAAGTCGCAAATGAATAGGAAAATCAGCTTATTATATATTTCTATAAATTTCTTGTCAATTTGGGACTAATGGAGCTATAGCGGCTCGAAATGATTAGCCGCTACAGATTTCTGTAAGAGGGGATCAATTTGGGACATCCATGATAAGTATTGTCAAGTAAAAAACAATAGCTCTCCCGCCCAACCACGACGGTACGTCTGCCTGGTGGTAAAATATTACATTACAGTTATTTACGCCTACCACATTTTTCGAATCTTTCTTTGATTGCGCCAAAAAGATCAGGATCTTTTGAC
>JAAERL010001132.1 GCA_024230435.1 Desulfobacteraceae bacterium
ACCACCGATGGCTACTGTGTGGGCCGCAAGAACGACCACTGAACCAAGGTGCTTTCACGACAACAATTCCCGAGCATGGTTCTATAACGCGTGAAAGCATTCTCACGGGTTCGGACATCATTTCTGTGGTTCTATCCCATCCATAGATAACGCGCGGTAATTTTTACAAAATGTACGGTAATTTGTGCGTTGTATTTTTTCCAGTCACGAGCGATCTGGGATATAAAAACTCCGTGAACCACCATGAACCAACTTAGAGCCAAAGCTGTTAACACATCCAATAGTAAAGAAGAAACCTGTTACAATTGTATTGATAAGAGCTTCAATTTGGTATGTGGGTAAAAATATTAAAATTTGAACAGATCATGTGTAATATAAAATTAATCCTACCTGCAGAAGTCAAAAATAATCCTATCTGCAAATATATGATTCGAGGTAGGCAGGTAGTAATAATCCCGCTTAAACCTAAAACGTAGTTAAAATAACCAAAACAATTGCGAAATAATTGTAAAACATGCTGTAAAATAAAACAAAACTTGTTGAAAAAACCAAGATAAAACTTGTCTATAATTTGTAAAACTTTCCCAAATTTCCAAAACGAAAAGCAAAACGTGCGTTTTACTTTAAACCACTTAATTTTAGCTGCATTGCTTGACGAGTCAGTACATGGCAATCGAAAACGCGTAAATCCAATGCCTGTAGAATTGGACAACCCACCGCTTGCTCAGCGACCGAGACTAAACAATGACATTAATAA
>JAAERL010001133.1 GCA_024230435.1 Desulfobacteraceae bacterium
GCTGGACGGGTTGTGCCAAGGGCTGGACAAGTTGCCACGAAGAGTATGCCGCGGCGACAGAGAGGCGCGTTGATAATCGAACAAACACAACGTGCCGGTGGCATACAGGCCCCGATGGCTGGATGGGTTACGCCACGGGCTAGACGGGTTGCGTGTGAAGAGTGTGAAGCGGCGGCAGAGAGGCGCGTTGATAATCGATGGAGAGACATTGTCCGGGTAGGTGAGGGTCGTGTGTGTTTTGCCATGGACTGTGCGGGTTGCGTTGTTTGCATTTTTATTCTCTGGCACTATATAACCAATTAGCACTCCTCAAAATTACAATTTTTTGATTTAATAAATATTTTAAGACGGTTTACTTGATGTTTATAATTTAATTTGGTAAACTTTATCATATCTAATATTCCATTACCTCTATCAAATCAATCAATTATTGAGATGAGTGCATACTTTACAGAAGAGGCTACATATTTCAGGATGCAGCGTAGACAAGCCCCAAAAATTTGACGTATTGTAGATTCACTCTATTCTACAAAATTGTAAAATATGCCCGCTTTTTAGCCTCCATGTAAAATAACATTGGAGTTCATTCTTGTTTTATGTGTTATACTCTACTGACATTCGTTTCTACGAGCGTATAATACCATACTCTACGTAATAACTACTTTGCTTCATTAACTGAGTCCTGCCGAAATAGGCAAGAATAAAATAAATTCGTCATTCGCCTCACAAATTCGCTCGATATTAACGAAC
>JAAERL010001134.1 GCA_024230435.1 Desulfobacteraceae bacterium
GACAAATTGAGGGCATAGAAAAAGGGGATATTAAAAGTCAGGTTCAATTCATCGAAGACCTGTTTCCGATTGCTGCATAAAAATTCCTGGAAAAGGGCACTTTCATGCCCTCTGAATAGTTTCGCGGATATAAATTTACGTCTGTAATTTATTTTATGTTTTAACAGCCAACCATGAAAGACATTTTATTAATCCATTTGATTATCCATTGCCAGCTTATTTATATTTATCTAAACTATAATTTTCAGCTAATTTGGCTCTTTCCATACTCTCAAGAGATTTCATGTACTTTTTCCATCCGGGACACCAATTGATATGCCATCTCCATAACCGGCCTAATAACGATTTATGATTTTTGTCATATTTTGCTCTAAAAAGACACTTTTCACAGTTATGTTCAGCCATTGTAGATTTTCCTTTTTTAAAGTTATGCTGTTTTTTAATATAAGGTTTCTTTGCACGAAATCATTGTCATGTAAAGACAGGAAAATGGGACTATTTTATAATAGTGATCAAAAGTTACGATAATCCTATCCCCGGCTTTTTGCCAATTTTTTAAAGCCTGCCAAAATTATAATTGAAATTTTATGAGCCGAGTCTACGGGACAACTATCTGCATTAAATATCAATTTAACATTGAATTTGGTTTTTGAATCATCTATATTTTTCGTTTTTAATAAAATACCGTGTTATCAATTAATATATCAGCTCTTTGCACTACATCTAAAAGGTGAAATATGAATGTTCAAGGTCTATCAAATTTTATTTGGTCTGTAGCGGACTTGCTGCGTGGAGATTACAAGCAGGCTTCCTATGGACAGGTGATTCTTTCTTTCACAGTACTTAGAAGGCTCGACTGTGTTCTTGCCAAAACCAAGAAGAAAGTGCTGACGAAACACGAATCCGTTAAAAGTATGAACGAGGATGCCATTGATAAAATCCTTAATAAGATGTCTGGATATAATTTTCATAACCGTAGTCAGTTTGACTTTAAAAAGCTTTTGGCGGAGCCCGACCAGATCGCAATAAACCTGATGTGGAATTAGAAAAATTATTTGTATATGCCCGTCTAATGCTCAGAAAGCTTCCTAAAGATACGATTGAGGAAAGATTGAAGTTGGATGATGAGGTCGCCTTGGAATATTATCGGCTGGACAAAACCAGCGAATCAGACATTAATCTGGAGAAAACAGGATCAGCCGAGCTAAAACCAACAACAGAAGCCGGGATGCGCAGGAAAAAGGATGAGGACAAGACCCCCCTTGTCAGAAATCATTGAAACGATAAATGATAGATTCGGAACGGACTTTGCTGAAGCTGACAGATTGTTTTTTGAGCAAATCGTTGAAGATTGCGTTTCTGATGAAACGTTACGAGCTCAAGCAATGGCAAACACACTTGATAATTTTCGTTATCCTTTTGAGGAAACTTTTAATGACAAGATCATTGAGCGCATGGAACAAATTAAAGACATTTTTAATCGCTTGATGGAGGATGGTGATTTTGGTGAATTGGTTTCTAAAGCGATAATGAATGAGGTATACAGAAGATTGAAACAGCAGATGGAGGAAGAAACTTTCTTAGCAAATCAGTAAAATAGTTTTTCATTGGGGCGCAACCATTGGCTCAATAGCTTCAGATTGTATATCTTTTAAGGATTTGCCCTTATCATTTTCCCATTCAATGCGGCCATTAGCACTGCGCCCCAAGACAACCCCAGCTGCCGTTGAAGGTGAACCGAATGCATAGCTCTGATTAAAAACATAATGTTGCCCTTGTTTAATGACAACGCTCGTAGTAATCAGATCTTTTCGTATGGTTTTTAAGTATTGTTGAACAAAAAATAAGCGGCGCATTCTCCATCCTCTAAGCGTAGCGTAGGGTGGAGTTAGCCGCTATTCTGGTTTTCGATATATCGCTTAATTACCGATAATGAAGCGCCACCAGCCGATACAATGCAGTAGGATCGAGA
>JAAERL010001135.1 GCA_024230435.1 Desulfobacteraceae bacterium
CCTCGGATAAAAGAGCTCCCTCCTCTGTGTCCTTGGGGACAGCAGGCAAGTCTTTACTTTTTTGTCGGAAGGGGGCAGAAGGCTGGAAAAGCTGTTAGAATTTTTGGAGATGATGTCTGCGAGTTAGATTTTTTGTCATTTGTTAATTAAAAAATTATCAACACTATTTTTCCCTGCGGAGAAGTGAAGAAATCAGGGAAGTTGCATTTAGAGGCTTCTAACTTTTTTGCTCATTTGGCCAACGTTTGGGCAGCAGCGGGTGGTATGAGCCCCTCCGCCTGTGACAGTAAAATTGACTCCGCCTCCGATAGGTTTGGAATGGGGTCCCTGCGGTGGGCAATGATCGACGCACTCCTTCTCTCCCTGCTCTGGCTGCGCCAAAAGCGCTGCGCGTGGGTCCTCGACTGGGGGGACCCTCGACGGGAGAGTCTGGTGGTTTGGGTGTGTTGTGGCCATGCGGCAAGAGTAAGTGGCGAAGTAGTTCGGTGTGCAAAGTTGAAATAGAAAGTAATAACAATGAATAAATGCAATCAGAATGAAAATTGTTTCAACAGTTCAAGATTAGAAAGGGTCATGAACAATTATTCTCTCCTTTTGAAAATTTGACGCAGTTGAAATGAAATTTGTTTCAATGCTTATAGGTTAGAAGGGGGCAGAAAAAATTATTCACGCCTCTTGAGAAAGTTGGTGTAATTCAAAAAATGTTGGTGATA
>JAAERL010001136.1 GCA_024230435.1 Desulfobacteraceae bacterium
CTTCTTTAGAGAGTTCAGGTGCTAATGGTAATGAGGTACCTAGAGAGCTAATAAATAGAGATATGAACAATGAATCACAAAGTACGGAAAATTCGTCGTCAAAATCTGGCGATGATGATTCTGATATTTCTACAGATATAGATTTTAACGTTGACCAAAGACCCGATGTATCAGAAGTTTTACCAGTGGTTAACTTAGATGATAGGATTAGGGAGCTTGAAGAGCAATTTGCCGCGAGGGTTGGGGGGGGTAATGATAGCACATGCTCAGCAACTAATAGAGCGGAGACGGGAAGAGGCGAGAGATCCGACATGTGTTTCTAAGTTTCCGTATCATATAGATCATACTTCGGCAGCCTCGGCAGATGGTAGTGAATCGGATATACCTAGTCATGACTCAGACTCTGGTAGTTCCAAGTCCGACGGATCAGAGAATAGTTCAGACTCTGACGGATCGAATAGTAGTTCATCTTCTGAGGGATCAGGTAGTAGTCTGAACTCTAGTGCGTCTAATGTTGACGAAACCCCCGCTGTACTAAATAATTCCGATACATCATCTTTTTCAGAGAGTTCACAGGCTACGGTTGATAATATCGAGGAGACATCTGGGGAAGTTTTGGGGTATGCAACCAACCCTGCTTTTTCAAATATTTCGTTTGTGGTGGATGCTTTAAACTCTGGAATGGAATTTGGTCATCCATCCGCCGATTCAATTGTGCGTAGTTTTGTTATATTGCGTTCTTTGTATTATTTCCTAAAAAAATTCTATAAAAGCTTCTAGTGTATCATTTTTATTGTTTTTTTGTTTTCTCTAATAATCTGGGAGATTTTTTATACACGTATAAATGAAAATTATTAAAACAATAGCATATAGTTTAGAGTTTGTAAGTAGAAAAAGAGATCTTAATGTTGTGCTTATACCCAACATTTTTAGCAACGAGTTTTTTAAATATTTTAAAACATTGGGCATTTTGTGCATAATTTATCTAGGTTCACCGTTTTTAACGGTTTTTTTTCCTATGCATGTTGATGTTTCTTTCCTGCAATTTTTTTTTGAAGAACAAATTTTTAATTTAATTATCCTTTTTTCATTATTTCAGTTAATCCAACAAGATCTCAAACTAAGTCTTTGTAATCCAACAGTATTTTTTGATTCAGCTACAGTGGATATTAGTCGTCTTAATGTTTCTCCATCCAAGAAGCCTAAGACTGGGTATAATGATACTGAGGCAGAGGAGGAGGCTAAGGGATATGGATGGTGAATCACAAATTGGGGAAAATCTTTTAGAAGGATTTGACGAAGCATCTGCTGTACCCAATGAAGTAGATGCATTAGCAGCTTCTTTAGAGAGTTCAGGTGCTAATGGTAATGAGGTACCTAGAGAGCTAATAAATAGAGATATGAACAATGAATCACAAAGTACGGAAAATTCGTCGTCAAAATCTGGCGATGATGATTCTGATATTTCTAC
>JAAERL010001137.1 GCA_024230435.1 Desulfobacteraceae bacterium
AAGCCACAACATCTCGCGCATATAGTATTAGAATAAATAAGTGGAGTCTAATTTGATATATCAGTCGATTTAGTTGCATATAATGGCGTCGGAGTGATGCCCGAGGTCTTTACGCCGGTTGAGTGCCGGTCGTTGACGTTTCTGTGACTTATGGAGCATCTGAAAATTGAGACAGCCATCTTTGGGTGAATTTTGCTTTCACCCTCCAGTGGCACCGGCCTCATCGACAATACGACCATGATAGCCGCTACTGTCATAGCCACCACGTCGCCCAAACTCAACCAATAGCAACATCCAGTGAATTATATCGTAGGCAACACCCAATTCAACAATTCCGCCGCATATTTTTTATTATTACTGCTGTCTACATCACATAAATAACAGACTACTGCATGATACACAAATCTCATTTCTATCTATGATTTTGCTTATTTTATCCACTCTGTTGTAATATTATAGACGATAAATAGCCTCCACTTCTTATATATGATATTATTGATGAGTTGTGTCCTTTAGAGCCGCTCTATCCACCGACTAAATGCTTATTGTTGTGTTTGAGTGTATCATTATTTTTCCAATTTGTGCACAGGATGTGTCTTAGGTGTTTTAGAGGTGTGGGGGGCCTTTAATGGTTGGTCCGAGGAGCCGGATTTCCCCTCCACACCATTATCGGTGAAGGGTGTGGCGGGGTAGTGTATCTTCAATGTTTATCTTCTTCTATGGGTGCAGGGAAAGTGGTTGTTTTTTATATCAAATCTCAAGAAGTGTGTTGCAGTGATAATATGTCCGCCCCTACAGCAGCTACAACGCCACCCTGCTGCCAATATATGCCATATATGTTGTCTAAGGGATAGGCCATCGATAATCAACAAAATATTATCATGGGCTCAATATAGGCGGCCTAGCAATAGGAGGGCCATGGTCAACAGTTCTCGGTTGCGGAAACTTTGCGATGAGGGGCTAGAGCTACTAATTCCTACGTAGAAATTGTTTCTATTTTCCTTACGCAAAAAGCCTCTTTTGCGTAAGGAAAATCAGAGGAAAATAAAGTTTACGCAAACCTCGCCGGTCACAAGTCACAAAATACGTCATGTGGCACTGGATTTTGCGTAAAGTTTTTGTTAAGACCACTCTAATATGAGATAGTTAAAAGAATTTATGTTTGCTAGGGATAGATCAAGAGACAGTGAATGCTAGTATTAGGGTTCGTGATGTTATTTCTAG
>JAAERL010001138.1 GCA_024230435.1 Desulfobacteraceae bacterium
ATCCAAGTGGGCGGATATGCTTTTTTGACGATCTGCTTTTTTGACGAAGAAATTTAATAAAAATCTGAAGGGAAAGGACAGGAAAACAAAAAAGCAGATAGAAAATCGAGGTCCCTATTGGGCGCCACTGATGCCCTGGCCGTCGCTCGTCTCCTTGAATCGTAAAGACTTTATATCGAGGGATAACTCTTTGACCCCTTTCTATTTAAAATTGAAATTTATTCTCTATTTCTGCTGAATGGGGGTAGTATATTTTCTTGTTATTATAGAGAAACAATGAATTATTTTAAGAAAAGCTAATGTAGCCAAGAACACCACCGTCGAGCTTCTGCCCCCCGCGTCATCAATGATGCCCTGCTGTTCATTCGAATAAGAAAAATCTTTCGGCTTCCTCAACGTCAAGAGTTGATGTGTCACGGCCAGCCACATCACCCTTCGCTTCCATCCACACTACAAACAATGTCATTACTGCACCACATCGTTCCTCTCTCATCTTCACTCTTCACTCCAC
>JAAERL010001139.1 GCA_024230435.1 Desulfobacteraceae bacterium
AATCACGTCAGGTGAAATTTCAACGCTGATTATTGCCCACAAAGACAGACTTTGCCGATTCGGGTTCGATTTTTTTGAATATCTGGCTAATCAGAATGGATGTAAGATAGTAGTAGTCAATCAGGAATCTTTATCCCCTCAGCAAGAAATCGTGGAAGACCTGACGGCCATTATACATACTTTCAGTTACAGGCTGTACGGCCTGCGAAAATATAAAAAAGATATAAAAAAAATAATTGAGGATAGTGGGCAAGCATGAAAGCCACTAAAATTTTGTACAGCAAGAATTTAAACCAGTCAAAATATGATGCGTTGAAACAACAGGCCAAATTACTTGGTCATCTACGTGCACAAATCTGGCAAAAATTCGGCTCTATTTCTGGCGTAGGTATCAAAGACAGGGCTATCCGGGATCTTTGGCTGAAAGAAAAACGAAATTTTGCACCGCTGTCCGCCAATGCTTGGAAAGAAACGCTTAGGGATACGATGGCGGATATAACCGCAAACCGGGAAGCAGCGAAGGTCAAGGCCAGACAAGCAATCAGAAGGCGCACATCCGATCAAAAAGAGCACAAACGC
>JAAERL010001140.1 GCA_024230435.1 Desulfobacteraceae bacterium
GTACATTTTCTACTTGCTAACTCAAAAAATTATATTGTTTGTTTGGAACGAATGGATTATTATCCGTTTTACAGATCTATTCGTTGGACAGTTGGAACGGTCTAACAGTTATAACAGTCAACATGGGAGTTGACTTACTGTTTTCACGTCCATATATGTTTTATGTTTGATTTTCGCCGGACCTTTTATTTGTTTCTGGAAATATGATCGTTGAATTGCCGCGTTTTCCAAACGCATCGATTCGGGTGTTTTCATGGCCTGCAAGCCGGAGTTATCACCTAACTTTGACCTTGATGTAGTTCTCATAAAATCAAAAGAACAACAAATATCAAATACAGTCTACCCACTACCTCAGTCAAGTTTCAGGATTAGCTGCCCTCAAACTAGTCCTTCGCGTGGTTCTCTCACCGCTAAATTCCTCTACGCCTACCTACATTAGTGTGCATTGTGAGGTTATGAGCCCAAGCATTAGCGTGCGGGTTCCATCTGCGAAGAAGTCAGTTGGGACTACAACTTCAAGAAAGATTTTATCCGGGA
>JAAERL010001141.1 GCA_024230435.1 Desulfobacteraceae bacterium
GACGGAAAAGAATATACCAGATTGAGCAGGATTTTTTTTCGTATTCAAGGCGTGCCAAAGTTTGCATACTTAACGTATTCGGGCTTTGGCATAACGCAGAAGACGGGAAAAAAGACATACAAGATGGTATATTCTTTAACACAAATCGCCTAAGTTTTACTTTTAACGTGTTGCTAAGGGTCGTGGAAGATGCGAATATACAATTTATGCTTGGCTTTAAACCCGGCGCAATAACGCTATATTGGTATCTTCCAAGCTCCTAAAGTCTTGCGGGTGAAAGCCTTCTTTTTGGGCGATTTGCATAATGTTTAGGGCGTTTAGTGGCCGAAAGCGCGCGTAATTAACTCTACGATTGCAGGTGAAGCTGCGGGTAGTCGATTGTTTCAGGTATATTTCGCCTCGTGTTTTAAATATTTCGGGTGTTTCATGTGTTTCAAATGTTTCAGGCGAAACGCGGCTTCCGTTTTAATTCGTACAAGCACTTTTTTGTAGTAAAGAATCCTGGCCCAGAGGACTAGGCTTTTCTATTTTTTAATAAAAAATATAAAAACAGGGCGCTAAAGCCTCTTTTTTAATTGACGAAATTTTAATTCCTGCAGAGCTATTTTTTCAGTTGATTTATTTAGAGAAGCCACGCTAAGCATTTACTTAGGCTAAGTGCTATTGCGCATTGGATATTATTTTGGCCTGTAAATTGCACAACATATTGTCTGCTGGATTGGATTGGCTTAATCGCAATAATTTGAACAACATGTTGTTATCAATAGATGCTATAAACTGGATCAAGGGCTTATGTGTTTAAATTTTCAAGATATTGTAGAGACTTTACCCCAAGGTGTCTTTACCATTGATACCGACTGGCGAATTACCTCTTTTAATCAATCAGCGGAAACTATCACAGGGCATAAACGCGGACATGTAATTGGCAGGCATTGCTGGGATATCTTTAAAGCGGATCAGTGCCGCAGAAAATGCCCTCTGGAACTTAGCATGAACACGGGTGAGACCAGGATGGACCAGGAGGTCAGCATCTTCAATCGCAATGGTGAACGGCAAACCTTGCTGGTCAATGTTAACGTTCTGCGAGATGGAAAGGGGCAAGTCACCGGCGCGTTGGAAACGTTCCGTGTTGTGCGGATTGAAAATAAAGTTTTGAAGCAAGCCAGTGTATTGGATGCGCAATTGACCGGAATTATTGGCCGAAGCGAGGCAATCGTGTCGGCCTTGGAGCGGTTGCCGGATATAGCCGCAAGCAACGCCAATGTTCTTATTGACGGCGAAAGCGGAACAGGTAAGGAGCTACTGGCCAAAGCCATTCACAATCTATCCCCTAACCGAAAACAGCCTTTTGTCGCGGTGAACTGTGCGGCGCTTGCCGAGTCCTTGCTGGAATCCGAACTGTTCGGCCATGAAAAGGGGGCTTTTACCAGTGCGGATCGTTCCAAGCCCGGCCGTTTTGAAATGGCCAGGGGCGGTACCCTGTTCTTGGACGAGATCGGGGAAATGAAACCGGAACTTCAGGTGAAACTGCTCAGGGTGATCGAGCAAAGGGAGTTTGAACGGGTCGGCGGCACCCAGCCCATTAGTCTGGACGCCCGGATTATCAGTGCGACAAATCAGGAACTTGGGCTTGCAATGCAGCAAGGCCGATTCCGGGAAGATTTATTCTTTCGCTTACGCACGGTTCCAATGACATTGCCTCCTTTGAGGGATCGTATAGAGGATATTCCACTGCTCGTTGACGAATTCATTAAAACGTTCAACCGCCGGTACAATAAAAATGTTCGTTCCATAGATCCAAAGGCATTAAAAATGCTCAGCGAGTATTGCTGGCCTGGCAATGTGAGGGAGTTGGAACGTTGCCTGGAACATGCATTTGTTTTTGTCAAGGGTCCTGTTATCTTTGCCCATTACCTGCCGAAATTTCATGATTCGATTCCAAACAGAAGCGATGTTTCAATTCCATCCGGAAACATTTTCGGCCGGAAAGCCAAATTAACCCGATCCATATTGATCCAGGCATTGGAAAAAAGCGGTGGAAATCGAAAAGAAGCGGCCGCAATGTTAGGCATTAGCCGGACTTCCATATGGCGGTACATGAAACGCCACAGCCTGTTATAATCCCGCCTATTACAACTTAGTTAGAAAATATCCTTCCAATCGCCTTAGTGCTCAGGTTTTTCGATATCTATTTGACACCTAAGAGCTTGTTTGGAAAATAGAAGATTTAGCGAAAAAGTGCGAGGGCGAGGCCAAAATGTCTTAAATTTGAGATGAATAGCCGGTCTATTAGTCGAAAAATTGCGTCATTTTGTACCGTTCTCGCGCTTTTGCAGCCGATTTAATAATCCCCAAACAGGCGCTAAGATAAACCGTTGAGTGTTTGTTCAAGATTATGTCCGGGTACTGCATTTTTGCGCATTATGCGAATCTTGAAAAAGCAAAGACTCGTTTATTTTTGTTCAAACAGTTTGGTTTTTTGGCGGTTCGCAAATGTTTCAACTGAAACATTCTGTGTTTCAATTTGTAACTATCTGAAAATTAAATAAAAAATAATATTTTGAAACAAGTGCAACATGTTCGGGCCTGGTTTGAAACAAAAATATGTTTCAAATCCATCCTGGGTTGTTCCATTAACTACGCTTTTAGAGCAGAAGGCTATTATTTGTTATTATATTAGGATGTTAGCCTGATGGCACAGGCATTGCCATATAAATGGATAACTGACAGAAGATCGTGACCGTCAGCGGGCGGTATGAAAGATGATTGATCATTTATATAGGAGATAGACATGCACCAAGGTGAACTTTTAGATGACATTTTGGATCAGTACCCGGAAAAGCCGGAATACCTCATTTTTTTGCTTCAGGATATCCAAAGCAAATACGGTTATATTTCTCAGGATTCAATGGGGCAGGCATGTGAGCATGCCGGCGTACCTCTGACCCAAGGCTATTCGGTTGCTACGTTTTATCAGTCTTTCAGACTTGATCCCAGCGGCGAACATGACATTCGTGTCTGCATGGGTACCGCCTGCCATTTAAAGGGCGCTCAGCGCATCGTCGATGATTTGAGCCGGAAGCTAAACATCAAGTCTGGCGAGACAACCCAAGACCTGCGCTATACGCTCAGTACCGTCAATTGCGTTGGCGCTTGCGCACTGGCGCCGGTGATTGTTGTGGATGAGGAATATAAATCCGGCATGACCGCCAAAAAGATGGATAAGCAATTAAAAATTATGGAAAATGAGCTTACCGAAGACACAAAGGAGCAGGGAAATGCCTGATTTAAATACCGCAACCGCCATTGATCTGAATCAGTGGCATTTGAAATCCGAACAGGATTTGATTGAACTGCAAAAACGAATCATCGAAAGCACGGATCCGAACCGGCCGGAGATTGTGGTTTGTCATGGAACCGGATGCCTTGCAAATGCAAGCGATAAAGTCAGCGAGGCATTGAAAGCCGGCCTGGCCAAGGCGGGCATCAATGCCAAGGTCATGCCAGGAATTAAAAAAACCGGCTGCCAGGGATTTTGTTCCCGCGGCCCCCTTGTGCTGATCCGCCCCCAGGGTTTGTTTTATCAGCAGGTCAAAGCCAGGGATGCCGACGAAATCATAGAAAAAACCTTAATGCGCGGCGAAATCGTCAAACGCCTGCTTTATAAAGATCCGAAAACAAAAAAGGCGATTGCCACAGAGCAAGAGATTCCTTTTTATAAACTCCAGAAGCGTGTTGTGCTGAAAAATATTGGAAAAATCGATCCCACCGATATCCTTGATACTATCTCAAGCGGTGGATACCAAGCCTTGGCTAAGGCGCTGACGTCCATGACACCTGAACAGGTGGTAGCCGAGGTTGAAAAATCCGGCCTGCGCGGTCGCGGCGGCGCTGGATTTCCCGCCGGACGAAAATGGCGAAGCGCTTTGACCGCCATCAAGAAAAAGGGCCGTCCGGTATACGTGGTGGTCAATGGTGACGAGGGAGATCCCGGAGCGTTCATGGATCGGACAATCATGGAAGGCGACCCGCATTCTGTGCTTGAAGGTCTGATCATCGGCGCCTATGCACTCGGCGCGCAAAACGGTTACCTTTATGTGCGAGCTGAATACCCCCTGGCGATTAAGCACCTTGAAAAAGCAATGGAGCAAGCACGCTGCCTGGGATTGTTGGGGGAAAATATTCTCAATACCGGATTTTCATTTGATGCGCGCATTAACCGCGGCGCAGGCGCTTTTGTGTGCGGTGAATCCACCGCTCTTTTTACGTCCATCGAGGGCAAACCGGGAAACCCCCGTCCTAAGTACGTCCGTAGTGTTGAAGAAGGCTTATGGGGCAGACCCACGGTGCTTAACAACGTGGAGACTTGGGCAAATGTGCCCCTTATTATTAGAAAAGGCGCTAACTGGTATAGCGGCTTGGGGGTTTCCAATAGCACCGGCACAAAGGTTTTTTCCCTGGTAGGCAAGGTCAATAATGTCGGCCTCGTTGAAGTTCCCATGGGCGTGCCTGTTTCAAGAATCGTGGAAGAAATCGGCGGCGGGGTTCCGGGCGGAGCTCCGTTTAAGGCGGTTCAAACCGGAGGCCCTTCCGGAGGGTGTATCCCTTATAGCCTGAAAGAGACTCCCGTGGATTTTGATTCTTTGACTAAAGCGGGGTCGATGATGGGTTCGGGGGCAATGATCGTTATGGACGACTCAGATTGCGTGGTGGACGTGGGACGCTATTTTCTCAGGTTTCTCGAAGAAGAATCCTGCGGAAAATGCCTGCCTTGCCGTCTTGGCCTGAGCCGTATGCGTGAGGTTCTGGATCGGTTTTCACAAGGCAAAGGCTCGGAAAAAGAGATCGATGATCTGATCAATCTGTCCCAGGCCATCGTTGACGGCGCCTTGTGCGCACTGGGCTCGAGTGCTCCAAATCCCGTTCTGACTACGATTCGTTATTTTAAGGACGAATACCTTGCCCATGTGCAGGATCAAAAATGCCCTGCCGGAGTGTGCAAGGATTTGATCACGTATCGGATCGATGAGGAAAAATGTACTGGCTGTACGGCTTGCTCGAAGCAATGTCCCAGTAATTGTATTTCCGGCGAGAAGAAAAAAATACATGTCATTGATGCGTCTTCCTGCATCAAATGCGGTATCTGTAAAGAATCTTGCAAATTCGGCGCCGTATTAACGGTATAGAAATCGGTCGCCCCGGCACAGGGCATATTTGAGGAGGCGTTTTTCAATGAAAATTACTTTTAAAATAAACGATAAAACTGTGGAAGCCAGAACAGGCTGGACAGTTCTTGAAACGGCACAGCACTACGGGATCGATATCCCAACGCTGTGTCACCATGAGTCGGTTACTCCCAGCGGAGCATGCAGGCTGTGCATGGTCGAACTCAAGGAAGGAAATTGGTCCAAACTTGTGGCATCGTGCATATATCCGGTAAAAGAGGGCATCACCATCTATACGGAAACGGAAAGGGTCAGCAATGTCCGCCGATGGGTGTTTGAAATGCTTTTATCTACGTGTCCGGCCAGTGCTAAAATCCGCCAGATGGCGGCCAATTATGGAGTTGCCTCAACCCGGTTTCCTATATCCAATCCCGATAATAAGTGCATGGTCTGCGGGCTATGCAGCCGGGTTTGCGAGGAGGTTGTAGGGCTGTCCGCCATCTCCGTTGTGGACAGGGGGGTGCACAAAAAAATAGGCGCTCCATTTCTCAGGCCTACCGACGTATGTGTGGCCTGTGGCTGCTGCGTCAGTGTCTGTCCCACAGGCGCCATGCAGTCGTTTTTTGATCAGGTTCGGGGTGAACCCTCCATGCGTCTGACGCAACTGACACGTCAGTCCGCACAAGAAGTTAAAACGTCTTAAAAAGCGCTTTAAAACGGACGCCACTTAGGCGATTGACGGAAAAGAATATACCAGATTGAGCAGAATTTTTTTTCGTATTCAAGGCGCGCCAAAATTTTGCTGATCAGTTTGCATACTTAACGTATTCGGGCTTTGGCATAACGCACAAGACGGGAAAAAAGACATACAAGATGGTATATTCTTTAACACAAATCGCCTTAAAACCGGATAATGCCGGTGCGGATCGGCGGATCGATCGAGGGATCGATAGATACAGGAGATAAAAAAATGAACTACAAAGCCAATATCGGAGTTTTTCTCTGTCAGTGCGGAAATAAAATCAAGTCCAGCATCGACCTGGAAATTGTAAAAGAGTCCTTTGAGAAAGACAGCCGAATTAGCCATTGCGAAATTTTGCCCTATCCTTGTCAGACACCCGGCATGGATATGATTACCGGGGCGCTTGCGGAAAAAAAATTAAATCGTCTGATTGTCGCCGGATGTGAGAGCCGGTTGATGCTGAAAAAATTTGAAAACGCTTTTGCCGCCTTGGAATTGCGTAGAGGTCAGATTGATATCGTAAACCTGCGCGGTCATGTGGCAACAGTATCGGATCTTACACCTGCGGATAAAGCCGCCAAGTCCATAAAGCTAATCAACGGAGCCATCGCGGAAATGCAGACACTTGTTCCCACCGGCCAGAGCTACGCCCAAATCGATGGTCCGATTGCGATCCTTGGCTGTGGCATGGCCGGTATTTCGGCCGCCAGGGAGTTATCCCGGAAAAAAATGAATTTTTTTCTGGTTCTCGACACGGCAAAGCCGGATCGAATGGTGCAAAAACTGCATCATTATTATCCCGGCGAGCGTAGTTACGAGCGCCGATTCAGGGATATGGTTCGAGAGGTTTTTGACAGCGAGTATGGCACAATTTTAAGTCCGTTCAGGTTAGTGGGAATTTCCGGGGTCACAGGAGACTACACCCTGACGTTGCAGTCCGAGCCGGATGAAACGATTGTAAAGTATAAAGCAGGCGCAATCATTGCCAGCCTTGATGCGGAAATGGGGAGTCCCGGGCCCCAATACGGTCACGATGGCCTAAGCGTCATGATTCAGCCTGAAATGGAAAACCTGATTTCTGGGCAGGGCGCGCCCGAAGGTCAAATAGTTTTTTGGGTTAACGACTATGAAACCGGCCAAAGCGAATTTGCGCAGTTATCAGCCAAAAGCGCTTGGAAGATGGCCTGTCACATTCGCGAATGCTCACCGGTATCCCAGGCAATTATTCTTTATCACGAGCAAATGCAGGTGCCTTTAACCGCCGCTGAACGCGCCATTAACCGCAAACACGGCATCCTGTGGGTTGCTTATGACGGCAACCTGCGCCCGACCATTCAAGATGGCCTCGTTACATTTTGTAACCTGACAGATCATGTAGAGCGTGATTTACCGTGGGATTACATGGTTCTTTCCCCGGTTCGCCACCTTAACGGAAAAGCACTGGATACCGCCAAAATTCTGGGCTTGGTTCACCAGGAGCAAAAATTTCTTACAGGTCATCACGCACGAGTCCGCCCGGAAATGGTTGGCCGCGAAGAAACCTATCTGGCCGGAAGCGCCCGCTACCCTTGTGATCTTCTGGAAGCCTTGTCACAGGGACAACGGGCCGGATCAAAAACCACGGAAATGTTGCGCAAATCCGCCAATGGTGAATTGATGCTGCCGCGTATCGTGTGTGTGGTGGATCCGGACAAGTGTATCGGGTGCGGGCAGTGTCAGGAGCTGTGCGATTGCGGCGGTATTGGTGTGGAAGAAGGCCCCGGTGGCGGTTTACCCCGAGTTGTGGACCCTATGGTTTGCACCGGCGGCGGCACTTGCGCTGCAGCGTGTCCCTATCATGCACTGGTGCTTCAGAATAATTCCAATGATCAGCGCGAAGCACGTGTCGCTGCCTTAGCCGGGCAGCTTACCCCTGACGAGACCCTGGCCATTGGCTGTGTCTGGGGAGGGCTGCCTGCTGCGGACAATGCGGGAAAAATGGGCTTAAAGTACGATCCCCGGGTTCACATCATGGGAGTCAACTGTATAGGCCAAATTGATCCTTGTGTTATGGCCAGGGCTTTTGTGGAAGGCGCTTCAGGCCTTATCCTTGTGGGATGTAACCCGGAAGCGTGCCACCACAGCTATGGTCTGGATCACGCGTGGAGCCGTGTGAATGTAGTCAAAAGACTGCTTACATTATGCGGTTTTAGCCGGGACCGTATCGCCTTGGCCCATTCGGACCTGAATCATCCCGAAGAATTTGTGCGCACCGTTGAAAGCTTCAACCGCAGCGTTGCCATGATCGGTCCGATTGAGCGCAGCAAAGAAAATGTCGATAAACTTAATGCCATTTATAATGTCATTAAATTCAATACCCGGATACGTCACCTTCTGTCGGCCAACCTGCGCCGTCCCAAGGAAAAAGATTACCGGGGAGATCAACAGCATGCTCTGGAGTACGACCGCGATTTTACTGCTGTGATCAAAGAAGAATTTCTCCAGCACCGCTTACTCACTGTACTGGAGAACGAAAAACGGCCACTGAATCTCCAGGATCTGGTAGCCTCTCTTAACGAGAATGAAATCCGCATCGCTGATTGCCTCTGGAGTCTTGTATCCGAGGGCACAATCAGCATGTCGCACGAAAACAGACAAGCGGTTTATCATTTTTGAGAGGCAGGGGTCGTGGAAGATGCGAATATACTACTTATGCTTGCCCTTAAATTCGTTTTCGTTATGTTGAGTCAATGTGCACTGACAATTAGTATATCGATTAGTATGCACCCATCTTTGCTTTTTGAAAACGAATCCAAATCCGGCGCAATAAAGCTATATTGGCATCTTCTACAACCCTAAGGAGCTGGCTGAGCCCACACCGTGGCATCTCACAGGAAAAGCTTGTTTTTTTTCCAGATTTTTTGAATATGTTCATAATGTGCGTAATGCAGAAAAATCCTGATTACATTCCTTGATTAGGCGATTGTGAAATAAGCCACTGAAATACGACATGAGCCAAGGTTACGTGCAATTGCCCTGATTATTATTGACACTATTAGGGGTAAGAAAACAACTTTCCCTGCCAGTTGCGAAATACCCACCGGCCGGGTTGTTTTTCGACCACCGATTCAGGCGAAACAGCCACCTTGCCGCCGCCGGCCGGCAAATCCACCATTAATTGCGGAATCGCCATTCCGGATAAACGCCCCCGCAAATACGTGATCAATGAAAGCGCTTTTTCCATAGACACCTGGAAGTGGGCAGTTGCCCTGACACGGTCCAATTGGTGCAGATAGTATGGTTTTACACGGATTTGCAGCAATTTTTCAAAAAGTTTGCATAGAACCTGTTCCTGATCGTTTATCCCTTTTAAAAGGACTGTCTGGCTGCCTAGGGCAATGCCTGCCTCAGCCAGCAATCTACAGGCATTTTCAGCCGCTGGTGTAATTTCATTGGGGTGGTTAAAATGGATATTGAGATAAAGAGGGTGAAATTTTGCCAGCATATGCGCAAGCGATTTAGTTATCCGCTCTGGAAATACGCTGGGGATCCGAGTGTGTATGCGCAAGACCAGCACATGTTTGATGCTCCGCAATTGCAAGAGCAGTTGCTTTATCCTTGCATCAGGCAACATTAGCGGATCGCCGCCGGTAAGGATAACTTCATTGATTTGAGGATGATTACGGATATATGCAATGGCCAGTTCAAGCTCTTTGTCTGATACTTGCTTGCCATCAAAGACATTCCGCTTTCGCAGGCAAAAACGGCAATGAACCGCGCATTGGTTTGATACAGTGAACGCTACCCGAGCCGGATAGCGATGAATCAGGCCCGGTACTGGTGATTGCGCTTGCTCTTTTAAAGGATCGTCCGGTCCCCGGCAATCGGTTAGTTCAATTATGTCCGGGATGACCTGTTTTGCCAGGGGATCATCGGCCGATTGAATCAAAGATAAAAAGTAAGTATTTAGTCGCATGGGCAAACGCTTTGCCACTTTGGACAGCTCTTCTAAATTCAGATTCAGACCTGCTGGCAGAACATCAGGTTGGTGGATCAAGTTTTGATATATATCTGCTGCTTCGGTCTTTTGGAAATTACACATTGAATCGGAACGTGATAATATCGCCATCTTGGACCTCGTAGGTTTTGCCTTCCAATCGAACTGTACCGCGTTTGCGGGCCTCGGCAAAGTTGCCCGCCGCCATAAGATCATCATAGGATAGGACTTCTGCGCGAATAAAACCCTTTTTAATGTCCGAATGGATAACTTCCGCCGCATCAACTGCTGCCGTGTTATGCGCAATAGTCCAGGCCCGCACTTCATCTTCACCCACAGTGAAAAAAGATATCAAGCCTAATAATTCATAAGATCCTTTAATTACACGGTCCATGGCGGAGCTTTTAATACCGTATTCTTCAAGGAAAATTTCGGCTTCATCAGCAGCCATCTGGGAAAGCTCCTGCTCAAGTTTGCCTCGTATGGTCATACAGGTTTCTTGTTCAGCCCATCCGCTTGTGTCCGGCATGGATTCATCCTGATCGTCATTGTTGAATAAAACCAATGCGGGTTTGGCTGTTAACAATGCATAACCGCGCAGGGCCCTGGCTGATGCCAATTCAGAAAAGTGGCGCAAAGCAATTTCATTGTTCAGGCGGGTATGACACTGTTCCAATAGGCTGATTTCTTCAGCATCGGGTTTTTTGCCCCGTTTTTTATCAAGCTCCAGGCGTTCGAGTCTTTTTTCAACAACGACCAGATCGGCAATAAGCAGCTCTTGATCCAGGGCTTTGAATTCAGATTCCGCAGCAGGCGGCTGCTGGCCATAGCTGCTAAAATTACGCACAACGTGGATCAATGCGTCACAAACGCGGGCTTGGTTCCAAATACTTTGTTCTTTATCCTTATCTTGCTTAAATTCATGAGCAGAGGGTAGAAGATATTCCACCTGGGCGAAGATGGTTTTTTTTGGTTGATACATTGCCGAGAGTTTTTCAACTCGTTTATCCGGCACCTTGACGGTGCCAATACGGCTTTCTTTGCGATGGGTTGTTTCAACGCCGGTTTTTGTCAGCGCTTCAAAACAAGTTGTCTTGCCGCTGCCCGGGCGTCCGATTATACCAAGTTTCATTTTTTTCTCCGTAGCTGGACCCTTTTCGCGGGTCAATTATTTGAGCTTTTGATATCGCTGTTTATTGATCAAGGCAAGGCGTAAATTGATCTTAGTCTTTAAATTTGCGGGCCTCTTGATTGCATCGCAATTACATTCGGCCATCTGCGAATTGACAACTTTTGGCTGCCAGTGTAATGGAGTTAATGGCATAGTGCATTGATATATCAATATAATCAATCTTGGAGAGTTTATGCAAAACTTCGACGCCCTAATAGAAGCGGAGAAAAAGATCCATATTCTGGAGGCTATGCTTGCGGCCCTTCAATCCGAACATTGCCCATGTAAAAAAGTTAGTCAAACCCTCAAAGCGGCCAAACAATGCTATGTTACCCTGGTGGATAACATACCTGATATTGTTTACGTTTTGAATGAAAACGGGGTCATCGTCAGTTTGAATAAAGCGATAAGTTATTACGGTTATACGCAACAGGAACTGATAGGCAAATGCTTTCTGGAAATGGTGTATCCGCAAGATCGTGCTATTGTGTCAAAACGTTATTCGGCTATTATCGGTAAACGCAAGAACTCAAGTCGTACCAAGACAATACGGTTTGTTGCCAAAACAGGCAATGTGCGCTGGTTTGAATCCAACTTTACGCTGCGCTTTTCGTCTGCGGGACAGTTTATGTCACAGGAAGGTGTTTGCCGTGATATTACTGAAAGTGTAAAAGTTAAGAATTATTTGGTTAATGATCAGAAAGAGCTGGAAAACCAGGTCCGGTTCAGAACAAAAGAGTTGATGCAAGCCAATGAAGCTCTTCAAAATGAGATTTTGCAGTGGCGAGTTACCGAAAAGGCATTAAGAGACCGGGAAGCCGATTTGCAAATGGAAAAGGCCAATTTGAAAGAGGCCAATACAGCTTTGAAAGTGCTTTTAAAAAGACGTGAGATGGACAAAAATGAGCTTGAAGAAAAGGTCTTGTATAACATTAAGGAGTTTGTTCAACCTTACATTGATAAACTCAAAATGATCGATAGCGATCAACATCGCCAAAATCTTCTTGCTATTATAGAATCCAATATTAGTGATATCACCTCGGGCTTTTCACGCCGCCTTTGCCTTGAATTCTATAACTTTACTGCATCTGAACTAAAGGTGGCCAATTTTATCCGGCAAGGGAAAAAAAATCGGCAAATTGCCTTATTGCTGGGCTTGTCAATTAGAACCATCGAAGCGTACCGTAACAGCATTCGCCATAAATTACGCATTCAAAATAAAAAAATAAACTTACGAACTTTTTTGCTTTCTATTCAGTAAGAAATGCGGATTATTCCTTATCTTAAATTAATTAAAAAATGGTGTTGCGTGGTCCGGATAGGCCATTTTTATCCGATTTTGATAGTTTTTTCAAGGTCTTGTTCGGTTTTCGGCTGCCAGATGACCACCCTGTTTCTGCCTGTTTTTTTTGCGGTGTATAAGGCTTCATCGCTGCGGTCAAAAAAATCTTTAAGTTCGGTTTCGTCTCCGCGCCGTTCATAAATCCCAAAGCTGGCTGTGATATTGAGCGTTTTATTATTCCTTGTGATTTTTAGGTTGTCCACGGCACAGCGCAACCGTTCGGCCAATTGATAAGCCCCTTTGGTCGTTGTGCCCGGCAAAAGG
Organism: Desulfobacteraceae bacterium; assembly: GCA_024230435.1. GTDB lineage: Bacteria > Desulfobacterota > Desulfobacteria > Desulfobacterales > Desulfosarcinaceae > UBA2230. The sequence goes on from JAAERL010001141.1 coordinate 12,661, forward strand.
AATATAAACTCTTCGCCGCCATAGCGGCCGTGCAAATCCGAGGTCCGGAGGTTTTTTTTGCAAATATCGGCAACCACAGCCAGCACGTGATCTCCGCAGGTGTGCCCATAAGTGTCGTTTATTCTTTTAAAATGGTCGATATCCACCATAATGGTCGAAAGAGGCTGATCATAACGCATCGCACGTGCAATTTCCTTGGTGGCTTCACTTTCAAAATATCTTCGATTGAACAAGCTTGTAAGTGGATCGATGGTAGAGATAACCTGCACCTTATGCATGGCCTGTTTAAGTTTTTTAATCAGAACCTCTTTTTCCTTGTTGGCCGATGCAAGTTTCAGATTGGACCCCAACAGACGCTGCTGGACAATTTTTCGTGTTTTTTCCTTTGTAAAAGCAAATAAATAGATGCTGATATAGACGGGAATAAAGCTTAAAATCAACTCATTATCATATACAAATACAAAAGATAACTTGTTGCCCCATAAAAACACGCCGATGGCTACCGCTAAAATCAGTGAGCTAAGCAAGGTGCCCCAGAGCAGGCCCATTAATAGAATCGTTATGAGAGGATAGGTAAGTGTCCAGAAAATAGCCATGCCGCTGCCGGAACCTGTAATAATAAGGTAGGAGAAAAAAATTCCTGCCGCCAGTGTTCCCGTTAAAGCAATATGTCTGTATGCTTTTGTTTGTCTCAATAAGAAGAACATATTGAATACAAATATAAAAAAGATAAGATCTACAATGCCAATGTAGATGTGTCCTTTAAGAAACGATTGTGTGCTTAAAATAAGCAATGCAAGGCTGGCGGACAAAATGATGATGTTTGTCAGGACAAATTTGCGCAACGAATCGATATCGTTCTTGTGGTGTAATCCGCTGGTTAAAATATTCCAGACTCTGTAACGAAGCGTGTTCAACATATTCAATGGCGATGGCATTATCTATATACCAATTATATCAGTTTTTTAGCGTCATTGCCGACAAAGCGCGCAAAATCCATATACATCTAATCGGAATATCGGCAAAATGAAATAAAAATGAAATATTCTTTTAAAAAGATTGGAATGGTAAACGTATCCATTCCTTTTGGTGACAAAGCAGGTGAAAAAACCGCGCCACAAAAGCTTATACATTTATAAATTAAATAGTTAATCAGCTAAAGGAAGTTAGCAAGATGCCATTTAGTTTATTGAGTTGCTGATGAAGATCGGCAAGCTTGGACTCTATCATCAGTGCGAGAACCGTCATTTTATTTTCAGAATTTCCGGCTTTTTCTACCAACCGGTCGATTTCATTTTGAAATTTTTTATATCGCGGATATTTTTCAAGAAACCGGCTCCGTTCCTTCAAAGCATTTTCAAGGACTATCTCAGGTTTCCAGGATTGCACTAATTTTTTTTGGGGGGGGTGAATCTTTAGCTGCCGCGCCATAGGATAATTCTCCTTGCAATAGGAACTGCATCAACTTGAACTGGAAGAATCAACCTAACAAATTTTCTTCGCCTATGCAAATTTGTCTACTCTCAAATGGAGCCTAAATTCACATTAATTCACCTCTGGTTTGTTTTTGATAAGCACATCAATGATTTCGGAAATGCTGCGCCCGGCATTTTTTAGCTTTACGAGGCACGCCCCGGCGCCTTTGTGCCCTCCGCCGCCGTATTTGGCCAGCAATTTGCCGACATTGACATTGCATTTCCGGTTTATAATGCTGTGCCCCAGTTTGATTATGAGAAAATCGTTTTCATTGTAAATTTTGATGTTTACAACCGCTTCGGGAAACAACGAATAGACCAGGAAACGATTTCCATCAGGAATAGGGTCCATGCCACGAAAATCCGTTATACAAACATTAGCTTTCATGTAGGTATACTGTTTCAGATACTTTTCGTAATCGCGATTGGCCTCCAACACCTGCTTGGTCCGCCGGGCTACTTCATTATTTTTTACTATTTTATCAATTGATTCAGTTCGTAGCAAGGTTACCAGATGATTGCAATAATCAAGATCCGACGGCTTACGGTTAAAAACTGTCATAGATAGCAAGATATAGGGATATTCTTGAGGATTTAAAATTTCATTAAGGGTCAATTGGGCGGAATCTATTTTATCCGCCTGCAAAACAAGTTCTTGAAAACGGTCACCAAGTTTGGCGTGATAGTATTCATTTACAAGTCCGGCCGCTGATGGGGCAATGCGGAATAATCCTTGATAGGGCTGATCGGTTGTGTTGGAAATATGGTGGTCAAACCATAATGCGCATGGGAGGCTGAAAGGCAGATTGGCGATTATATCTCCGGATAAGGATTTAAATTGGTTGCCTTGTATTTCACTGGGTTGCACCCAAACAACGGGAATATTTTCCCCCTGGACTTCTTGTAACAGAGCTGCGCATACGACACCATCAAAATCGGGACGTGTTATAATTCTCATTTTATTAACATCCAAAATGTATCTATTATGATAAATGGATAATTAGTGCCCATCCGCAAATGCCCAATTTGCCCGACATCTTAAGTTGTGCTGAAAAATTTTCCTGTTTTTCGAATGAACATTAACTAAATTTTTTCCCATACAATTTAATTTATAATAAAAAATAACAGTTGTCGAAAATAATTGCAAATCCGGATTGGATGCATCTATAGCAAGCTCCTGCACGGCAGCCGTGGCAGGGGTATGAAGATCAGTTGGATTTATTTTGCAAAACGTTGATTAGTTTTGAAACAAAATTAGTATGCATTCAGGAACTGTTAACCAGGTTGGCTATCATTGCATTTAAAATTGTGCCGAATTATTCCTGAAACTCTTTATCCTGCCGCCATTACCAGGTCAAAAAGCAAAGCGGGCGCACTGCGTTCCAGCCAGGCCGGGAATCGGTGAAATTCTTGCTGCTTAAAAAAATCAACATTTCAAAATAGTGGTTAAATCGCTAAATTGATGTGCCATCCGAGCAATATTTTGCTAATATCCGGCCTTGACCATTTAAAATAAAGATCAAAGCGTGACCTTGGGCGGCACTTTGAAGCAAGTCTTCAAAAATTATGGCCTGAATTTCAAATTTCCGGTCTTCGGGACCTGCAAGCATGCCTACCGCAGACATAGCAGCATCTTTTTCAACAAATGCGGGAATATAAGACAGATTCAGTTCATCATCCTGCTGGCCGATGATGGTGTCACTTTGTCCGGTTCTTTCTATTATAACGTATACCCAAGTTTGGGCTTCCAGTTTTTTTAGCATGATTTATCCTTAGTCATTAGAGCTTATCAATGAATTTTTTTTCAGTACTGCAAAACTTTTTACCAATAACCGATAAGCCTGTTTTTTTCAACGAGGGATTTAATAAGTGCACTGCAGCTTACAACACTCTAAAATGATGGTATAAATAATGATGCTATAAATGAGGTTTATCCAGAATTTTGCGAATTTGTAATATAAAAGGATGAATTTGGAACGGCTTTTGAATGAAGCCCGAGCATCCCTTTTCCAATAACATACTGATTTGTTTATTGACATTATAACCGCTGGTAAGCAGAACCCGCAGGTTGGGTGTAAGTTGGATGAGTTTTTTGTAAACTTGATCTCCGTTTATATCCGGCAGGATCATGTCCAGTATCACTAGATCGATTTGATTTTTATATTCGTTATAAAGTTCAACCGCTTCGTTTCCTGTGCCCGCCAGAAAGACCCGGTATCCGTGCTTTTCCAAAATATGCCGACTAATCCGGGCGACTGATTCATCGTCATCAACCAATAAAATTGTTTCGCCGCCTTTGACTAAAGGCGCCGTGTGAGCAGAAACCGGCTGTTGTGTGGTCAAGGCTGGAAAATACAAATTAAATGAAGCGCCATGGCCTTTTTCACTATAAACGTTAATAAAACCCTTATGGCTCTTTATTGTGCCGTATACGGCCGCCAGTCCGAAGCCTTCGCTGCGGTTTTGTCCGTTGGCTGAGAAGTAGGGTTCAAAAATGCGGTCTTTAACACCGTCTTCCAGTCCCGGCCCCGAATCGGTAATCGATAGTTTTACATAGCACCCCGGTGGCACTTCGTTGACATTGGTACGGCTTTTATCGGAATAAATGTTTTCCGACTGAAGATATAGATCCCCGCCATCAGGCATTGCTTCGGCGGCATTAATGTAAAGATTGATAAGCATCTGCCCGATCTGTACACGGTCAACCCGCGTGCCCCACAAGTTTGATTCGTAAAATTCATGAATTCTAATGTTTGGATTTGAGCGTAAAAACATACGGGAAGTGCTTTTGAGAATATTATTTAAATTTGTTTTCATTACAACAAATTTGCCTATTTTGGCAAAAGTCATGATTTGTTTGGCAAGATTAATTCCCTTGTCCACAGACTGGTTAATCCTTTCAATATGCCTTTGCAGCAGGTGATCCAGCGGTGCGCTCAGACGCATAAGGGATAAATTGCCCTGTATGGCCATCAATACGTTATTGAAACCATGGGCCAAACCGCCTGCCATGGTGCCCAGAGCATCCATTTTTTGGGATTGATGGAGCTGGGCTTGTTGATCCTGCTGTAGTTTCGATAGATTAATTTGTTCGGGAATATCTCTTAAAATTCCGCGAAAACCGGTAGCCAGATTGTCTTGACCGGTGATCAGCAAGGCGGTAAGTTCTATGGTCAGCGTATGCCCGTCTTTATGAAAAATTTCATAGTTTGAGACTTTGGTTTGCTTTCCGGTTTTGTATAGCCGGCTGAAAACAGACTCTATTGACCGGGCTGTACGCGGACTAGTCAGATCGCGAAAACTTTTTCCAATAATCTGTTGGGACGTATAACCTATTATTGTCAAAAAAGATTGATTGCAAAAAGAAATATGACCCTCAAGGTCGGTTTCAAAAAAACCTTCCTGAATTGAGTTGATAATACAGCTGTAACGATTTTGCCAGCGGGCAGTTTTTTCGTTTATTTTAAAATCCTGTATATCAATCAATAATCCGGTGATGGTTTTTTGCGAGTTAATGCCTTCGGTTGCGGAAATCATGCATGCGCATACCCAAATATGCGGACCGCTCGGCCGGCCCAGGCGAAATTCTACGCTTTGACGAAAGCCTTCATTGACTTTTTGCAGTGAATTTAGCATATCCGGAGTATCTTCCGGATGAATGAAATCTGTAAAAGGGCAGTTAATCATGGTGTCCGGCTCAACATCGCAGCAATCTGCAACCGCACGGCTTACAAAAGTCAGGGTAAAATCAGAATTTAATGTAAAAATATAAGCCTTTAAAGCACGGAGAAATTGATCTGCTTGCAATGCGGAATATATACGCACGTTGCCTTCAGGGGCCTCAATTTTGTGATGCAACTCAGCTGCTGTTTTTTTATCATTCATTTTCAGAGCCTTGTGCGAGCGAAGTCCATTTCCGGATGGACGCCTGCCATAAATATCTATAAAAAAATAATAATCACGTGCAGAATCAAATTCAAAGCGATTGGAGGGCAGATGACGGTAGTAGATTCGTAGCGTAGCAGCAGAACATCAATTATCATTTGTATCTTGCAAGACAGATAAAATTGATGCTTTTGACATCGTTTGACTCTATTAATATTTATACATTCGGCTCATTCAAAAGCCAAATGAAAAAATTTTGATTCACATCTTAGTCTCGCTTGCGGCGAACAAAAAAAAGGTTTAACCAAAAAATGATGCAGGGTTTTGTTTTAATATCGACCACAGGAGATGAAACGTTCACTCAAATTTTTGTTAACATCTTGAATTAATACGTTTTTTATTTCAAATTTACGGGCGCTAAATCAAGGCGACCGAAGTTATGACCAAGCCCGCGATGTATTATGTAGCCAATAGAGCAGACTTTAACCGAATACGAATTAAATTAATTTGTCAGATTGTCGATAATCTGTCAAAAAAGGATTTTAGATTACACTCTTGAAATGATGGAATTAAGACTTTACATTTATTCGAACTTAATTATATACGTAGCGAACTTTGTAAGTTTTGTTGAATCAAGGAGATCCTGATGTCTGACACGTTCACTATACCGGATGGCTATTTAGAATCATTCCGGCGTCTTATGCCTCATCTTGCACCTGGCCTGCGCAATAATGAACAGACCATTCAAAATTTGCTGCTGTTTTTAAAGTTGGGCAACGAAAAACTGGCGCGTATTGCCATTGAAGCTTTTAACGAAAATTGGCGGCTTGATCAGTTCGAGAAAAAAAAACGCAAGCGTGAAGAAGCCATGCTTATAGAAAATCTTGATGATGATGAGTCTGAAGATACTATCGGCGAAAGCGAAGATGACGATGACGATGACGATATCGATGCCGATACCGATACCGATACCGATACCGATGCCGATGCCGATGCCGATGCCGATGCCGATGCCGATGCCGATGCCGATGCCGATGCCGATGCCGATGCCGATGCCGAAGAAAATAAAAATACAGATATGGAATAATAGGGATGATTTTTCCAGGAATAATTTTTTAAGATTATCCAGCGGGAATTACCGGTAATTTATTGCCAGAAGCAATCACTACTGTTTATAAAACGGGGGATACATGTAAACTATGGGTTCTATGCGGCCCTTGTTCGCTGGTTTATCGGAAACCCAAGCCCGGACCTATGAGCTTGTTTTGAAGGCTATGGCAATCCCGCATCATGTTTATAGAAAACGAAGCGGGCGAGTAATTGAAGTTTCATCAGGTCAGCGGCGTGCGGCCGTAAAGGCCATCAGGCTTTACCGGATTGAAAACCCCGAATCGATCACAGCACAACCGGAAAACCGGTTGAGTATTGCAAAAACCTATTCCGCTATTTATTTCGTTGCCGCATTGGTAACGATACATGCCGCAGTCTATGATGGTTATGAACGTAAGGTTTTTTTCGATACCTATAGCGCTGATGCGGCAAGTATCCTCAAAGGGCAAGTCTATCGCTGCGTCAGCGCGCTGTTATTTCATATCGATTGGGCTCATCTGTTGGGCAATACAGCGGGCTTGCTGATTTTTGGAACAGCGGTGGCCTCACTTTGCGGCTGGGGAATAGGCTGGCTCATGATTGTATCGGCAGCAGCTATGGCAAACCTGATTACTGCGCTTTGGTATGGATCGAATCATTCGGCTGTAGGCGCCTCAACGGCGCTTTTTGCTGCTGTGGGGATCTGCTCGGTCATCAGCCTTAGCCTCAGAATAAATCGCAAAGAAGATTACAAAAGAGCCATGCTCCCATTGATGGGTGGAATGGCTTTTTTGGCTTACATGGGCTCATCTCCGAACTCGGATCTGGCCGGGCATTTGTTCGGATTTATTTCCGGTTTGGCTGCCGGTGCTGTGTACGCATTATTTTTCAAACATCCTGCCCGCTGGCCATGGCAGTCGGCAGCAATGCTGGCCACGTTTATTCTAATTGCGGGAAGCTGGATATGGGGGGTGACCGCAATTTAGGCGATTTTTTCCCGCCAATCGTCTTATATCAAAGTGGATATGGGGTAAGGCTTTCCCAACCAGTCTCAGTAACCAAAATGGTTTGTTCGAATTGCGCGGACAGCGACCGGTCCTTGGTAATGGCGGTCCATTTATCATCTAAAATAATCAATTCACGCCCGCCTAAATTGATCATAGGTTCAATTGTGAAAACCATTCCCGGAACCAATCGGGTCCCCGCATTTTTAGACCCGAAATGCGGCACTTGCGGTGCTTCATGGAATTCAAACCCCACACCATGGCCGACAAATTCACGTACTACTGAACATCCCTGGCCTTGTGAATATTTCTGGATTGCCCAACCGATGTCTCCCAAAGTGTTATCGGGCTTAACCATTTGAATGCCTTCGTTTAGGCTTTGCCTTGCCACATCGACAATTTTTTTGGCTTCGGCGGATGGCTCTCCTATAAAAAAGGTTTTATTCGCATCGGCATAATAGCCATTCAAAATGGTGGTCACGTCAACATTGATAATATCCCCGTCATTTAAAACCCGCGTACCCGGGATGCCGTGGCAGATTTGTTCATTTATTGATGTGCACACACTTTTGGGAAAACCACGGTAATTTAATGGGGCGGGAATACCATTATTTTTCAAAGTGAATTCATGAACAAGGGTGTTTATCGAGTCCGTGGTGATACCCTGCTTGAGGTGATCTTCTACGAGCTGCAGGGTTTGAAGGACAAGTTTACCTGCATTACGGATACCTTGGATATCAATAGTGGATTTTAACTTGATCCGGGCATTTTCCGGATGCCGCCGGTCCTGCTGTGAGGATGAATTGACCAGACAGCATTTTTTGTATTTTTTTCCGCTGTTACACGGACAAGGATTGTTTCGTCCGATTTTAACACTTCGTATAGGTTGTGTCACGATGCTGTGTTCCTTTCAAAAACGGCTGTTAGCCCAGATTTCCAAAATCGTAGGTCATCCTATAAATTATTGGCCAAATAGTGTCAATCAACTATCTAAAACAACTATGAGTGATTCTATCCTAAAGGGCTATCCTTTTGGCTGGTTTGTTCATATTGGTTGGTTATAGATCACGCGTGTCCGGATGGGGTGAATCTTTGTCTTTAAGGAAGGCGCTATTATGTTTTTGGGCGCATTCATGGCAGATCCCATGACCTAATTGGGATTGCGGGTGTTTTTGAATATAAGCCTTAATTTGATTCCAATAGCCTTTATCATCTCGAATTTTTTTGCAATGTGAACAAATTGGCAACAGTCCGCTCAACGTTTTTATTTGGCTTAGTGAGCTCTGCAGCTCAGCAATGACTTCATGGCGTTTTGATGCCTCTTTTAATAATCTTTGGCGCCCGAAATAAATCCCGATAATTCCAGTTGCCCAAATACACGTATAAGCAATTATAATTTTCAAATATACATTTTTTAGCAGTTTCAATTGCGAATCAGCCGATATTGTTACACTGATTCCACCTCTTAAATCTCCTTCTTTGTAACCCTGGTCCGAATGACATTTAAGGCAGGAATCTGTCACCCATAAAGGCGCCATGTAACGAAAATTGGGCTTGGCGCCTTCAATTTCAATAAGTTGCGAAAATTCATCCGCTCGCGAGGAAAAGGATTTCAATGCCTTTGCTTCCCATATATCCGGAAAGTTTTTCGGCCTAATAGGATTTGTGCTCGTGATATGGAACCAGGCCATTTTTTTTTTGGTCATGATTTGTCCAATTTGCCGGGTCATGTATGCAGGATTGATTTTTGTGAGTTTCATACCCCTTTTGGTTGTCACATCGCGGAAGGAATCATTTAAATATGGATTGGGCAGGGTATTATACGTAACCGGGACATAAACGCCTCCATGGGAGGCGTTCCATGCCCTGATGGAAACAATACTTTGAAAAAATGATCGGGCCTGCAGCAATAAATACTTCTCCGCATGGACCTTCTCATTTTTAATTGCCCACAGGCACAAAATCGCAATACCGGCTGCCCATAAAATCGCGACTATGAATACCTTCTTTTTGGTCATAAATTTTTTCAGGCCTTTATTTTTTCGGGCCTTTAGATAAGGAATCATTGTTAAAATTTTAGTCTGTGTTAAGTTTATTGATAAATCAATCTTTTTTAGGAAAATATTCTAAACTTTTTGTTTTTAAAGAATATCTTTGGCTTTTTATCCCGGAAATAAGGGATCTGACATAAAAATCGAAAGGAGTTTTGCATCTATGACCTTGGTAAACAGTGAATCCCGAAAAGATATGGGCTGGGAAAACAGGGTATTATGCAGTGATGGCAATTGTATCGGTGTGATTGGCCCTGATGGCCGATGCAAAGAATGCGCTCGGGTATATGAGGGCGAATTGCCCGAGAGCTTGAAGCAAAACGGCGGTTCACATGAAAGTGGTGAAAATAGAATCCGTGAATCTGCGGCTTGGCCTGAAAAAACAGACCAGGATAGCATTGAGAAAGACGAAGAAGCGTTGCAGGAGAATGTTAACAGTGATGATCAATGGCATCAGCGAAGGTTGTGCAGCGATGGCAATTGTATCGGCGTGATCGGTCCTGATGGGCGGTGCAAGGAGTGTGGGCTTTCTTCGTGATATTGATCCGTAAATGGCCGGTTTGTCCGATATCCTCGTTTTCTGATTTACCGGTAATGCTTGTAATAAACGCCATAACGTTTGGCTTTATACGCGAATTTTCTCACCGTAGTTTTCAGAATTTTCGAGGCCATGGTGACATTTCCATGCGTATTTTTTAATGCGTCTATAATCATCTCTTTTTCCAGGTTGCAAAGGGCGTCTTCCAAAGAAAGATCCGGCAATGTATTCGATTCTGTGCCGGTTTGCAGCGTAGGAGGCAGATGATAGCTATGAATGACGCCGCTATCACACAGCAAAACGGCCCGTTCAATACAGTTTTCCAGCTCGCGCACATTGCCCGGCCAATGGTAATCCATGAGCATGTCAATCGCCGGAGTTGAAAACCGTTTGATCTGTTTGTTGTTTTCAGTACAGTATTTCTCCAGAAAAAAGTCGGCAAGCAAAAGTATATCTGTCTTGCGTTCTCTTAACGGCGGCATATAAATGGGAAAAACATTGAGCCGATAGTAGAGATCGCCCCTGAACGATCCGTCATCTACGGCTTGTTCCAGGTTTTTATTGGTTGCTGCAATGATGCGCACATCCACTTTGATACTACGCTGACCTCCTACCCGTTCAAACTCTTTTTCCTGCAGAACGCGCAGCAGATTAGCCTGGACATCCAACCCGATGCTGCCGATTTCATCCAAAAAGAGTGTTCCTTTGTCAGCCAGTTCGAATTTTCCAAGCTTTTGTTTAATAGCGCCAGTAAAAGCACCTTTTTCATGGCCGAAAAGTTCACTCTCGATCAGGTTTGCCGGAATAGCGGCGCAGTTGATTTTAACAAAGGGTTTCTTGGCGCGCGTGCTGTTGTAATGAACCGAGTGGGCCACCAGCTCCTTTCCAGTTCCGCTTTCCCCACGAATTAAAACCGTGGCGTTGCTTTGGCAAACCTGGGAAACCATCTGGAATACTTCCCGCATCTTATTGCTATTGCCTACAATGCTGGTAATACGGTATTTATTTTCCAGCTCATCGCGCAGCCTTTTGTTTTCATCGCTTAACCGCTCTTTTTCAAGGGTGATGGTTTCCAGGTTGATAACGTGCTGGGCGATCATTGTGGCCACAACGGACAAGAGCCGTTCGCCGTCTTTTAGATCGTATGTTTGCTCGTAGGGCCGGTCCACGCTCAAAGCGCCGATAACATGGTTGCCTTTCTGGATGGGGACGCAAAAAAAAGAAAGCTCTTTATGGGTTTTGCCCTTTTTACGAGCCGCGGTACGGTCCAGAAATAATGGTTCTTCACTGATTTTTGGAATTGTCAAGGCCTTGCCGGTCTGAATCACACGTCCGGTGACACCTTCACCAAGTTTGTATTTTACCCGTTCGATGGTGCTTTGGGACAAACTATGGGCAACTTCGATGCTGATTTCATCACGCAGGGGATTTAAAATGGAAATGGTTCCACGCACCATGTTCAAGGAGTTGGCCAGGATATCCAGTACATGGTAGAGTGATTTCTTTAACTCAAGATGTTGGTTGAGCGACTGGCTGATTTCGTAAAAAAGCGTAACCTGTTCGATACGTTTCATAGAATATGAACTTATAACAATTTTGTAACATATGACAAGAACTACTATTTTGCATATTGATATGGATGCATTTTTTGCATCCGTTGAACAACTCGACAACCCTGCTCTCAAGGGCCAGAGCCTTGTGGTAGGCGGTTTATCCGGCAGAGGGGTTGTGGCGGCGGCGAGTTATGAGGCGCGGCGCTATGGTATTCATTCGGCAATGCCCATCTTCCAAGCCAGGCAAAGGTGCGCCGATCTGGTGATTGTACCGCCCCGGCGCAAACGCTATGCTCAATTGTCCCGGCGTATTATGGATCGTCTGAGTAACTTTTCTCCTCTTGTCGAGCCGGTTTCCATCGATGAGGCCTATCTTGATGCAAGCGGTTGCGGACGGTTGTTTGGAACGGGCCGTCAAATGGCGATGATGATAAAGCAGCAGATATTTGAAGATGTGCGGTTAAGCTGTTCGGTGGGTGTGGCGCCGAACAAGTTTTTGGCCAAAATCGCTTCGGATTTTAACAAACCGGATGGATTGACAGTCATCGAGCCGGACCAGGTGCTTTCTTTTATCGATGAATTGGAAGTAGGCAAGGTTCCCGGAGTCGGCACACGCACCCGTGAACAATTAAGCAAATTAGGTGTGCATACGTTAGGCAATGTGCGCGGGTTATCCACAGATTTGCTGGTGCGAAAGCTCGGAAAATTTGGATACCGGCTCATGTCCCTGGCGCATGGCCAGGATGATTCACCAGTAACACCAGACAGCCCCGCCAAATCTTTCAGCAGCGAAATCACCCTGGATCAGGATACCCGCGACCGGTTCCTTCTGGAAAACTATTTGCTTGCCCAGGCCCAATCTGTCGGCAGGCAGTTGCGGCTCCATGGTAAAAACGCCCGCACGATTACGCTTAAACTAAAGACGTCTGATTTTCGGAGCCATACCCGAAGCCGCACGTTGAATCGAGCCGTAAACGCCAACGAGGCTGTTTTTCAGGCAGCGCGGGAACTGCTTAACAGATTTGTCATAAACTTGCCGGTACGCCTGGTGGGCATCGGCGCTACCAGCTTACAGGACGAACACGCGCCCGCCCAAGCGGATCTTTTTGACGAAACCGATGGTAACCGGTTTCACAAATGGGAGAATCTGGACCGCGCCGTTGACGCTATCAGCGAGCGTTTCGGAGGCCGGTCAGTTACGCGGGGATCTTTAACGGTTTCAGCAAAATTGCGCAAATAAGGGGTCTTTGCCAAGCGCCCTGCGGATTGAATGGACCACTTGTTCAGGATTGAGCCCTTCGGTGTTCACAGTAAGTTGACTGTAAAGCCGGTAAAGCGGGGTCCGTTCCTGAAACAGTGTTTTCAGGGTTTGATCGCGGGCGATGACAACCCCGCGCTCATTCAGGCACTCTAAGCGTTGCTCAAGAGGTGTAAACGGGATATCCAGGTAAATAATCCGGCCGCAATTGATCAGATGATTCATAGCCTGTGAACGGTAAATAACGCTGCCTCCGGTGGCGATAACGGTCCGATGGCTCGTTATTTTTTGAATATAGTTTGCCTCAAGGCCGAGAAATGCCTCCAGGCCAAGCTTTGAGATTAGTTCATGAAGAAGAAGATTTTCTTCTTTCTGAATCAACAGGTCGGAGTCCAGAAAAGAAAAGCCCATTTGTTTAGCCAGCAAAACACCAACCGTGCTTTTACCGGCCCCCGGCATACCGATGAGAATCAGATTTTCATTTGAAGTCATTTTAAAAGGAACCTTTCTTGCCGTAAAAAGCTATCACTACTGCGGTCTTGCCAATCCAAAAAAATAGCCAACACCGCTTTTAATCATAGTCGTCAATATCAATCCAAAAAACAGTGGAAAAACAAGACAATCGAAAGCATAAGCTGCAATGAGTTTCAATGTCAAAGAAGCCATTTTTTCAGTGATGACTTTTAAATAACTCATTAATATCCTAGTATTTTGCCTGAGATTTTTTAATCGTTTCTTCAAATCAAAAATAGAGGTGTCCGGTGAAACCTCTTCACCAAAAAAACGTCGGTTCAGTGTTTCAGGTGCGAGATCCTCGCTAATTTTTTTAAGCTCCTTGTGGGTTTTTTCCAGAATCGGCTGTGTAATGTGCTTTGACAAGGCGGCCGTGCATGTCACTGCAAGCGGCAAAAGCAGGTATAGAGCAATGCAAAGCATGCTGCCAAAGCGCAGCATCGGCTGCAATTGGCGGTGCAGTTTGCCGGGGTCCGGCTTGTACCAGTGCAGCGCATAATTGAGTGCATACAAAAACAATACAATTGCCAGAACCCAATGATCAAAGACGTCCAATCCGGCCAAGGCCAGTTGCATAAGGGCAATGATTGTTCCGCCGGTAAGCGCGGCCCTCCAAGCAATATCTACATAATCGTACAATGGCTGGACAACGTCACCTAACTCGAGACTGAAACCCACACCGACTTCGGAGCCTTCAATAACCGCCAGACCGCTTTTGAGCCCGGAAAGGATCAGAAAACCGCTTAAGGCTTTTCCAAAGGCGTTATCCAAATAACGCTGGTTAATTTGATTTACGTATTTCATCGCGCACCAATCCAGCCCACGATCCATCAAGTTTGTGGCCGATGCGCCAACAGCGGCTGACAATACACAAATAATCAGGATTTTACGTAATACCAAAGGCATTGCATCTTTCTTCAGGCGCTTAAAATTTTCTAAAACATCATTGTGTCACAAATGAATTACACCTTCAATGCGCCGGACGTTCGTTTTTATCAATTTTTGTGTATTTCCAAAGCGGTACTGTTATGGTGAATCACACTTTCAGCAGTACCGCAAAGAACTTTAATACATTTAGACTTTCAATACAAAAGGGAAACTGGTATGAAAGGATAATACAAAATGATGATACAAAACGATAATGCGAAATAAAGAGAACCGGTATTCTATGGTCCCGTGAGTTCCGGCAACAATCGTTTATCCCCCATATTCAGCTACGGTCCCTGGTCAAATCAATTCACATTCCTCAAAGCCTATGCCTAAGAGCCTGTTTGGGAATTATTAAATCGGCTGCAAAAGCGCGAGAACGGTCCAAAATGACCTAAATTTTCGACAAATAGACCGGCTATTCCTCTCAAATTAAAGACATTTTGGCCTCGGCTCCGCACTTTTTCGCTAAATCTTGTATTTCCCAAACAAGCTCTAAGGGTGTTGGAAGCTGCAACGTCAGGATATGCTGTAACTATCCAAAATCTTAAAAAAGAGACAAAAAAGGAGCTTGCTATGAAAAGAACCGCGATATGCCCTAAGGTTAAGCTTATTCTTTTTGCCATAATCATCAGCCTTCCGGGCTGCCTATGTGCTGTGACGGCGGCTACTGCAGAAGTGGTCAAATTCGGTTTGAACTTTCCCAGAACAGGGCCATACTCGATTCAGGGTTTAGATCAGTGGCGGGCGGCAAAAATGGCTGCGGAAGAGATTAACAAGGCAGGGGGTATCATGGGCAACCACATTCAAATCGTATCGCGGGATTCGAAGTCCAATGCCGATTTGACCACAAAAAATGTTACTGAAATGATATTCGAGGACAATGTAAAAATGGTGTTTGGCGGTTCAGCCAGCAGCGTGGCCATCGCTGCCGGGAAAGTCTGCGAGCAAAATAATGTTTTGTTTTTCGGGACGCTTACTTACTCTACGGCAACAACCGGAAAAGAAGGCCGCCGCCATGTCTTTCGGGAATGCTATAATTCCTGGATGGGGGCCAAGGTCATTGCCTCATATTTAAAAACCAGATTCAGAAATAAAAAGTACTTTTACATTACTGCTGATTATACCTGGGGATGGACGACCGAAGCCTCAGTGCGTAAGTTCAGCAGAACCGAAAATACTTCAATTCATAAAGGGCTGAAAACAAAATTTCCAGGTGCAACGGAGAAAGATTTTAAAGACGTCCTGCAAATAGTCAAACGGGAAAAACCTAATGTGCTGGTGCTGGTTTTATTCGGCAAGGACATGACAACCGCTGTGCGTCAAGCCACTGCTATGGGATTAAAGAAGCGTATGCAAATTGTTGTTCCAAACCTGACATTGGGCATGGCCGAAGGCGCCGGCGCTGAAGTCATGGAAGGAGTAATCGGCGCACTGCCATGGACTTGGAAAGTTCCATATAAATACGACTATTCGCAGGGGATAAAATTTGTTGAAGATTTTGCTAAAAAATACAATCGCTACCCCAGCACCTCAGGCGCGTCAGCCTATACTATCCTATATGAATACAAATCGGCTGTGGAGCGTGCCGGAACCTTTGATACCGCAGCCGTAATCAAGGCCCTTGAAGGACATGAATATTCGCTGTTGAAAGATAAGCAGATTTGGCGCAAGTTTGACCATCAATCCGTGCAAACAATTTATGCCATTCGATGTAATTCCGCTGAGCAGGTCATGAAGGATAAATATAAATTGGATTTTTTTGATATCATCGGATCAATTCCCGGTGTTCTGGCCGCACGCACCCGTGTGCAATGGAGTGAAGTTCGCCGAAAAGCGGGAAAACCGGCTGTGCTGGCGAAACTGCCGGGAGAATAATTTGTCTTCATAATGCCTGTATTGGATTCCCGGTTTTGATGTGCTAAAAGACTATAATCAAAGACTATGATCAATGGGCTTGGTTATAACCAGGCCCATTGCCTGTATATCAAGACGATTTGGCCTATTGTATCTGGTGTAACCAGCTCTTTAATTCTTCAATGGCCAGGGATTTCACTGTGGATTTACCGATCTCTTCAAGGAAAACAAAATGAAGTATATCGTGGCTTCGCTTTTTATCTTTTTTAAGCGCTTCGAAAACTGCATTTTCATTCCAGGCGGTTTTTACAGGTAAATTGAGCCGTTCAAGCAAAGATTTGATTCGATTGAATTGCTTTTGGGTCAGCAGCTTTTTATGCAGCGAAAAAGCGGCGGCCATCAGCATTCCCATACTAACAGCCTCACCGTGGGTAACGCCCGCCGTTTTTTCAAAAGCGTGGCCAAAGGTGTGACCAAAATTAAGTTTTCGCCTTTCTCCGGCTTCCCGCTCATCCTGGTTAACAATGTTGGCTTTTATTGTCACCGAACCGTGCACCAGTTTTAACATCACTTCCGGAGACCGTGTTTTAATTGCATCGATATTAGATTCGATGCAGGAAAAATAATCCGCATCGGCAATGCATCCGTGCTTGACAATTTCCGCTAAACCACAAGCAATTTCTTTTTCCGGCAGGGTTTTTAACAAATTTATGTCCGCGATTACAAACTCGGGTTGATTGAAAACGCCGACCATGTTTTTAAATCCCTTGAAGTTAACTCCGTTTTTACCCCCAACAGTGGCATCAACTTGCGCCAGAAGGCTCGTTGGTACAAAACCGAAACGCAAACCGCGCATATAGGTTGAGGCGGCAAAGCCGCATACATCTCCGACAATGCCTCCTCCAATGCCTACGATAAATGTTGAACGGTCGGCTTCCAGGCCTATCAACCGGTCATAAATTTGTGCGAGGGTGTCCAGGGTTTTGTTCTTTTCCCCGCAGCCTATGGTGATTATGTCTGCAGGCGGGAAAAGGCCTTGGTATAGTTTTGCCACAACTTCGTCTGTAATGATGATGGTGCGGCCGTTTGGCAGATATCGGGGTAAGTTTTCCAGCCGTTCTCCAATCAAAATTCTGGATTTGTCCCTTTGGCCCTGAACAGTAATTTCGTGCATTTGGTTTTCCTTTCGAACACAGTCCGCGGAATTTATCGGGGCCGGACAATTTTAAAAAGTGACTGCGCTTCTTTTACCAATTGGTCGAATTGTTCCGGTAAAAGACTTTGAGCGCCGTCACTCATAGCGTTTTGGGGATCGTGATGTACTTCCACCATTAAACCATGAGCGCCTACCGCCACCGAAGCCCTGCTCAAAGGAATCACCTGATCGCGTTTGCCTGCGGCATGGCTCGGATCGATGATCACAGGCAAATGACTCTCTTTGTGTATAACCGGCACCACCGATAAGTCCAGCGTATTGCGGCTGTGGCGGACAAAAGTGCGCACACCGCGTTCACATAAGATGACATTGGAGTTGCCCGCTTCCAAAATATATTCAGCGGCCATTAACAACTCTTCCAGGGTTGCGGACATACCGCGTTTGAGCATTACCGGCCTTTTGCTTTTACCAGCGCGTTTTAAAAGACTAAAGTTTTGCATGTTGCGGGTGCCGATTTGCACGATGTCGGCGTAGGTTTCCACCAGGTCAAAGGTTTCATTGTCCATGACTTCGGTGATTACCGGCATATCGAAGGTATCACGGATTTTAGCCAGGATTTTCAGGCCGTCGAGTCCCATCCCCTGGAAGGTGTAGGGCGATGTTCTGGGTTTATAAGCGCCGCCCCGGAAGATATGCGCACCGCTTGCTTTTACTTTTTCGGCAATAGTCATGGCCTGGGATTCGCTTTCAATAGCGCAGGGTCCGGCCATTATCGTCAGGTGACCGTTGCCGATGGTAACGGCGCCCACCTTTATCAGCGTGTGATCAGGTTTGATCTCCCGGCTTACAAGTTTATAAGGCCGGGTAACGCAAATAGCCTCTTTTACGCCGGGCAGGCTAATAAATAAACCGCTGTCCACAGGGCCTTTATTGTTTAGAATCCCGATAGATACCCGGTCCCCGCCGGGAATAGGCCGCGCCATGTAGCCTTTTGACTCGATTGCTTCAACCACCTGTTGAATTTGTTTGGGCGAAGCTTTTTTATCCATTACAATCAGCATTTTTTTTACCTCCTTGCCGCAGGCAATCCCACGGCTCCGGCGATATAAAAAAACCGTGGGAAGGTTTTTTGCCCACGGTCGATTTTGTTTTAATATTTTATTTGGTTATGATTAGACGATCAACCGGCAGGCAGTTCAATAAACCACCAATACCAGCCGAGTCCTTTTTGATTGTTTCGTATGTTTTTCATGATTTACCTTTCATTAACGGATAAGAGCACCTGAAAAAAAGTTTGTCAACGGCTTTTTTAGCTTTTTAACAACCTATGAAATCCGTTACTGAAAAATATCTTGACAGTTTCGCGTCCGGTCACTTATCTATTACTTGTGTATCTAAAAGTTAAGAGTTCATTTGGAAGCTGCAAAGTATAATTGAATCAATGAGACAATCATTTAAAAACAGAATGCTGAAAAAAGGTTGGCGGTGGTGGCTGTTGTACTGGTACGCCCGCGAGCCCCGGCCAATCGGCTGAAATTTAATATGAAACATCAAGGACCGTGGGCAGGCGAAAGCCCACGGTCTTTTTTTTTGAGAAGACAGGCCGTGGGATTAAAACAAAATCCCATGGCCTTTTTTTATCTTTATTCTGAACTTTTGAAAGGTCAGGGATACCCTGACATATAGGGTATATTTGGAACAAGAAGGAGAAATATATGCTCATTCGGCAATTTCCGGACAAAGATCGTTTTGATAAGCTGGCCAAACGGTACAATGTCATTCCCGTATGCGTCGAAATTCTGGCAGACATGGAAACCCCTGTATCATTGCTAAGTAAGCTCTATCGAAAGCAGGGTCCCGTTTTTTTATTTGAAAGTGTGGAAGGCGGTGAAAAGTGGGGCCGCTACAGCTTTTTGGGAACATCGGCCCGTACCATGATTGAAGTATTCCGCGATACGGTTTGTGTGACCACCAATGAACGAACAGAGCAAATCCGGCATGAAGCAGATCCGCTGGCGGTGCTTAAATCGATTTTAGGACGCTATAATGCAGCCGAACTGCCCGAACTGCCGCGTTTTTGGGGCGGGCTTGTCGGTTATTTTACCTATGAAATGGTTTCTTTTTTCGAGCGCATTGACTCCCGGTTACCGAATAACGAACCTTTAGCTCACTTTATGGTGCCGGAAGAGTTATTAATTTTTGACAATATTCGCAATACGTTATTGTGTATTGCCGTTGGATTTACCGATGATCCGGCAAACACCGCCCAAGTTTACCAACAGGCTCAACAGCGGCTGGAAAAGATTTTGGGCCTGATTAAAACGCCTCTTGCTGAACCGGACCACGTTTGCCGCGGATTTGCCCGGGCTCTTGAAACGCCGCTGCCTCAAGAGGCTTTCAGGCAAAAGGCTGCAACTGTTAAGAACCACATCCGCAAGGGCGATATCATTCAGGCTGTGATCTCCCAGGAATTTACCTGCGAAGCACCCCGGGATGCCTTGGCTTTATACAGGGCCCAACGGTTTATCAATCCGTCTCCTTATCTTTTTTTTATGCATATGGGCCAAACCGTTTTGGCAGGCTCTTCACCTGAAACCATGGTCCGGCTTGAAAAAAGAGTTGCAACCCTCAGGCCCATTGCAGGCACCCGGCCCCGCGGAAGTGATGAGCAGCAAGACCGGAAACTGGCCGATGAACTGCTTAAGGATGAAAAAGAACGGGCTGAACATCTGATGCTGGTTGATTTGGGACGCAATGACTTAGGACGCGTGGGCCGCACAGGCACAGTCCAGGTCACGGACCTGATGGTCGTGGAAAGGTACTCGCACGTGATGCATCTGGTTTCCAATATTATTTGCGATCTTAAACCCGAATGCGACGCCTGGGATCTGCTGCGGGCCACTTTCCCGGCCGGCACGTTATCCGGGGCGCCCAAAGTAAGGGCCATGGAAATTATCGGCGAAATGGAACAAGCCCCCCGCGGTCCCTATGGCGGGGCGGTAGGGTATATTTCCTTTTCGGGCAATATGGATTTAGCCATTACCATTCGCACGGCCTGTATTCGTGACGGCCGATTAACCGTTCGGGCCGGAGCAGGTATCGTTGCGGATTCGGATCCGGAGAGCGAACGCCTGGAAACGATAAATAAGGCCAAGGCTGTAGAAAAAGCGTTGCAGATGTCCAACGCGACCTAAAGGTGAGGAGGCTACACCATGATTGTGATGATAGACAACTATGATTCTTTTACATACAATCTGGTTCAATACATCGAGCAAATTGGCGAACCGGTTAAAGTGATTCGCAATGATGTGATGAGTCCGGAACAAATTCAAGCCTTGCAGCCCAAAGGCATTGTCATTTCTCCAGGGCCCGGAGGCCCTGAGGACGCCGGTATTTGCCTGGCTGCGATTCAAAAATTTTCCGGCAAATTGCCGATTTTAGGGGTATGCTTAGGCCATCAATCCATTGCCGCCGCTTTTGGGGGCCGGATCATCAGCGCCAAGCGCCTGATGCACGGTAAAACCTCTCAGGTTACCGGAGACGGCGAAGGCGTTTTCAAGGGCATAAAACAACCGTTTCAGGCCATGCGTTATCATAGCCTAGCGGTGGAGCGTGAAACCTTGCCGGAGTGTTTTAAAATCAGCGCACAAAGTCAAGACAATGAAATTATGGGAATTCGGCATAAGCAGCACCCCACCGAGGGCATTCAGTTCCATCCCGAATCCATAATGACGACGGTTGGCAAACGCTTGTTGCGAAATTTCATAAAAGGCTTAGCAGACGATTCGAAGCTTCAAAGACCCTAAAATAAGGAGATTGTAATGTTCCGTGACTATTTGTCCCAGCTGATTCAACGCCAAAATCTATCGGAAAGCAAAATGGCGGATATGATGAATACCGTGCTTACCGGTAAAGCCACTGAAGCTCAAATCGGAGCAATGATGGCGGCCCTGGCCACAAAGGGTGAAACGTTTGAAGAGCTGGCGGGCGCTGCCCAGGCCATGCGTCAAAACGCCCGGCGTATCCAAACTACCGGCTCGGTCGTGGTAGACACCTGCGGCACGGGCGGAGACGGCGCCCAAACCTTCAATATTTCGACAACCACCGCTTTTGTGGTTGCAGGTTGCGGCGTAACGGTGGCAAAGCATGGCAACCGGAGTATTTCCAGCAAATGCGGCAGCGCTGACGTCCTGGAAAAATTGGGGGTTAAATTGGATACAGACCCGGAGATCGTTGAAGAGGCGATTCAAATCATCGGTATTGGATTTTTATTTGCGCCTTTATACCACAGCGCAATGCGGTATGCCGCAAAACCGCGCCAGGAGCTTGGAGTGCGTTCCATTTTCAACATGCTGGGGCCTTTGACCAATCCGGCATCAGCCAATTGTCAGCTTTTAGGCGTGTTCGCCCCCCAGCTTACCGAAATGTTCGCCCAGGCGCTAAAACTTCTGGGCGTTAACAGTGCCATGGTGGTCCACGGGCATGATGGTCTCGATGAAATCAGCGTATGCGCGCCAACACGGATTAGTGAACTCAAAGACGCCATGGTGCGAACCTATGATATTGATCCGATGCATTACTTCGGACAGATGGCTGATCCTGCTGAGCTTGTCGGTGGCGATCCGGATGAAAATGCACAGATCACCAGACGCGTTTTAAGCGGCAAAACCGGAGCCTGCCGGGATGTGGTGCTGATAAACTCAGGGGCCGCCCTAACCACCGCCGGAAAAGCCGATAGCATCAAATCAGGCATTGAAATGGCTGCAGCCGCCATCAGCGATGGCAAAGCTCTGAAAAAACTGGAGGCGTTGATTGACTATAGCCGGGAGAATGCATGATCAATGACTATTTTAGACAAAATTGTAGAAGATAAACAGCAACAGGTGGCACAGGCAGCACGCAAGATATCCGAGCAGGATCTGCGCTCGCGGATTGCGGATATGGACTGGACCTCACGGCAGTTTGAAAACCGGTTGAGCAATCCCGGACCCGGCGGCGTTAATGTAATCGCAGAGGTTAAGCGGGCCTCGCCTTCCAAGGGGGATATCTGTACCGGGCTGGACGCTAAAGCCTGCGCACGGCAGTATGAACAAGGCGGTGCGGCTGCGATCTCCGTACTTACGGATATGCCTTATTTTAAAGGCGATCTTACGGATATGAAAAAAGCCCGCGCGGCAGTTGATATTCCCGTACTGCGCAAAGAGTTTATTCTTTACCCCTACCAGGTTTATGAATCCAGGATGGCCGGAGCGGACGCTGTTTTGCTGATTGTGCGCATTTTGACACCTTCGAGGCTTCGTGAATTGCTTAATTTGGCCCATAGTCTGGATATGGGGGCTTTAGTGGAAATTCACAGCCCAAAGGATTATCAAACAGCTCATGAAGCCGGAGCGCGGCTCATCGGAATAAATAATCGCAACCTGGCGACTTTTGATACCAGCCTGGAAAGAGCTGTGGCCATGAAAGGCTTGCTTGCGCCCGAAGAAATACCGGTTGCGGCCAGCGGAATTAAAAGCAGGCAGGATATTGAAGATAATCTTAAAGCGGGTATTTTTAATTTTTTGATAGGCGAGAGCCTGGTCCGCGCTGAAAATAGAGTGGATTTTTTAAAAAATCTTATCCGCGCAGACAGCCCGTAAAAAGAACCCAGGACATGAACGATATCAACCCGAAGATAAAAAAACGCAAGGAGCATCAGATCAAAACGCCGCAAATCAAGGTTTGCGGTTTGACGGTTGCCCGGCAAGCCCGAGCGTGCGCCGAATCCGGCGCAGATGCCATTGGGCTGATATTTTTCCCGCCGAGTCCCCGGCACGTAAGTTTTGATCAGGCTGCAGCCATTTGCGCCGCCCTTCCGCCTCATGTCATCAGCGTTGGTGTTTTTGTGAATCCGGCCTGGGATATACTCGAGACTGCAGTGCAGCACTGTGGCGTAAAAGCCATCCAGCTTCACGGGGCAGAAACTCCACAACTCGTTGATAAAATAACTAAAAAATTAAAAATTAAAGTAATTAAAGCTCTTTTTAGCGCAAAACAACCCGATATGACGCGTGCAAAACATTATAACCCCTGGGCTTTTCTGGTTGAATGCGGGCAGGGAAAGTTGCCGGGAGGTAACGCACAAACCTGGGATTGGGCACAGGCCAAACCCTTAATAGAAACCGATCCTGTAATTCTGGCGGGCGGTTTGGCTTCCGGCAATGTTTACCACGCCATTGATTCGTGCCTGCCCGATGCGGTAGACGCCAGTTCAGGCCTTGAAGCCGTACCCGGCCAAAAAGATTTACATAAAGTAGAGCAATTCATTGACGCTGTAAAACAAAGTGCGCCATTATATGCAAAAGCACAGTCCCTGATCCGTAAAATTTTTTAAAATCTTTAATGCTGCAAATGCACTGTTATTACAACGGATTTGGATTCGTTTTCAAAAAACAGTGATGGGTGCATACTCAACGCCTTAGGCGATTGGCGCAACAGGTGAAAACGGATTCAAAAGGCCATATAAATAAGGCCAAGCAACAGTGGAGCTTTCAAAGACCCTAACAATCAGAAAAGCATAAAAAAGGTATCGTATGAACCTTGGGCCTGCAGCCTATCCTGAACATCCCCGTGCGGCAGTTGGAGCGGTGGTTTTTCACCAGGATCGGGTATTGTTGATACGCCGCGGCGTTGCTCCGGCAATGGGTCAATGGGCCATTCCCGGCGGCAGCGTAAAACTGGGCGAAACCCTGGCCCAGGCAGCCGAACGCGAAATCCTGGAAGAGACAGGTATCATTATAAAAGCCCGCGAACCGGTTTATATTTTCGATTTGGTTGAGCGAGACGCTCAAGGCCGCATCCGGTTTCACTATATCGTTGCTGATTTAGCGGCGGACTTTATCGGCGGCGTCCTTAAATCCGGAGATGATGCAACAGATGCCCGCTGGGTATCCGCCGAAGATATGCAAAATTTGACCATTAGCAAAAATACGCTTAATTTATTAAAAAGCAAGTTTGGTTTTGGGTCCGAAAAAGTGTGACACTCATTAAATGTAAACAAACTTCCTGAATCTCTAAAGTTTTTTGCTTTTCTTCCGATATTTGGGTCTAAGAGCTCATAGAAGCTGTAAATCACGTCATCCTGCGCATTTTGAATCTGTTTTCCACCTGTTAGAGCTAATAGGCACAAGCAATGATTATGTACACTCAGTGACACGCTTTGAAAGCGAGTCCATATCCGGTGCGCTATCGGTCGATTTGCATGTTTCACGTCCCAAACCGGCAATGGTATCCGATACCGGGATTTATGATAAGGGCGATTAAGCATGTATATTCAAAATGATACAAGCGGCACGCTTGACGGAATGCGCAAACTCATCCACAAGGTGGCATCTTGCAAAGATGTCAAGGCTCTCATGGTGCTCGCCTGTGATCAGAATGAATTTACTCCGGATCAGGCCGATCCGTTATTGCAGTCGCTTCAAGTGCCCGTTTTCGGCGGAATTTATCCGGCAATCGTTCACGGCTGCCAAAAGATGGAAAAAGGCTGCATTGTTATAGGATTGCCTTTTCACGCCAATGTTTTCCCCATTAAGAACCTGAGCCTGAAGGATGATATAGAACATTGCCTGGATAGTAATATCCCGAAAAATATGATGACCCAAACCATGATGGTTTTCATCGATGGCCTGGCGCCTTGGATTGGCGCTTTTGTAGATGCGTTGTTTAATGTTTTCGGATTTGGGAACAATTACATAGGAGGCGGCGCCGGCAGTTTGAGCCTGAAATCCAAACCTTGTGTGTTTTGCGGACAAGGCATGTTGCATGACAGTGCCGTATTGGTATCGCTGGACAGGCCCAGCAGCATAGGCGTAGCCCACGGCTGGCAATCCGCCGAGGGACCGTACAGGGTTACAAAGTCCGATACAAATAAAATTATATCGCTGGATTGGCAACCGGCTTTCGATGTTTATTCTCAGACTGTGAACCAGCTTTCAGGCCGGATATTGGACCGTGATAATTTTTATGACCTGGCCAAAGGCTATCCGTTTGGGATAACCAGGCTGGACGCCGAGCGGGTTTTGCGGGATCCGCTATCCGTGGATGAAAACGGCGCCTTGATTTGTGCAGGTGAAGTGCCCGAAGGGGCGTTTGTGGATATTATGAACGGGACTAATGAAGTGCTGTTAGCGGCTGCGTCAAGTGCAGCAAATCAGGCTTGCCAGAAGTTTTCGTATACAGGCCAAGAACAATTGACTTTTTTGGTGGATTGCATTTCCAGGGCTCTTTATATGCAGGATTCTTTCTACCAGGAAATCAAGACAGCTTGTGCTGATCAGGCCCCTCTTGTGGGTATCTGTTCTATCGGTGAACTGGCTAACAGCGGTACGGATTATCTTGAATTTTATAATAAAGCCATAGTAGTCGGCAAAATAGGCGTGTCGTGAAAGAAACACCGCTTGAATTACAAATATGCTACGAGATCGCCATGTCAATTGGCAATAGTCTCGATCTATCCCGCATGCTTAAACAGAGCCTGTCGACATATTTGCGCAAACTAAATTGCAAAGCGGGTATTATTCTGAAAAATAATTTTTCGCCTGATTCGCAAATTTCTTTTGAGCAGGTGTTTTCCATTCCCAGGAGTATCAATAGCTACGCTGATATTTGCGGTAAGATTCCACTAACACAGGCAAGGCTCGAAGAATCCAAATCCTGTCAATTATTACAAACCTTGCCTTTGACGTATACCTGGGCAGACAATCAATACTGCCATGTCATGGAATTGCCGGACTTTGGCCTGCTTTTGCTGATCAAGAGCACGCGGCCGCTGCCTGATTCAATTATCACCTCTTTACAGTCCATAAATCAAAAATTGGCCGGAGCTTGCCAGGCGTGTTTACAACGTGAAAAAGCGGATAACTTAGTTGACCGGTTGAAAGATGAAGTTGCCGAGCGAAAAAAAGCCGAAGAGAGCTTGCTGGCCAGCAAACAAAAATATCAAAGTGTATTTGAAAACATTCAGGATGTATATTTTGAACTTACACCCAGTGGCCATATTCTTGAGGTCAGTCCATCTGCCAGGCGTTTGTTCGGATCGCCGCGCACAGAGATTATCGGCCAATGGATAGGAGATTACAGCACTGATAATGCACGGCGCCTGGCTTTTATGGAGATCTTGGAAAATCGCGGCCAGGTATACGATTATGAACTGCATTTGCAAAGCAAGAACGGCAAAACGTTTACGTGTGCGATAAACGCGGTTTATCAGAAAGATGAAAACGCAAATCCGCTGAAAATAACAGGGTCCATTCGGGATATCAGTCAACGTAAAACCGCTGAAATTGCCTTGAAAATCGCTAAGGAAAACGCCGAGGCCACATCTGGGAAACTACGCAAGGCCAATACCGAACTTCACAAACTGAACCGGGCCGTCGAGCAAAGCCCCATTATGGTGGTCATTACTGATCCGAAAGGGTGCATCGAGTACGTCAATCCTAAGTTTATCCAACATTCGGGATACAGTGCAGAAGAAGCCACAGGACAAAATATGAGCTTCTTAAAATCTGGCAAACAAGATGATGAGTTTTATGAAAAATTGTGGACGGCGATTTCGGCTGGCAATGAATGGGCAGGTGAACTGCTCAACAAGGCGAAAAACGGCCGTTTGTATTGGGAGCAGACATTTATTTCGCCTGTTAAAGACGAAAACGGAGGAATACTTCACTACATCGCTTTAAAAGAAGACATCACCTGGCGCAAGGAAGCCGAATCAAGCCTGTTCAAGGCCCAAGAGGAAATCAATGCCGCCAAAGCGGCCCGAAGTCAGTTCCTGGCCAATATCAGCCATGAAATCATTACCCCGCTTAACGGCGTAATCGGTATGAGCTCACTGATGCTGGGAACCAGCCTTGATAACGAGCAGAGCGATATTATGAATACCATCCAATTGTCCGCCAACAGCCTGATGGCGGCGGTCAACAATATTCTCGATTACGCTAAAATTATGGCCGGCCAGCTTAACATGGAAGTGGGCAATTTTGATTTGGAGCTCATGCTTACCGATGTTATGGAAATGATGAAACTTCAAATTGGTGAAAAACCCCTTGTTCTTAATTTTAAACTTTACAAGGATACGCCATTGGATCTGAAGGGCGATAGCAGGCGGTTAAAGCAAGTTATGATAAACTTGATTGAAAACGCCATAAAGTTTACCGAAAGCGGCCATATTGATGTTCATGCGCAGAGCAAAGCTGAGAAGCAAGACCGGGTTACCCTAGAAATTTCTGTGAGCGATACCGGCATCGGTGTGGAAAAGAGCTGTCTGGACACTATTTTTGACGGTTTTGAACAACAGGATAAATCCATGAGTCGGCGTTATGGCGGTACAGGTATCGGGCTGGCCATATGCAAAGCGCTTGTAGAACAAATGCAAGGTTCCATAGGCGTTTTAAGCCATCAGGGACAGGGGGCAACGTTTTGGTTCAGGGTCAATCTTACAAAAAGAAAAGCTACCCGGCGCAAGAAAAAAACAGTAACCGGCAGTTGGTATGCTAAAGCCCCGGCTGCCAGCGAAACTCCAATTAAACCTATTCTGGTAGTGGAAGACAATCTTGTAAATCAAAAATTAACCATGAAGCTATTGGAAAAAATGGGATATGAGGCCGAAGTCGTACCCAATGGCAAAGAGGCCGTTGAAGCTGTGTGCCATAAAGATTACAGTCTTGTTCTCATGGACATACAAATGCCCGAGATGGACGGTTTGGAAGCCACTCGGGTCATTCGCAGTAAAAAAGACTACCCTAAGACAAGTTCCATTCCTATTATCGCTCTTACGGCCCACGCCATGAAAGGAGATCGTGAAACCTGCTTGCAGGCCGGTATGAACGATTACCTCTCCAAACCAGTAGATCCCCAACAACTTCTCAATATTATAGAAAAATATATGTGTAACAGGAAAATAAATCTCTAAATTTTGATTTATCAAATAGCGCCCGTCGAACAAATTGGTTATATCCGGATGGGAACCAAGAAACTTGGAAGCTGCAAATATTCCACTTTTGCCTGTCTTTATTTAAATCCTTTTATTTATATGACCTTTTGAATCCATTTTCGTCTGTTGCGCCAAAAAACTAACACGTTGAATATACACCCATCTTTGATTTTTAAAAACGAATCCAAATCCTACGCAATAACAGTATATTCGAAGCTTGTGATCCCCTTATTTTTAACTTAGAGTTTGATTTTTGTGCAAGACGGCAACAAAATTAAATCTATAGTCAGGCAGATGAATCAATCAGGCTAAATTTGAGTTTAATGAAATTCAACCAAGTTGAATGAGGCTGTAAAATCAAGGTAATATGGCATCCATGCTTGACCGGGCGTCCCGAATTCACTATATGAAAACCAAATTTAATATAAGGAGCGATACGATACATGGGAAAAACATACGCGATTGCAGTAATACCCGGAGACGGTACCGGCCCCGAAGTTGTGCGTCAAGGGTGCAAGGTGCTCAATGCCGCAGCAGCCAAATTCGGGTTCAATCTTGAAATGACAGACTTTGATTTCGGCGGTGAGCGTTACCTGCGCACAGGGGAAATCTTGCCGGAAACCGCTGTTGACGACCTTCAACAATTCCAGGCCATTTATTTAGGCGCCATTGGTCATCCGGGCGTCAAACCCGGCCTTCTTGAAAAGGGAATACTGCTTAAGTTACGTTTCGAGTTGGATCAATACATTAACCTGCGGCCGGTACGCCTGTATCCGGGCGTGGAAACACCGTTGAAAAACTTAGGCCCCGAGCATATCGACTACGTGGTCGTACGTGAAAATTCAGGAGGTATCTACACCGGTACCGGCGGTATTTCCATGAAGGGCACCTCTAACGAAGTGGCGGTGCAGAGCATGGTTTATAACCGCTTCCAGGTCGAGCGCTGTCTTCGTTACGCTTTTGAGTACACCCGCAAGTTCGGAAAAAAAGCAAGGGGCAAGGGCAACGCCAATACGTTGGGGCTTGTGGGCAAGACCAACGTACTGACATATGTGTTTGATCTTTGGGAGCGCACTTTTCATGAAATCGGGGAAAAGGATTATCCCGATGTCCAGCGCGAATACTACCACGTTGACGCCACTTGCATGTGGATGGTAAAAAGCCCGGAATGGTTCGATGTGCTGGTTACCTCGAATATGTTCGGCGACATCATTACCGACTTGGGAGCCGAAACCCAAGGCGGCATGGGAATTGCCGCCGGGGCAAACATTAACCCTGAAGGCGTAAGCATGTTCGAACCCATCGGCGGATCGGCGCCGAAATATACGGGCAAAAATATTATCAACCCTCTAGCGGCCATATGCGCTGGTGCAATGATGTTGGAAACCCTGGGCGAATTAGATGCCGCCGGGGCAGTGGAAAAGGCAGTTAAAGAAGTAACCGCCACCAAAATCAAGAGCTTATCCGCTGGCAAAATGGGCTATAGCACCAGTGAGGTTGGAGATCTTGTGGCCCAAAGACTATAGGAAGTGTTCACCTTACAAAAAGCAAGTTGGACTGAGATACAAGTTGGACTGAGATATCAGATGATTTGTAAATTAACGGGTGGGCGCTTGGAAAGGAAGATCAAAAAGCACCATGGATGAAAATGCAAAACATTATCAGCGCAACTTTCCAGTGACCTGGGATCAACTTCATCGTGACGCCAAAGCACTGGCTTGGCGGCTTCTGGATCATGGAAATTTTAAAGGAGTCATCGCCATTACACGCGGCGGGCTGGTACCGGCGGCCATTGTCGCCCGGGAACTCGATATCCGCTTGATTGATACGGTATGTGTGGGCAGCTATGCCGGACAGCTTCAGCAGGAAAAGATCGAAATCCTTAAACCATTGGATATGGACGGCGAAGGCTACTTGATGGTCGATGACCTGGTAGACACCGGAAAAACAGCCGAAACAGTACGCGAAATGCTCCCAAAGGCTCATTTTGCCACAGTATACGCCAAACCCAAAGGGCGTCCACTTGTCGATACCTACGTTACCGAAGTGAGCCAGGATACCTGGATTCTTTTCCCATGGGACTCTGAAGTGCAATATGTTCAACCATTAAAAGGCAAAGAAACATTGGAATCTTAAAAAAATGATTTACATACGACCTTTTGAAAAAGAAGACACTCAAGCGGTGATAGCGCTGTGGCAGGACTGCTCTTTGGTGAAGCCTTGGAATGATCCACATAAAGATATCAAGCGCAAAGCGGCTATGCAACAGCAATTGTTTCTTGTAGCACTTATCAAGGATCAGTTGGCGGGAACCGTTATGGCCGGATATGAAGGCCATCGCGGCTGGATCAATTACCTTGCGGTATCGCCCGCCAGACAACGCCAGGGCATTGGCCGGGAACTCATGCAAGAGGCTGAAAAACGGCTTCGCAGCTTAGGGTGCCCGAAAATTAACCTTCAAGTCCGCGCAACCAGCACCGAAGTGATTTCTTTTTACAAAAAAATCGGATTTTCGGAAGATAATGTAGTTGGGCTGGGCAAACGGCTCGAAAAAGATGATTGATCGCTTTACTGCAGGCGGCGCAATTACTTCTGGAATACATTCACAGACATCAAAAAAACAGACGGCGTATTACGCTCCGCCAATCCGGGAAAAGGGCTGGCCGAAATCATCAATAGCGGAGAGTAAAAAACACATTAATGATATGGTAAAAATTAAGAGTCGTCTATTTTTATTTTAGTCTATTTTTCCAGAATGCACCCGAAAGGACGACAATGGCAGCTTCTGCAAAACAGACGTTCGAATTCCGGGCGCCGCTCTTGAACAAAACGATAACCATGGAAAAATGGCAATCTTGCTTTCTCGCCTTTTTCATTTTCATGGGGTTGACCGCCCGTTTGCGCAATTATCTGGCCGATATTAGCCTTTGGTCCGATGAAGCCAAGCTGGCCAATAATTTAGTAGCGCTGAACTTTGGGCGGCTTTTAGGACCATTAAGTGAAAAACAGGTAGCGCCCATCGGGTTCTGCCTTGTGGAAAAATTGCTTTTGGCTGGCTGGGCAAACCATGAGATGTCCCTAAGGG
Source organism: Desulfobacteraceae bacterium (assembly GCA_024230435.1). Classification (GTDB taxonomy): domain Bacteria; phylum Desulfobacterota; class Desulfobacteria; order Desulfobacterales; family Desulfosarcinaceae; genus UBA2230. Next base: position 44,024 of record JAAERL010001141.1, read on the forward strand.
CGGTTCCATTTATTGCAGGGTCTGCGGCCATCATTCTGGCCTTCATATTTGTCTATCGCGTTCTTGGCCCCGTGCCGGCCATCCTGTGCGCGGCACAACTGGCAGTGATCAAGGAAGCGATTTTTTTTGCCAACGATCTAAAACCGTATGCCTCGGATCTGGCTATTGCTTTAGCACTGGCTAACCTGGCTTGGTCCAAAACATTGCCCCTGCTATCGCGCAAACGCTACTGGACGCTTTTGATCGCCGGCATTATTGCAGTGTGGTTTTCTTTTCCTGCACTTTTTGTGCTGGGGGCTATTGGCATTACCTATTTGATCAAACTGATCATACAACGGCGCTGGAAAGTCACCGTTCCATTGGTGGCGATGGGTGGGGCCTGGCTTTTTAGCTTTGCAGTTCAATACTGCCTGCTCACATCCGATGGCGGAAATGATGGCATTATGAGCGCCTGGACAAACCGTTTTATAATTTTGTTACCGGCAAGCCTGAATGATCTCGCACACAACTGGTATTTTATTTACGATGCTTTCAGAGATCCTTTATGGACAAGTCATCCCATTATCTCACTGCCGTTGTATTTTTCCGGTTGCTATTTGTTATGGAGAAAAAACGCTTATTTTCTTTTTTTCATTTTACTTCCACTGGTATTAAATTTGTTCTCCTCCGGCCTGCATGCCTATCCTTTCCAGGGCCGGCTCTTGCAGTATGGCACTGTGTTTTTATTCATTCCAATAGCGTACAGCCTGAGTCGTCTGCTTGTTTGTCAATCCAGATATAATTGGGTCAAATGGGCAGCGGTTTTGATGATTGCGGCCAATCTGGCCGAACCCTCGGTTAATGTTGTCAGGCGTATTGTCACGCCACGCCGGTATGAAGAAATGAAACCCGTGGTTACATATATCAAAGCAAAAAAAAATGCCGAAGATGGCTTTTTTGTTCATGCCAATGCCATATACACATTTACCTATTACAGCGAACGCTTTGAAATGGAGCATCGCCGATTGACCCTAAGTCATCGGGCCGCCGAGAGCAAACCTCACTTTTTCGATAACGAAATCAGAACACTTTTCGGCCGCGTGTGGCTGGTTTTCGGAAACGCTAAGCAATTCAAGGGAAAAGACTTCGAGTTAACCTATCTGAAAATCGCCGATAAGTATGGCAAACAGATAGATCGCTATATTGATCAAGGCGCAGCGGCCTACCTGTATGTGTTCCCGTAAGGTTGCTCATTGGGATACGATGTGCGGTAATGTGCGCAGTTTTCGCCACTAAACGAAGGGAAAACCAAAGCTCCCGTATCCTGTTATTGCTTGCCAGATTGCTCTGCCGGCAGAGCTGGCCCAGTTTGACCGCAATTTTACTTTCAAAATAAAACCTTGCCTCTTCGTATTTGACGGACCGCCATAACCGTTGGGTAAAATGTTATCCAAAGCCCTTCGTCCCTGACATGGTTCAATTATTGCAGTGGTTTCTATTTTAAATCTGGAAAGGATGCTTGCAATATTTGCTATAATAGACGAGCCGAATAATCAAGATCCTTTTAATGTTTTTATTTTATTAAAATAATATAATTTACAAATTGCAATGAGGTGAATTTCAGTAATGCAAGATGTATGAAAAATCTAATACCATGTGATACTTTTGTATAACTTCTATTTATATAGCGACGGTTAATAACTTCTAAAATCCAAGATTGATTAAATTTTCAGGATTAAAAGCGTTGAAAAAATCTCTTTTATTCAAGCCGATAAGACTTAACATAGCGCCGTGACTGCCGAACCAGCGAGGTGAAGCGCAATGAGAAAACAAACTGTGTTGCCATTAAAGCTTGAAGAAACAAAAGATTTGATTACGCCGCATACCGGACTGGCTTTATTGCGTGAATTTACTGCCGGTTTGGGCACAAGGGAAAGCCGTTGGCGATTTGCTGCAACTTAAAAAGCAAATTGCCAAATTTTAAATAGAAAATCAAATTGATAGGCTTGTGCAAATGGAGGAAATTTCCATGATTGTCATTATTTAGGGCTTAAAATGAGCCATATCATATACTTGGATTCAGTTTTTCATTGTTTGTTAAGACACAACATTGCCCCAATGCATTGCCTTGGCTGAATCAATTGCGATTTTTTAAGGCAACTCTGCTCACTTGCAACTGGTTAAAATGGAAATAGATATGAGACTGAATTTAAAAGCACGCTCTGGAAATTGTTTGGCTTTACTTACTTGTATGGTTTTTTTTACTTTAACTTCAGTCGGATCCGCTAATTTGAAAGATCAGTATACATCCTCTAAAGAATCTGAAAAACAACAGCAAACTAACGGTCAACTACCCCTGTTTAATGAAATAGAGCCGGATGCGCAAAAAGCCGTCAATGAACAATATGCGACCGGAATCATATACTACTATGATGGGAATTATCAATCTGCTCTGCAGATTTTTCTAAATATACAACAGATTGTCAGGGATATCGAGCCTTTTTACTGGGCAGCCTTGTGCAAATACAGGCTGGGAGATACAAAAGGACCAAAAAATGATTTTAAAAAAATTCTTGCCACCTATTCCGATGATTACCTGGCGCAAAAGGGGCCGTCAGAAATTAGTGCAAAAAATGAAATCATAGTTTCTGAAAACCTTGATAAGCTTAAGCTCATGGATGAGCTGATTGAAGAAAGACTGCATATTCTGCGCAATAATTCAAAAGATCGACAATTTGAAGAAAAGAAAATGCGCTTCCATCATTACCTTTTATTGAATCATGAAATTCGTTTGGATAACAACATTAACGCCGGACAGGATAAGTCAGAGATACTCTCGCCTAAAGGAGCCAGGTACAGTTTTGATGAAAAGGAACAGGCCCTCAGTGATTGGGGGACAACGACCTATCTATACTACTGGTTACGATATACTCCGCAAGAGTATAAATCTTATCTTTGGGATACTTTTGCCACAATCTATCACTCCCATTACTTTACTTATAATGAGTATGACAGTTTTACATTGCGCTTAAAAACAGGTCCAAGATGGAAAAGAAAGAACAGTTTGTTTGGCTTTCCGGCAGGATATCTTGTACACCTATCCGATTACAATTCAGATTACGGGGAATTATTCATAAATCCATACTATAAGTTTATATTCAACAGTGAAGCAGCTATTGAAAGTTCAATTTATTTCGGTAACCGTTCCTATGCGCAAGAAATGGATCAAGGTCGTGACAGGTTGATAAGCCACGTTGAATTAAAACCGATATTTCAATTCAATGACAAAAAGACCCGTCTTTCCGCAGCACTAAGATTTTTGAATGCAAGCGCCGACGATTTCGGCTATAGTTATCAGGGAACAAGTATCATCCTTACCGCCAGTCAAAAAATAACCGAAAAGACAAAATTTTCCCTTCGCTACAGATATAGGATAAAAGAATATGAAAGCGCCTTTACCGGCTGGGATGAAAAACGCAAGGATACGACAGATAGTCTGCATTTATTGGTGGAATATAAATTTAACACTAAGCTTGCTTTGCGTGCGGTAACAGGATGGACTAAAAACCATTCAAATATACAAATCTTTGAATATGACAGGCTTACCGTAGGTATAGGCCTTGCTTTTGAACATCAATGGTGGGGCAGGTAGTCAGGCCGCGATACCGTTGGATTTTTAAAATAATATCGCCGGAGCTGTTCCGAACGCGGTGATAAATCAAGCCAGGATGATTTGCTTGCCAAAGGATTAGTACTATGAGATTCAAACCGAACTTTAATTTGCGTTACTTAGCCGTTTTGGTCATGCTTTTCTTTTCTTACACAGCTCATGCACAACCTTCAGCGCTGGAGAATGGAAAATGTGTTCCTGAAAGCCTTTCGAGCTACATTCATAAAGCTAACATAGAAGATGATTATTTTCCTTCAAAGCCCAAAGTCGTTGGTGTTATCGAGCAAGTCGCCGGCGATGCTATCATCATACGCAATCATCCAATAAGCGGATTCAGAATCCGAAAAGGCGATCGTGTCCATGAAAGTGATACACTGATTACATTGGCGGATGCTTCCTTGAGATTAGAGTTTAACAATAGGGATATTGCCATTTTAGGTTCATGCTCCAATCTTCGAGTCGACGCCTTTTATACTTCAAGAGGTGGAAATAAGAAACACTCGATTTTAAAAAGTTCTGCAGGCAATCTAATTTTCTACGTGTTGAGATTGTTCGGTTCCCGTGAAATTATGTTCGAGGTCCACACCCCTTCTGAAGCCGTATCGGTTCGGGGAACTAAATTCGGCCTAAGTATAGAAGGTTTTAAAGGAAATCATGCAGAATGGCTTTTTGCAACGGGTAAAGCTTTTTCCGGCCAGAAAGAATCTACAACGAAATGTTTATGTGAAAGCGGCGCCGTTGAGATTAATGGTTTGATTGTTCACAAGGGAGAAATATATAAAAATAGAACACATGGAGTGGTTGCTTTCACCAAAGATGATTTGCGGGAATTTCAGGTAGCTTTTCAAGCCGGTCTTATATCGCCGATTATAATTGAATCGGCACAGGCAGAAAACAATATCCAACATAATATCATTGAAGACACAAGCAATTTTGATGAGAAAGTCTTTGGTAATGAGATCGACCAGAAAAATGCCGAACAGCTTCCAACAAAGACACCGCTCGAACCCGAACCCGAGCCTGAACCCGAACCTGAGCCTGAACCCGAACCTGAACCCGAACCCGAACCTGAACCCGAACCCGAACCTGAACCTGAGCCTGAACCTGAACCTGAGCCCGAACCTGAGCCTGAACCTGAACCTGAACCTGAGCCTGAACCCGAGCCTGAACCTGAACCTGAACCTGAGCCTGAACCCGAACCTGAACCTGAGCCTGAACCTGAACCCGAACCTGAACCTGAACCTGAGCCTGAACCCGAGCCTGAACCTGAACCTGAACCCGAGCCTGAACCCGAGCCTGAACCTGAACCTGAGCCTGAACCGGAGCCTGAACCCGAGCCTGAGCCTGAACCTGAACCTGAGCCTGAACCCGAGCCTGAACCCGAGCCTGAACCCGAGCCTGAACCCGAGCCTGAGCCTGAACCTGAACCTGAACCTGAGCCTGAGCCTGAACCCGAGCCTGAACCCGAGCCTGAGACCGAACTCGAACCAGAGCCTGAGACCGAACTCGAGCCTGAACTCGAACTCGAGCCTGAACTCGGACTCGAATGATCATAAGAGTTCAGGAAATAAATAGAGATACTTCTATCTTGTGGTTTTATTTTGCAAGCAAAAATTCGCTTCAAATTGATCTTATTTTGAAGAGGATGAGCAAGAATGGATGTTTAACTATGAGGTAGTAAATATAGCCTCTACGAGCTCTTAGAGAAAAGAGCACTAAAAAAGGGTTGTCAACACTTCTTATTTTGTGGGATATATAAAAGTATATATGTACATCGTGATATCGTTTAAAGGAGCTTGTCATGCGTAAGCAACGTAGGTTTTGCACGCTTTTATTGCTGGTTACATTGATTGTTTTTACATCCCAAACCGTACCAGCATCCCAAGGAACTGAATATTTTAATCCTGCCGTGGGCGGCGATAGTGATCCGGTTTATTGGCTGGATAAAGGAGCTTTGGTAGCTACCTATGGTAATTATCCGGCTGCCATTAAATTCTACCGCAAAGCATTGACATTGGACCCTAATATGTCAGAGGCGTTTTATAATCTTGGGCTGGCTTACATGGAATTGAGAAAACCAAATCCGGCCCTGCATAATATCAATCAGGCTATATCCATAGATCCTGATAAACACCAATATCACTATGCACTCGCCAGGGTTTATTTGTTGGAGGGACAAGAGAATGAAGCCCTGGAGAAATTTAAAGCCGCCGCCTCTATGGGTAATCTTGATGCAGCGGCTTATCTTGAGAATACGCGGTAATTGCGCACATGCTTATCGCGTAAAAGGCTTATTTAACCGGTATTTTAGCCGATTATATGTTCCGGATCTTCTAAGATCCTAAATCGGCGCCCATCAAAAAAAGCAAATTGCGATTTTGATCAAAACGCATCTGATCAAGATCCCTGAGCGATCCGGTAAAGCGCCAGCTATCTTTTTGGTTGTGGTTTTTTTGACACATTGGTATGTAAAATTTTTCCCAATTTTTCTTTCTATTTCTATACTATTCACCATATTTTTTTCCCGCATTTCAGACCGATCATTATGAGAGTTCTTTTATCTTTGGTCAGATTGTATTTAATCTCAAAACGGTAGACTGGCCTTGCTTTTACTTTCTGCGTTGCATGCCGATATAATTTAATTATATCTATTTGATAATGTACGTATTCAACTGTAAAAAGTTGTCACGTTCTATAATTGGTACGACTGTTGCTTATTGATACAGCATAGTTTTCGATATGGAACTGAATTGGAGCTCAGAATGATCTGTGTTGCGAAAGAAAAAATTTTTACGGCCGTAATTCGCAAGCTCAAATACCTGTCCAAAAAAACTTCCTTAAAAATTAACCTTTTACTACTCAAATGCGATATTAAGTTTTTGGATTTGCGGCACCTTTTTTACTCGCTTCGCGATGACCATGCTTTCGTAAAAAATAAAAGAACTAAATCATTAAAGCGAAAGTTTCTAAGCACCCTTAACATCAAGACGATAAGAAATCTCTTCAATGTTAATCTTGCATTGGCCATGCTCCTAATTCCATTGGGAATATGCAGCCAACAACATAAAACATCTGAATGTAAGTGGCCGATTGCTCCACCGTATAATTTTAGGGTTTCAGTTGAATCCTTTAAAAAGTCAGCGCCAACCGTAAAAACAACAAGTTTGCTATCAAAAAACAAAATATCCAATACTAAAAAAGCTGAACCAGATAGGAAAAAAAATGATCTGCCGTACTATGAGGATATTTTGCGGGCTTCTAAAGCTTATCAAGTCGATGTAGTCTTGATTCGGGCAATTATCATGGCTGAGTCCGGAAATAATCCACGCGCCGTATCCTATCGCGGTGCAAAGGGTTTGATGCAGCTCATGCCAACTACTGCCAAATCACTTGGGGTAAAGGACCTTTTTAACCCGGCCCATAATATTGATGGCGGGGTTCGCTATTTTCGCAAGTTGCTGGACCGGTTTGAAAACAATATTAATCTTGCACTGGCTGCCTACAATGCCGGAAGCCGGTATGTAAAAAAATACGGCGGTGTTCCTCCTTTCCGCGCCACCCGTTCATACATCAAAAAGGTTTTAAAATATAAAAACCGTTTTCAAAAAGAGCTTAATTTAGCACATGCAGAAAAATTATGAGAGCCGATAAGCCTGGGTCTTGGAAGCTTTTTTTGCTTATGCTTGCCATTGCTCCACATACAGCTCATCAAATCAATAGTCTGTTATTAGTTTTATTAGTTTACCGAATACGTTGTTTCCATTCATATAAAGCAATTGAAACAGCAGCGGCGGCATTAAGAGATTCAACCTCTTTACGGATGGTGATTTTCACACAGCTGTTGCGCCACAGGCCAGGAAGCCCTTGTCCCTCAAGCCCGGCCAAAAGCCCAAAAGCTGTTGGAAAATTGATTTGGGAAAGATCTTTTCCTTCCGCAGATAGCGCAACAACGGGCAGATGCTCCGGCAAATCTTCCAGGGCAGGCCCCTGCCGCATGGTAACAAGTGGGGTTACACCACCTGAAGCACGCAGGGCCTTTGGGTGATAAGGATGGGCGCTTTCTGACAGAAGGATGACTTGAGCGGCGCCAAAAGCGGCCGCAGAGCGGATGCAGGCTCCGACGTTGGCCGGATCCTGAAAGGGGATTATCAAGTTGCACCCGGGAATAAATCCCTGTTCGGGGTCCCAGGGCTCAATTTCAGGTATGTGTATGCAAAGCAGTGGCGCTTTGGTTCCAAAACTATCCAACTCATGAAACAAAAGTTCCGGCAATTGAATCCAATCCATTGTGGCCGGGCTGTCATCAGGCGGCGGCCATTTTTGATCGATGGTAATCCAGGCACTGCAAAGCTTGGGAAAACGAGCCATCACTTCCCTGATGGGCCTGGCGCCGGACATTATAGCCTGCCCCGACTTTTTTAATCCCCTGGCGCTTAACAGTTTTTTCAAGCTTTTAAAACGCTGATTGGTTTTGCTTTCAATGCGGTAAATTTTATGACGTTGCCCGGCCCGGTCAACCTGGACAGATGCGCGTTGATCCAGGCGTTTGAAAACAACCAAACGGCGTTTATGGGGGGTATTGCCGATAGTGTATGCTTTATCGTCCAGCAATTGGAACGTTTTACCGTAACGTTTTTCGGCGGCTTTGATTTCATCCTCGCAACCGGGGCCTTTCATAAAAATCAGATGGCCGGACTGCTCCAGGCACCCCTGGACGCGCTCCATGGTTTGGGAAATCTTTTCAACCGCCCGTGTAATGACACCGGCCACCGGCATTGAAAAATCGGCTGTCATTTTGCGGTGAATAACACTGATTTGTTTTAATTCCAGCGTATTAATCACTTCCTGGATGAATTCCACCCTGTTGGCCCTGGCCTCGGCTAAAACCATTTCAAGCTTCGGGTGCATAATTTTCAAAGGAATGCCTGGCATGCCGGGGCCTGTTCCCAGATCCATAAGAGGAGAGGCAAGCTCAATCAATTGCGCCGGTAAGACAGAATCCACATAGAGTTTCAAAACCATGTTTTCAAAATTATGGATACGGGTCAGGTTCAAGTCGGGGTTGTGTCTGCGCAACAGCTCATGATAGGTCCAGAACTGCTCAGCTTGTTGCCTGGTAAGCGCGACATCGCATTGCTCAAAAATTCGGGCGAGGCCCTGCCGGGTGGGGTGGGACTCAGGCTTGTTCTTTTTAGTTTGCTTCATTGATTTGCAACTTCATATATTAGTTTGTACTAAGGTAACATATGGATAAAAAAACCTTTTTTCATCCGCTCTGGCCGGTAATATACCAGGACAATCATCTGTTGGTGATCTATAAACCAGCGGGTTTGATTATGCAACGCGGCAAGCAGGAAAAACACAATCTGCTGGATCTGGCCAAACTGTGGATTAAAACCTGGTACGCCAAACCCGGAAAGGTGTTTACCGGAATGGTTCACCGCCTGGATGCTCCGGTTGCCGGGGTGTTGGTCCTGGCGCGTACTTCCAAAGCGGCCGCACGTTTGAGTGAGCAGTTTCGAAACGGCAGTGTCCAAAAAACTTATTTGGCCGTTGTACAAGGAAGCCCGGTCAAAAATCAGGACCGTCTGATTCACACCCTGGTGCGGCAGGGGCGCTACAGTAAAATTCAAACCGATCCCCGGCAAGGAAAAGGACAGACCGCCAGTCTTACGTATACATTAAAAGAAAGCCTGGCCGGAAAAAGTCTGCTGCAAATCAATCTTGAAACCGGCCGTCGTCACCAGATACGGGTCCAACTGGCTTCTATGGGGTGTCCTATTTTAGGCGATACGGCCTATGGCTCCGATGCCTTTTTGCCCCATGGGCGCATCGCATTGCTGGCCCGCCGTTTAACGATCATCCATCCAACCCGCCGCGAGCCCATGCAATTCGAATCCCCCATTCCAAGAGGCTGGCCCTGGCCAGGCCGGACTGATGATGCATCTGTCTTGTGGACTATTGAAGAGTATGAAAAAGAGGGTTTTTTAGATGGACATTATTAACTCCATATCAGGAACTATTCTGATCAAAGCTCTTTAAATATGCTTCCCACTCAATCGGCAGAAGCTGTTTTTTCATGTTGTTGCAGTCCTTGCAGGCCGGGGCAAGGTTTCCCTTGGTGCTTTTACCGCCTCTTGACAGAGGGATGATATGATCCATGGTTAGTTCTTTGGGCAAGGTTTTACGGCCGCAGTAATGGCATTGGCCTTTTGCCAGCCGCCGTTTCCACCATTGAGAAGCCCGCAATTCGCGTGCCTTTCGGCGTTCGGTTTTAATGGCCGATTCTTCAAGATCGTATGCATAGGGACTGATTCGGTTTTTTTTGGGCATTTTCTTTAACGTTTCAAATTTAAGCTATCTAGCCACGTGTCAACGGCTTGTTCCAAGAGCTCATAATAGCGCCGGGAACCGCCTAAACCTGTGCGGCCGAAAAAAAAGTTGATTTCAAGAATCAGGGGTTCTATGTGTCCCGATTCCAGCGCAGTTTTGTCAAAAATAAAATCAAATCCGGCAAGTTGCAAGCCTGTTTGGTTGCAAATTGCGCGGGTTGCACTTTCGGCGGCGGCGATAAGGCGCGGCAGTGTTCCTGTTTCGATACAAGCGCCTTGAGCCAAAGATGTGCCAAATTTACTTTTGTCGGATTGAACCCTCCAATAGCTGATTAATTGATGACCGATAACGGTAACCCGCAAAGAGCGGTTATTTGCCGGCAGATAGTGCTGGATAAGAAAGCCGTGTTGCCCCGTGGTTTCGCATGCCTGGGCATAATTGAGCACATCGGCCAGTTGCCGTGTTGATTGGGCTTTAAATACCGTGCGCCCTTCCCCGCCCCAGTCAAACTTTACAACCACCGGTAATTTTATATCTTTTCCCCGGTTATAATAGTCTTTTACAGATTCAAACAGCCATGTTTGGAGCTGAGCCAGACCCAGTTGCCGGAAAAGACGAATCTGGTTAAGTTTGCCCGGATAATCAAATCGCACATCTAAATTGGGAAAAACATGCGGGCATGTTTTACGCGCCATACGGTAAAGGGATTCGTAACACCCCTGGGATAAAATGACAGCCTCTGCTGAAGCCATGGCCGCCTGATCCGTTTTATCCGGAGACCGGCCGGCGCAAATAAGATTCCGTTGAGCAACAATTACTGGATTATAGGAAAGGATCATCTAATAACCAAATCGGCGCAAAGCCTTCGTATCCTTGGACCAGTTTTTCTGGACCCGCACAAACAGTTTTAAAAAAACCTTACAACCAACCATTCGCTGAATCTGCTTGCGGGCAGCTTCTCCAATATTTTTTAGTTTGGCCCCGCTTTTTCCGATGACCATACCCTTTTGGGACTCACGTTCGACATGGATGGTAGCCTGGATTTCAATAAGACGGTTTTCTTTGGTCTCTTTAAAGGACTCTATGGTTACGGCCACAGAGTATGGAATCTCTTCTCCGGTCAAGTGAAAAACCTTTTCGCGAATCATCTCAGCGGCAATGAAACGCTCGGGCATGTCTGTCAAGCTGCCAGGTGGATAAAGCGGCGGTCCGCAGGGCAAAGCTTGCTGCATAACGTCTATCAATTCATCAACCTGGGTCCCTTTAAGTGCTGATATGGGAACGGAGGCTTTGAACGGATAGACCTTAGACCAGCTTTGAATCAGAGATAGCAGCCGGGTTTTGTCAATGAGATCGATTTTATTTAAAGCAAGTATCGCATCACCTTTGTGGCTTTTTAACTTATCCACAAGAAAATCTTCAGATGTTTTATTTTTGCCGGCCGCGTCCACCATGACCAGCACCAGGTCCGCCTCGGCAAGGATAGTCAAAGCCGTATCCACAATGCGCACATTCAGCGGTTTTTCCGCCTGGTGAATCCCCGGTGTGTCCAGAAAAATAAATTGGGCCTGGGGCCGGTCCAAAATCCCCAGAATACGGTTGCGCGTGGTCTGCGGTTTTTTGCTGGTTATCGCAATTTTCTGGCCCAGCATATGGTTGAGCAGGGTTGATTTACCGGAATTAGGAGCCCCCACAATGGCTACCATGCCCGACTTGAAATCTTTGTACTGTTGATAATTTGAATTAGTCATCTTTTTGAATTAGTCCGCATTTTTCTGATATTTTGTTCCAAAGGGTGTCTTTTCCCTGGCGGGATTTAGCCGAGAACAAGACAACATTTTCCGCTCCTATGCCAAGATCGGCAGTGATCAGCTTGCGTTGTTTCATCTGGTTGGTTTTAGACAGCTTATCGCTTTTGGTCAGCACCGGTATAATAGGGATTTTATAATGTTCCAGCCAATCGATAAAGTTCATTTCCTCGATTCGCACATCCCTGCGAATATCTATAAGAAGCACAACAACCTTTAGGTTGTCGCGTTTTGTAAGGTAGGTTTCCACCATGGGGCCCCAATTTTTTTTAACACTTACCGGCACCTTGGCATAACCGTAACCGGGAAGATCCACAAGAGACAGTTCGTCATTGATCACAAAAAAATTGATCAGTTGAGTACGTCCCGGCGTACCGCTGGTTTTTACGAGCCGTTTGCGGTTTACCAAGGTGTTGATCAAAGACGATTTACCCACGTTGGAGCGTCCCGCAAAAGCGATTTCCGGTAAATCGGCGCCGGGATATTGTTCCGGCTTGACAGCGCTGGTAATAAAATGGGCGGATTTAATGTGCATTTTTTTATAATTTCCCTAAAAAATATGGTCTTGCTTAAAGAACATACGCTTTGTGCAAAGGTTCGCGTCTTGCGATCGCAGGTTTCATTTAGCACGTTATGGGCAAAGGTTAAATGCGATTGCCCTGGCTACAGACTATTATTCCCTTGATAATGAATTCACAATCTTTTATTTCTAAACGTTATTACCATCGGGCTGGTCCATAGCCTGACAAACGATCTTTTCGTAATATTTGTTCCATTTATAATAATCAGTTCCACTCTAAGTTAGGTTGATTGGTTGTGGCATTACGTGCCCAAGCTGTTTTTTTTGTAAATCGCCTTGAGAGGTAGAGTGAATTATGTCAATACTATCAGCAGATTCAGCACGATTTAAATTTGTAGTCGAAGGAACCCATTTTCAGGTTGTTGATTTTCAAGCCGATGAATGCATCTCAAAGCCCTATGACGTGCACGTATCACTAGCGTCAAAAAGGGAATCAGCCTTTGAAGATATCATTGGCCGGTCGTGTCTGTTGACCATTGAAAGTGAAAATGGCGAACGTTATCTCCATGGAATTGTACATGACTTTTCCCGCTCCGGGGTAAAGGGCCGCAAGTTTCTTTACAAAACACGCATAGTGCCGTCCATGGAGCTGTTGAAACATGAAAAAGACTGCCGCATTTTTCAAAACAAAAGCGTTCCTGATATTGTATCTCAGATCATGAAGGAGGCTGGCATAGCCGCAGACCTGTTTGAGTTCAGACTCCAGGGCTCCTATGCCCCCCGGCAATATTGCGTACAATACAAAGAGTCCGATTTTAATTTCATCTCCCGGTTACTGGAAACAGAGGGGATCTTTTACTTTTTTGAGCATTTCCAGGATCGTCACGTTACCGTTTTTGGCGATGGAATGGTCAACTACCAGCCCGTCAGCGGCGAGACCGAAATAGTGATCAACTCCGGCGCGGGGCTTGTCTCCGAAAAAGAGGCGATCGCCACGTTTGAACGCACCCGGCGGCTGCATACGGGTAAATTCGCCCACACGGATTATTTATTTACCAATCCCGCCTTGAATCTTAGCGCCGATTCCACCGGTTCAAAGTACGATCAGTATGAAGCCTATGAGTATCCGGGCGGTTATTCCGATCAAAAAGCTGGTAAGCACTTAGCCTTGGTGCGGCTTCAACAGGCCATGCTCCAGGGCGACAGCGCCTTCGGGCAAGGCAATGTTGCCCGGATGGTTCCGGGTTTCACCTTTACCCTGGACGGCCATGATATCAGCGACCTGAACCAGGAGTACGTTCTGACCCGGATAACGCACAAAGGCGATCAGCCCCAGGTTTTCGAAGAGCTTGCCGGTACTTCGGGGCGCGCCGCCGGCTATGGCAATACGTTTTCAGTCATTCCGTCATCAGAGACTGTGCGCCCGTTGCGCGTTACTCCAAAACCCGTCATGTATGGCGTGCATACCGCCATCATTACCGGTCCGGGCGGCGAGGAAGTCCACACCGATGAACACGGGCGGGTTAAGGTGCAATTCCACTGGGACCGCGAGGGTAAAAACGATCAGGACAGCAGTTGCTGGATCAGGGTTAGTCAAGCATGGGCCGGACAAGGCTGGGGCGCTATGTTTGTTCCCCGTATAGGACATGAAGTGATTGTTGATTTTATCGAGGGCGACCCTGACCGGCCCATCATTACCGGCCGGGTGTACCACGGAACCAATACGCCACCATATTCTCTTCCGGATGAAAAGACAAAGAGCACAATAAAAACCAACTCCAGCAAGGGCGGCGGCGGTTCCAATGAAATCCGGTTTGAAGACAAAAAGGATAGTGAGGAAATTTACATTCATGGTCAGAAAGATTGGACCATCGCCATCGATAACGATAAAAATCAGACCATTGGCAATGATGAAACCTTGGATGTGACCAATAACCGGACCAAAACCGTGGGCGCGGATCAAAGTGAAACCATCAGTTCAAATAAAACCATCAAGGTGGGCAGCAATCACAACGAAACCATTGGAACTGATATGACCCAGGCCGTAGGTTCCAATAAATCCACCAGCGTAGGGTCTATAAACACATTAAGCATCGGCGCGGCCTACCAGGTAACCGTGGGCGGGGCCATAAATGAAACCGTGGGGGCTGCCAAAGCCCAGGAAATCGGAGCCGCAAAATCCGTGAACATTGGGGCAAACAGCAGCGAAAATATCGGCGGCACAAAATCCGTAAAAACAGGAAAAGACATTTCCGGTGCAGCAGGTAAGGATCTTTTAGTAGAATCGGGGAAAAAAATGTCATTTTCTTCCGGGGATGATTTTGCCCTGAAAGGATCTAAAAAAGGCATTATCGACATCAAAGATCAATTGACCATCAAGGTTGGCAAAGCCTCAATTACTCTAAAAAAAAACGGGGATATTGTGCTCAAAGGAAAAAATATCAATACCAAGGGCTCCGGCAACATCAAGGTCAAGGGCAAAAAGATATTGGAAAATTAACTGGAAAATTGATTGGAGAATTAAACTGATGAATCAGCAGACTGCAAAAGATATTCATTTATTTCCGGCACCCGAGTCATCGGGTAAAATTACTTCAACTCAAATCGGCCGCATAACAGCCGTCAATTCCAAAGGAATTGTATTTGTAGATTATCCCGGCAATCAGAAAGGGCCGCTGGCCGCCAGGTTAGGCGTGTCGGTCATGGAGCGTTTACAGCGTATGCCTGAGTCATCTGAGTCATCACCGCTGCCGGTGATTCTGGCTTTTGAAGACGGCATGCCTGAAAAACCAATTATCATAGATATTATCGTTGAGCAGGTTGAACCGCTTGAATCATCAACAGAAATGATTTTTGACCTCAAACCGGACGATACGGTTAGTGTAGATGGCAAGGCCATCAGCTTCAATGCTGAAGAACAAATCGTTTTAAAATGCGGAAAAGCCAGCATCACTCTTACTAAAGCCGGTAAAGTCATTATCCGTGGTTCTTATTTGTTCAATCGGTCATCGGGTCTTAACAGGATAAAGGGCGGCTCGGTGCAAATCAATTGAGTTAAAATTGAATTGAATTTGAGCAGAAATTGAGCAACTAAAATGAAACTGGAACACATCACCGGCATGCAGGCCGGCTACAGTATGGGTGCGGATCACCAGGGGCGCGAATACCTGGTGGTCTGCGTAAAAGGTACATATACATTTTTCGAAAACGGCCAGCCGCCCCGGCTTGCCCAGGAGCAATTGCCCCTGGTCGAAGCTGATATATTCACGGGAGAACCGGGTTTATCAGCGCCCTTGTACGAAAGCGATTATGCCCGGATCAAACCCAGATGCGATGTCTTGTTAAACGGCAGTGCCTATGCGCCCGGAGGCATACCGGCGGCAAAGGTGCCGGTCATGCTACAGTTCGGCCGGATGAAAAAGCAGTTCGTTGTCGTTGGGGACCGGGTCTGGGAAAGCAAATTCATAGGCCCCAGGGCAAAGCCTCCCACTCCTTTTATAAGCATGCCTATAACCTATGACCGCGCTTTTGGCGGTGTGGACGACTACCACCAAAAACTTGAAAAAGTGCGGGCGGTTATGGAAAATCCTGTTGGGGTGGGATTTCATCATTACATAAGCAGTGACGCGGTAAACGGCAAACCTTTGCCCAATACCGAAGAATTTAAAAAGCCGGTTAAATCGCCCTCCAAACGCTACCGTCCCATGTCATTCGGACCCATCGGGCGCGGCTGGCAGCCAAGAGCACCATTGGCCGGAACCTATGATCAGAACTGGACCGATAATATTTTTCCGTTTTTACCGCCTGATTTTAAAAACGATTATTTCCAGGCGGCGTCTTTTGATCAGCAAGTGCCCTACCCCCAGGGCGGCGAACCGGTTGTCCTGTACAATTTAACCCCGGAAGGCAAGACCTGGTTTCCGTTTCCGCGCATAAACCTGATCGCCTGGTTTTTTCTCAACAATGGAGACGAAAAAGAATCTCCTCTGATAGTGGATACGGTGATGCTTGAGCCGGATGAAAAACGCTTTACTGTAACCAGCCGGACATCTTTGCCTCTAAATCAAAATATGCTGGAAATGCAGCTTGTGGTAGTGGGAAAAGATCCTGACGATAAGCAAAAAGTGATCGGAGATACGCAAATAAAATTTCCATTGATAGATGAATTCATAGAAAAAAAGATGATCGAACATGATGAGGAAACGCGTGATGATTGAATTGGGAGTACAATCCTGCGGAATGCTAACCAGCGCCGGCCTCAGCGCCCCGGCCAGTTGCGCGGCCATCCGGTGCGGATTGACCAACGTGGCTGAAACACATTTCCTGAACAGGCAGGGACAATTTTTTACAGGATGTGAAGTGCCCTTAGACGGTAACTACCGCGGCCTTCCCAAGCTGGCCCGCATGGCGGCCATGGCTATTAAGGAATGTATGGAATTCTTCGATAACCCGGAAGAAGGGCTTGAAAAAATACCCGTGTTTTTATGCCTGGCCGAAGCAGACCGCCCCGGCCGACTCCAGGACCAGGATGAATATTTGCTCAATGATATCGGCGAATTTCTTGGAGTTACCTTGAACAATCAATCCAGGATCATCGCCAAAGGCCGCGCTGGAGGCGTACAGGCAATAGAGGCAGCCCAAAACTGCCTTTCAAACGGAAGCTACCGCCATTGCCTGGTTGCGGGCACGGATATCCTGGTCCGGCAGCCGACTCTTTCCCTTTATGAACAGACCAACCGGATTTTAACCGAAGAAAACAGCGATGGATTTATTCCCGGCGAAGCCGGTGCGGCGGTATTGCTCTGTCCATTGAGCCGGTCCCGCAACGCAGCCATTTCAATAAAAGGCATTGGCTTTGGTAATGAAACTGCCACCATTTTATCGGGACTGCCTTTACGCGCCGAAGCAATGGTGCAAGCCGTAAAAAATGCCTTGTCCATGGCCGGTATGGATATGGCGGACATGGACTATCGCATTTGCGATGCCAACGGAGAACAATACGGATTCAAGGAAGCCACCCTGACCCGGTCGCGCATATTAAGAAAGCTCAAAGACGAATTCGATATCTGGCATCCGGCTGAATGTATCGGTGAAACCGGCGCAGCAATCGTACCAATCATATTAGGCGTTGCATCTGCTGCAGTTCAAAAAAACTATTCCCCCGGCCCCGGAATCTTATGCCACGTGGGCAATGACGACGGGTTGCGGGCTGCCATGGTACTCAAATCTTTAATTTAACAAGGAGTGATTGATGGGAAACAATGTATTTGCAAACGGAAGGGGAATCGCCTGCAAAGCCGCAGACGGCAAATCCGTTGCGGCCTTTCCTGATGTAGCCTTCACACCGCCCCAAACACCGGCCACCCCGCCGGGCGTGCCGATCCCTTATCCAAACACCGCATTTGCCAAAGACACCACCAAGGGCAGCAAGAGTGTTAAAATCTCCAAAAAAGAGGTGATGCTCAAAAACAAGTCATACTTTAAAAAAAGCACCGGCGATGAAGCAGGCCGCGCTCCCAAAAAAGGCCTTATTACAGGTAAAATTACCGGAAAGGTTTATTTCAATTCCTGGTCTATGGATGTCAAAATCGAAGGGAAAAATGTCGTCCGGCACCTGGATTTGACAACCCATAATCATGGGTCTGTTCCGGGTAACAGTCCTCCATGGTCTTACGTCAGTGAAATGTCCGCTAAACAAATAACAAATTGTAATGATTTAATAGATAAAGTCGATAAAAATTGCGGTGAGGCGATAGGAGAAAATACATATCCCACTGGAAGGGTGAACCGTAAAGGTGCAATGAAAGCTATGTGTGAAGATGAAAAGTCTGGTTGTGTTGAAGCATCAAAATGCATGCTAGTTAAATATGGCGGAAGCGGTTCACCAAATTGTTGTTCCGGAAAAACAGGTCATCATATGATTCCAGTTCACTGTTTTATGCCGCCAAGCGCGCGTACATCAGGCGGAAAGCCTTACGATAACTGGCCGGAATATAAGGATAAAAATGCACCCACAGTATGTGTTGAAGGGGGCAGTAAAACGGGTCAGCATGGAAAACTACATGATCTTTTTGACGCTGTGGAAGATTCACACCTGGAGGATGGCAAGGCCGGCTCGTGGAGCTATCAAGAAGCACGTGATACGGCTGCAGAAGTCTTGAATGAGACACGTGGATGCGATGAAAAATGTATAAAGGCCCAACTGGATGCCTATCATGGGAAAGCATGCAAGGATAAAAGCAAGTTAGAGCAAAATGGAGTTAGAGCGGACAGCACCGGCAAGCGTACGGAAAAAGATTTTATTCCCGATATCAGTGGACCCCCTACCAAAAAGGCAAAAATAACATGAAAAATAAAAAAGTATATTATCTCGATGGATATTCCCCCAGAAAAGGCTTGCTTGGTGTAGCAGCTTATTTGTATGAACTTGAAGATAAGGAAACGGAATTTACCCGGTTTTTTATGACCCTGGACGGAGAGTGGGTCCATGAGGAGTTTTGGCAGGATATTGTTTCGGTATGCTATACAGGTGAAGCTGGAAAAGGCGCCTGGTGGCTTTTAGGCAAAAGAGGCCATGTATATTCATTAGGCGATACAGATAACATGGAACAAATAGCTCGTGCCGGAACAGGGCCTGGAAAGTTAGGTTATTTAAGGCGTATAAAAAAGATAGACGGAGAGCTTTACGCCTGTGGTTTAAGACGTCAAGTATATAAGCGTGGCAAAAAACAATGGACGGCCTTAGATGACAGTATCTTATCAAAAAAATATTTTTATGGATTTCGTGATATTGACGGCGTATCAGCACATAACATTCATGCAGTAGGTTATCGGGGTGAAATCTGGTACTACGATTCAAAAGGGTGGCATCAGGCAGACAGCCCGACAAATGTTGACTTGGAAAAAATACGATATGTTTCACCGGATCTATGCTATGCCTGTGGCAATAATGGAATTGTACTACATGGATACAAAGATCAATGGGCGGTAGTAGACAATCAGGATACTTCAGATTTGTGGGGACTCGACTATTTTAAAGGAAAAATATATCTTTCGGGATTTAATGGATTATATATAATTCGTAAAAATATGGTTGAACCTCTTAATTTGGGAAGGTCTGCCAACGGCTATAGACTGCATGCCAATAATGACGAACTCTGGTCTATTGAAAAAGATGAGATATGGGTTTTCGATGGTAAGACTTGGCGAGAGGAAGTTTGTCCTAATAATGCATAAGTTCAATGATTTGGCTGAATAAAAAAAGAAAATGGCTATTATTTCTGTTGTTATCGATCAACATGCTGAAGAGGCGGCTTTTCTTTGGATTCAAAGAAACAGCGCCATTGAAGAGCCCCACTACGATTTAGAGGACCTGGCCGGTTTGGACGGCCGCGTTGAAGCTCACCTGGATGGGCTGCGCATTGCCGGTGAATATGGCTGGCAAATCTGCAAAGAAACAATGGCCGCATTTGAGGAACCGGGGGAAACTTTTGTTGCCGGTGTATTGGCCTTTGAATCCAAAGACCCTGAACGCATGGACGCCATGCTGGCGGCCGTGGAGATGGACGATGAACTGCTTGGAGCCCTGATCTGCGCTTTGGGCTGGCTGCCCTTTGATCAGGTTTGCGATCCGGTAAGCAAACTCATGACAGCCGATTTGTCCTTTTTAAAACGCATCGGGCTGGCCGCTCATGCCATTCACCGTCAGCATCCCGGTAACCATCTGGCCGAATTTATCAATGATCCTGATCCTGCACTACGCGCAAGAGCGCTCAAGGCCGCCGCAGAATTGGGACTGCCGGACCTTAGGGGCCTTATCGCAAACTCATACAAAGATGATGATCAGATCTGCCGGTTTTACGCGGCCTGGTCAGGAGCTCTTCTGGGCGATGCCAATGCCGTGTCACACTTACTGGCCTTTGCGGAAAAAGAAAATCCTTTTGCGGAAAAAGCCGTTAACCTGGCAGTTCGTTGCATGGCCTTGCAAGATGCCCGAACGTGGCTGAATGATCTTGCACAAAATAAAGACCTTTTGCGGCTCTCAATCCGTGGCTATGCCGGTTTGGGCGATCCGCAAATTATACCCTGGCTTATCGGCGCCATGCAAACGCCTGAGCTGGCGCGCCCGGCCGGAGAGGCGCTATCTATGATTACCGGTGTTGATATCGCCTACAAAGACCTTGAAACAGATGAACCTGAAGGTTTTGAAACCGAACCCGGCGAAGACGATGATGATATTGAGCCGGACGCCGATGAAGATCTTCCATGGCCCGATCCCGATCTTATCGACTCATGGTGGCGGAACGAACAAAAACATTACCGAAGCGGTATCCGCTACCTCGCAGGAAAACCGCTCAGTGAAATCGCCCATCTTGAATCTGTATTAAAATCGGGATTGCAACGTCAAAGAATATCCGCCGCCCTGGAACTGTGCTTATCACAACCCGCAAAGCCCTTATTCGAATGCCGGGCTCCGGGTAACCGCCAGCAGCAAATGCTGGGCATAAAAGTATAAAATGCTTTCTTTTACACCCTATATTATGCCTGCCGTTGGACTGTTTTTCGTTATTTTGGGCTTGCTGTTTCTTTACTTTGCAAGACAAAGAAAAACAGGCCCAATTGCCGGCAGAACCCATAAAAAAATAGGCGTCATTTACTTGTCTGCTGGCTCTATTTTAACCGCTTTGGGATTACTCCGATTACTGCCTCTAAAGTAACCGGCCGTAATTTTTTATCGGCAAAAAAATAAATAAATGGATGGCGTAAACTTAGACGATTGCCGCCCGTGCCGGGAAATTCAAAGGATAAGCCTCAGCTTCGATGCCGATTATTATTATGTTTAAAGTTTGGCCGGCATCAATGGTCACTTGTGGTCAATTGCTATGGGAGCTGTGGTGTTACTGCCCCCCCCCGTGGATCTGAATCTGTGCAAATACGGCCAGATGGTCTGAATCATTGAAACCATTGGAGCCGAATATCCCTTCTTCGACAACAAAGGCATCCACAATTTTTGTGGCATTGCGCACATAGACGTAATCTATCCGCATGTTTTCACAAGTGATTCCGGGGTCTGTATCAACATTAGGGTGCACTTGGCGATAAGTATCCACAAAACCAGCTGCTTCTAGCATCTTGGTGCTTTCGATTTCCAAGAACCCATCCAGGTGTGAGCGGGTGTTGAAGTCGCCCAGGATAATGGTGGGATCATCCGGGTAATAGTCGTTGAGTTCTCCTAAAACACCTTCGATCTCCCTGGGATGCCAGGTGACATTCCAGGGATTGGAATGCAGTACAAAGACATTCACATATTCGTCGGGCGCCACGCGCAGCCGGGCACGCATACTGCTGCGATAGGTTTCGATAATGCAGCAGTCTATCCAGTCATCGGGCGTATCGGTGATATTGTAATACTGATGCTCTATTACTTCATACTTGGTTAATAAAGCCACTGACATGTGGTGGCCGCCGATCCACCAAAAGGGGTCTCTTCCCGGTGGCGCAATCAATTCCGGCGTATCCTTGCCCGGATAGAATACGTTCCAACCCAAGACTTCGGCATAGGCATCGTTGTTGGTCGAGCTGTTGGCTACGGTCTCCTGGATACCGACGATTCCGGCATCCGAAGCCTGAATCATATCAGTTAACACGTCTACGGACATTTTAATGTGCGTGTTGTAGGAAATTGCTTTAATGACCGTTTCGCTATGAGCGGTTAATGGTCCGGAAAAAAAGGCAAAGATAACGATTAAGCAGGGAAGAAATTGTTTTGTCAGCGGTTTCATATCAAATTCCTTTCATACTTTCCTCTGGGGAGGCAACTAAGGCGATTTACAGTTAAAGAATATACCATCTTGTATGTCTTTTTTCCAGTCTTCTGCGTTATGCCAAAGGTGCGAATACGTTAAGTATGCAAACTGATCATCAATCTTTGGCGCGCCTTGAATACGAAAAAAAATTCTGCTCAATCTGGTATATTCTTTTCCGGCAATCGCCTAAACAGATGGAACTTAAGCACCTGCGTTTTAATCAATCAGAATCAGTATAAGGAAAGCAAGTATTGTACCCAAACTTTGTTCACAGTTTGTTTCTTGTGATATTTCACAAAGTTATATCGTTAGGTGGCGGTATATTGTCTTAGGCATGCTCGTCTTTGTATGCTTATGGTGTAAAAAATGTAACCACGTCCAGGGAAAAAATGGGAATTATGAATTTTTTACACCATAATTTTAAACCCTTAGAGCTTGTTTGGGAAATAGAAAATTTACCAAAAAAGTGCAGGGGCGAGACTAAAATGTGTCAAATTTGAGATTAATAGCCGGTCTATTTGCCGAAAAATTGCATCATTGAGTTCAACTTGGGCCGTTCTCGCGCTTTTGCAGCCGATTTAATAATTCCCAAACAGGCTCTTAGAATGAGCCAGCAATTATTTGCTGATCATTTTTTCTGCTTCCATGGTGGAAATCGTTTTGCCTGTTTTTGATATTGGCCCTGCATTTTTTGGATTCCATTTATCGGAAAGTCTGTAGCGGCTGATTTTTTTGTCAAATGTGACAAGGTAATTTTCTATGTTTTTACTTGTCAATTTGTTTTTGTTTTTACTGATCGCATTAACAATATAATTGTTTACTTCTATATGGTAATGACTCGGATCTTTATACAATCTTAGATCATCGGTAAATTTTTCAAGCCCAAAGGCAAAAATCCTCACGTTCGAATACTGTGACATTAGATTAATGAAATTTTTCAATACAAGTAACGATGATATGTATTCGTTTTTATAAGAAATTTTTTTCATTTGATTCCAAAGTGATGGAAGCACGGTAAGCACAAAGTCAAATTTGGTGTTCGGGTTTTGTTTTACTATGGAGATATAAAAAAATATTATTTTTTTCTAAAGATTTTACTTAAAGTGGCGATTACCTGAATATAGGCGAGAAATTTATTATTCGGATCAGCACGTTTGTTGTTCTGTTATCGTTGGTAAAGTAAGGCTTTTTTAAAATTGCCATATCGCTTACCGTTGAAGTCCTTCCCTATGTTCAAGTCCTAACCATGGATCATTTTTAACTGAACGTACATTACAATTCTTAAAAAATCTCTCCTAATTATAATTGCATTTAATACTTTCAACTTGAGAAAGGCTTGTGCAATGAACCGTAATTTAAAAAAATTCGTGATTTTATGCCCTTTTGTTACGTTCGTTATTTTATTTGTTGCCGCGGCGGCGTCTTTTGCGGTTACCGGTGATTTTATTACAGGTGATGGCAGCGGAGGCGGCGGAGGCGGCAGCTACACAGCTAATAATCCTGGAGGTGCAGGCGGTGCAGGCGGTGCAAGTGACGACACCTTAAACGGTACCGCAGGCGATGATATTATTTTCGGAGACGGCAGCGGAGGCGGTGCAGGCGGCCGCAGTTCAGGGTATGGATATTTAACCATGGGAGGCATTGCAGGCTCTGGTGATGATACTATTTCCGGGGCGGCCGGGGACGATATCATTTTTGGAGATGGCTTTAGCGGCAAAGACTGCGATTTTTCACCTGGCGCAGGTGGACTTGGCGGCGGTGGCGGCGGCGGTGGCGGCGGTGATTACAGTAGCGGGCCCGCCGGTGGCCTATCCGGTCTGGGAGCAGGCGGAGGCGGAGGCGGCGGAAGTATAGGCAATCCGTCCGGCGGATCGGTGCTTGTCAGCGATTTTGGAAATCCCGGCTTTGACAATGACAGTGGCGGTGATGGCGGCGAAAGTGCAACGGCGATCCGCAAATGGGACAATAACCCCATGATTGCCAGCGGAGGGACAAGGCTATCGACATCCGGCGGCGGTGGCGGCGGCGGTTTCGGTGGAGCAAACGGCGGTGATTCAGACAGCCAGGGCGCTGACGGCGTTGACGGTACTGACGGAAGTGATGCTGTGTTTACCTTTTCAGATACAACCGGCGCAATTCGTTCCTATTTTACTGATGCTGTTTTAAGCGGTGTGTATACAAATTATTCTGATTTCGGCCACGGCGCTGATACGCTTAACGGTGGCGCAGGCAGCGACGAGCTTTTCGGCCTCGGAGGCCCGGATACCTTTATCGTTGAACTTACCGACCATCCTGAATCGGATAATGCCCGTGACCGGATCTGGGACTTTTTACCCGGAGATGTTTTGATTTTGAAGGCCGGGGGCAGTAACCTGCCGGCGGTTACCTTGAACACTTTATCTTCCACGGCAAGTAGCATGGTGGATGCTGATGCAGACGGTCTCGAAGATGACTTGCGAATCGTCTTTACTCACAGCTCGTATCCTGACTATTCGGTTAAAGTCGATTTAATCAATATTTCTTCTGTAGGGATGGCTAACACCGGCGGTGAGTTTGTTTCACCCAATAATACCCCGCAGATTTCGCTTGCTGATACGAAATTAACATACGAAGGTAGCGATCCTGCCGTTTTTATTGATTCGGATGCAACGATCAGCGATGCTGACGGCGACAGCGCTTGGAAAAACGCAAAGCTGACTATTCAGATAACAAACGGCGCCGATAGTAACGATGAGATCAGCATTGGTGATGCACCCGAAAATCTTACGCTGGAAGTTGACGGCTATTTTTTGCGAGCAACAGGAACCACCTCTGACGGGGTCAGCCTGGGGACTGACCTGAAAAGCATTGCAACCCTGTCTGCAATCAATGGTGTGGTTTCAGACTCCACTGCTCTTACCGTTACTTTCGACAGTACGGCCACGGAAGCCATAGTTGAGGAAGTTTTGCAGTCATTTCAGTATTACAGCACCGCGGAAGGCAACAGGACAATTTTGGTCACTGTATCCGATTCAGGCCATGCATCTTCCAGTGATAGCCGGACCGTAAATTATAATAACAGCGCTCCCAATTTAAGTGCCCCTGATCCGGCAAACTACACCAATCACACTTCGGTCAGTGAATCTTTCAGTGACGACACAGGCGTTTTATCGGCAACCGATAATGATCCTGGGGATACTTTAACCTATGGCATTGCCGAAGGCAGCATTAGCGGCGGATCGATTTCAAAATCTGGCCAATACGGCGATTTGACAGTTACCATGGCAACCGGGGCTTATACTTACAGCCCTGACGATGATGTGATCAATAGCTTATCGGGTAATGCCGCAGATACTTTTACCGTAACGGTTGATGATGGCGCTGTTACCGATAGCCAAATATATAGCGTTAATATCACCACGGTTTATTCGGAAATGAATGTACAAGCCAGTGGAACCGCAATCGCTGACGGAGACACTTCACCCAGTGTAAGTGACGATACCGATTTCGGCAACGCGGATATCCTGACAGGTACCGTGGAAAAGATATTTACCATTGAAAACCTTGGCACCGGGGTACTGTCCCTTTCCGGATCGCCGCCTGTGTCGATAACAGGCGACAATGCCGCGGATTTTAGTGTAACGACCAGTCCTGATACCACAGTGCCGGCCGGCAGCACAACCACTACGTTTACGGTTAGTTTCGATCCATCTGAGGCGGGTTTGCGCACGGCTACGCTGAGCATTGCCAATAATGACAGTGATGAAAACCCGTATAATTTTTCCATACAGGGAACAGGAACATCCACTCCCGAAATAGATATACAGGGCAGCGGAACCTCTATTACCGACGGAGACACGACACCCAGCGTAAGTGATAATACCGATTTTGGCAGCGCGGACATCATGACAGGTACCGTGGAAAAGATATTTACCATTAAGAACCTTGGCTCCGGCACTATAACGCTTTCGGGTTCAACGATAGTGGTGGTGGACGGCGCCAATGCCGCTGATTTCAGTGTTACCATTAATCCCGTTGCTACAGTAGCTGTGGGTTCAAGCACCAGTTATGTTGTGAGTTTTGATCCCAGTGGTGTTGGTTTGCGCACGGCTACCCTGAGTATCGCCAATAATGACGGTGATGAAAACCCGTATAATTTCTCCATCCAGGGCACGGGAACCAAAGAACCGGAGATCAATGTTCAAGGCAGCGGAGCCGACATTATCGATGGTGACACAACACCCAGTCTAAGTGATGATACCGATTTTGGCAGCGCCGATATTTTGGCAGGTTTCGTGAATAAAATTTTTAAAATTCAAAATCTGGGGTCAAGTACGCTGAATCTTACAGGTTCTCCGATAGTTACGGTCAGTGGAACTAATGCTGATGATTTTAGTGTTACCTCCAGCCCGGATAGCGCTTTGGCCGCCAGCGGTGATACGACGTTTACAGTTAGATTCGATCCCACTGCGGCCGGTTTGCGCACGGCGACTGTGAGTATCGCCAATAATGACAGTAATGAAAATCCGTATAATTTTTCCATCCAGGGAATGGGAACCGAAGAACCGGAGATCGATGTTCAAGGCAACAGTGTTACGATTGACGATGGAGATACCACTGCGTCTGTCTCTGACCATACCGATTTCGGAAGCACCGATATTACCGCAGGTACCGTTGATCGGACTTTTACCATTGAAAACTTAGGATCAAGTTCATTGACTCTTTCGGGTTCACCGCTTGTGGCGGTAGGCGGAACCAACTCCGCTGATTTTAGCATTGTTTCAAATCCTGCAAGCCAAATTGCTTCGGGCGGTTCTGCAACGTTTACAGTTAGATTCGATCCCAGTCAATCCGGTCAGCGTACAGC
>JAAERL010001142.1 GCA_024230435.1 Desulfobacteraceae bacterium
TGAGGTGTTTTTTTTTCGTTCGCGAACGCACCACGTTCGCGGGTTAACCCCAGGTAGGGTTAACCCCGAGGCCTTCTTGACGCCAACGCCTACCAACGAAGAAGCAGCTCGCGGCCGGCCGGCCATCCGTGCGTCGAGCGGCCGAGCTTCCGGACGTAGCAGCCATGAGGAGTATCGTCGAAGCACAACTCTACGTAGTACAATAGAAGTACTATCATAAGCACCACAGCAGCAGCACAGTCCAACAACCTGGCACACTGGCAACTCGTCCTTCTGCGGCCTGGGAAAATTGAATTGGTGACGCCTGTGCACAAAGAAAATTTATGTCATGGCTGCTGTACCAAATAATAATAATACAACACAAAATAACATGCTGCCGGAGCAGTTCAACGTGTTTAAGAAAGGAACCAAATTTACGTGTTGTGAGGATGCATTAAAAAATCAAATTACTTCTATTCTTGAACCTTATGGTGTGAGGACATTGTCTCTTGGAGGTGCACATAGCAATCCTGATGAAAGTACCAAACAAAACTTTCCGCACAAAAGATGGTTTTGGGTTTGCGGCAGCTGTGAGAAGAAAGCCAGGGGTATGGATGATTCTGAACCTGGCTGCTGTGGTCTCAAAATAAGATGTTTGCTGCAGGATAAAAAAGAGGATCAAGAGCCATACTTGGAAAAAAAAGCCGGTGTAAGTTCCCCAGGCCAGAGGCACAGTGAGCAGGACGAGGATGCGCCATGGTCATCGCTGATGTTTTTTGCACTATCCCTCTCGGAGGGAAAGGGTTAAAAGTATGTAAAGCGAGCCCTGAAATTAGATGTCGTACCA
>JAAERL010001143.1 GCA_024230435.1 Desulfobacteraceae bacterium
CGGCTGGATTCGGGGGTGGGGGAGAAATTGCTCAGCCGGCTGGTGGTGAGGGAGGAATTACGGCGACGTCGATATGGATGACGACGACGGCGGCGACGGCGACGGGGATGGCTGGCCCATGAGCAGATGTCAGCGTGGAGATCGGGCAGGAGAGAAGTGCTTGTGTGTTGTATGTTTTTTTACGAAGCTGGTACATTTTGATGTAGAATATAGCTAAAATGTAGCTAAAAATAATTAGTAAGAGGTAAGATATGTGAATGTTGGATCTAGAGAGGGGTCACTATTAATTTAAGGAACGAAATGTGGCATGATGGTCGGGGGGGGGAAACCCACCAGGTACTGATTGACCATGGGATGGGGGTGCGAATAAAGGGACCAGGAGATTTGCACTGGCTGGCGCGCTGAAAATGGAAAATTTACCAAAATGTTCTACTAGCGTGGGAATTAATATAAAAAAGTCCAAAATTCGGGATAACATTTGGGATAACATCTAAGCGGGATAACATTTAAACAACCTCTTCAGTTAGGCTCCATCCAGCATGGTTGAATTTAGCTACTAACTGCACCGCAAATCCAAGTTTTGTAGGACCATTTTGGCCTACCGTAGTTTAAAGAATGTAAGTTCCTGAAAAATTGCAGGAATGCCAATCATTGTTTAAAAGTTTTTGAGAAGAGGGCCATTTCCTTCCAAAAATGTATTTTTTGGCCATTTTAGGGTTCAGGA
>JAAERL010001144.1 GCA_024230435.1 Desulfobacteraceae bacterium
ATATCAAGGAAGAAAACGCCACCTGCGTAAGGAGACTCATCAGGTCCCATTATAGTTGCTTGCCAGTGGAACATGTCATCCCCAACTGGTCCAGCTGAGCAGTTGGCCGGGGGGTCTTTTCCGAGGTCGACAAGTTCTTTATTGATCCTTTTAAGCGACATTTTTTATATTATATTTGTTGAATGAGCCGGTTGAGCTGGGGTTAAAGCGGGAGAGTGAATAAAAGGGGAAGTCAGCAAGGCGTGAGAATGTTGTTAAATTGTAATGGCATAGATAATCAAAACGACTCAATGGAAGGCCGTTGCCCGCTCGAATGAAAATAAGGTTTTCCCCTCTTAATCGTAACGCCGAGTCCATTATGATATTTTGCCAATGACCTGTTGATAATGATATAATATTCATATCATAATCAACCAGCCGGCCACCCTGCACAGAATTTTAATTACCGAACGAGCACCTCAACATCGGCCCGAAGTAATATATCAGTTGGGTGTGCGCAAATGACGTCTATTGGGGAGACTGCCCCAATCCAAATCGGCCGACGCAGGCACAAATGCCGAGGAAATAATATATTGATGAGGACACCTCATTTAACGTCGGTTCGCCAGTAAATTTGCCAGCAAATCATCCCTTCACAGAGACGATATTAAAAATGCCACTGGCATGGTTATCTTACCCTTTCTGATATACTGCGATCTTCCGCTGTGTCGTTAGTATCCAACCAAACAGAGTGAGTGGGGGGACAAGCTGTTGTGTGGGTTTGTGGCGGTTGGC
>JAAERL010001145.1 GCA_024230435.1 Desulfobacteraceae bacterium
TAGCTTTGCCCACAAATTAACCTACTCTGGTCTACCTACAGCTGGATCGGCTTAAAGTGTCAAAAAGGGCGCCGTCCTAGTGTTCAGGCTATGTTGCTCCGATTTTGGATCCGAGACCAGATTCGGAATCCTCGCAAAAAACTGAACGCCGGGTAATGGTAGCCAATTTACTCACGTTGAGTCCTGCAATTTTTGTTTTTTGCCGTGCAGGACCGACTCTCAAATCTGCTCCGTGAGAAAACTACTTTACGTCCCAAAATTAGCAGATCATTTCAGGTTCCCAAGAACAAATCTGCGCCCCAAAACTAGTTCACTCTAAGCACACAAGCATGGAAAATTATCCTCAAAATTTTCATGCCCTAATTCAAACCAGGGGCCTAGATATGCGTTGGGGAAGTAGGGTGTTCCAAGCTAGGGGTTTGAATTGCGTGGCCGTGGTTCGTCCCCGCGTTGACCTCTGCGCCACCTAGGTGATTTTAATAGGTAAAAACTTTATATTATAAACGGATTCTTACAATTAGCTGTCAAAAACGAAAGTTTGAGATTTTTTTGCCAAAACATATCTATTTTCAGTATCCCGAATGAATGTAGTGTATTTCAGAGCCAGAAAATGAATATCAAAATTGCGTAAAATGGCTTATTTCTCACTTCA
>JAAERL010001146.1 GCA_024230435.1 Desulfobacteraceae bacterium
AAAAAAATCATTTTGAAAAAACTCGGCAGGAGGCTTCAAAACAAAAACCCTACCAATTCCTACGTAGTTCTACGGCCAAAATTGGCCACCAAATATTAAAAAACCACCCAAACCATGGCAGCATCAACGGTGGTAGGCAGCCACCCAAGCACTTATTAAGACAGATCTGCCGCTCCAGCAGTATAGTCCACACCCCTACCGATCATAGCCGGTCATCGGTCTCGCCTACAAACGACCACAACACACGTCATGTGTCCCCTAAAAAAAGGTCCAATGACGCTAAATCCGTGTCATACATATCAAATGATTACAGTCGATAAACATTAGAGCAACTGTGATTTGGTGTTATATGTCGTTAGTATATATTATGGTGTCGATATGGTTCAACGGGTTTGATCTGAATGGCAGTATATTTGCCTCATATTGGCAGAAATGGTCGCAGCATACCACAACCACCCCTCTGCCGACGTTGCTACGGAGATGATGTTTGCAAAGGCCATATCATACTTTTGAACACCCCCAGACCATGCCGAGTGATCTATATTACATAACAATCGATTGTGTATCAGTATTTTGTGAGGTAATCGATTCCATCGGTGATGAATATCGAGTAGAAGATGGGTCTATTTTTGCCAATTTTTCATAAAAAACAACAACATCACATGACATGGATATGGTCGGTTTATAAGGAAACGAAGACACTATGATCACCCAACAATGTTATATTGTTGTTGGGAAAAGATTCGGTGGCGTTTGAGAGGTTTATACTGTCCACAGGGTGGCTCAAATGTTGGTTGTCGTCGAGGTCGGCATAATTGCACATCA
>JAAERL010001147.1 GCA_024230435.1 Desulfobacteraceae bacterium
CAAGCAAGCGAGTTAGAGGCTGCACGGACACAAAACAGATGATGGAAGAATTGACTGCAACAGAACTTTGCAAACAACAAGGCACGGACAAGGATGTCACCAAGAAGCTAAGCATGTGGGCCGTGGATGGAGCTTCAACCAGGTGCAGAACCACGACGCAAAAGCAAGGGCACGTAGCAACCAAAAGGCACGGGCGAGCCCATTTGTACTTTGGCTTGCTTTGGCTAACATAAAATTTCAAAATTAAAAATTAAAATTGCTTTTTTGGTTTGATTTTTGGGTAAATTGGAATGGGTAAATCGATTTGTCACACTTCCGAGACACGGTCGCAAGGGCGACGAAGTGATGATGTTATCGTGCACCATTTGCAATAATAGTTAGAGCTACCTTAAGACTAGACCTAATACAAGTATACAAGCGCTTTCTAGTTTGGAAATTGCTCAAACGCCTGCAGAATCCAACGTGCAATCGCTAGTCCAATAGGTGGTAAGGTAAAACCCTTAGTCCAATAAATGGTTTATGACTCGTATTAAGCAAATCTGTTCAGGATGGTCTTCAAGGATTCATTACGTGTCATCGTTATGAATGAATGCATTGAGAGCAGTTTTGTCAAGCATTCAAATCTAGACGACATTCATTTTTCCTGTGTGATACTTTTTCATACGGGTTTCTAC
>JAAERL010001148.1 GCA_024230435.1 Desulfobacteraceae bacterium
ATAAGCTTTGTTATGACCGCCAAGAGCCTGAGTATTTGCATAGCCGGTAAAAAGGTGACTAAGCCTTTCTATTAGGTGCGGCTTACCAGCCTCATTAGCTTTAGTGTACAAATGGCCGTAGACCTTTTTGGAGCATCCATTTAAAACAATCTCTTGAATGGAATACACATCATTGTTGTCTACAAGCCGATCTAAATACCTGCGCGCGCGTCTGCCAATATCAATCTCAGGGCGCGATAGCAGCAATTTTACAACATCAACGTGGCCTTCTATTGCTGCCGCATGTAGCGCTGTTTGGCCGAATATATTAGTCTGATTCATCTCAATTTCAGGATGCGATAGCAGCAATTTTACAATCTCAACGTAGCCATATCTTGCTGCCCAAAGCAGGGGTGTCCAGCCATCGTTATCAGCACGATTCACATCAATACCAGGATGTGATACCAGCAATTTTACAACCTCAGCGTGACCATTGATTACCGCCCAAAGTGGGGGTGTCCAGCCACCGCTATCAGCATGATTCACATCAATACCAGGATTCGATAGCAGCAATTTTACAATCTTAACGTGGCCATTGATTGCCGCCCAAAGTGGGGGTGTCCAGCCATCGTTATCAGCATGATTCACATCAATATTAGGATGCGATAGCAGCAATTTTACAACCTCGAAATGGCCCTTCCTTGCTGCCCAATATAGCGGTCTATCCTTATTCACATCAATTTCAGGATGCGACAGCAGCAATTTTACAACCTCGAAATGGCCCTTTTTTGCTGCCCAATATAGCGGTCTATCCTTATTCACATCAATTTCAGGATGCGATAGCAGCAATTCTACAACATCGGTGTGGCCTTTCCATGCCGCCCTGCATAGTGGTGTTATGCCGTTTCCATTAACATGATTCACATCAGCACCGGCCTCTAACCACTTCTTTGCCCACTTAACATCTCCATTTTTTACTGCCTCGTAAAAGAACTTACTTTTATTATTCTGTGAATAAGCGACTTTTCTAATAGTCTGTCTTGCAAGCTTTCTTAACTCGAACCCTTTAGATTTCGCACCATCAATATTTTTATTATTACAAGCTCTCGCTTTAGGAGGTTGCTCTTGCTTTAAGGATTTCAACCTTCCTGATAGCTGATTGTTTTGATTTGTCCTATTATCGGTGTCATTTTGCCCGCTCTGGTAAACGTTGTAGTTGTTTAAAGATTGTGCTGGATCAAATGCCATGGAATATAATTCCTTTTCAATAGTGTTTATTGTTTCTGAAATTTTCTTAAATATTAGCCTAATATGAGCCTGATATGAGCCTGATAATTTGTCGTTCAGCTCTAAGTTCATAACATTTGGCAACAAGCATGCCATGTGACATTAGTTTGCTCTACTGGTGTGCTATCAGCTTATTTGGTTAATCGATAATGGCGGAAATATCGTAGACTTGTGTCAACTTTGTTGTAAGTTTATAGCAACTTTGTTGGCGCTGCTGTTTAAAATTATCCAGTGAGGATTCCCGGCACGACATGAAAAGGGCTTTGCCGTTAGGCGATTGACAGAAAAAAAGACATGCAAGATAGTATTTTATTTAACACAAATCGCCTAATTTTCCGAACGTATGAACTCGCGCATCACAATGGTGGCATAAGAGCCTGAAGGCAAAGAAAAACTGAAAATCAGCCCGTCATCTGTTTCCCTGATGTTCAGATCGTCCATAAAAACAATCGCCGGGCGTCTAGATCCTTTAGCGCGAAGAGGTTTAAAACTTGGAAGATCCAGGTCAAAGGCGTCCAGCACGGCTGTTTCCCTTTCTTGGGCCGGGCCGTCGCCGGTTTTCATTTTATGACCATAGATAGGGCCGGTAAAAGTAATTTTACCTTGGGAAAAACGCTCATTGGCCTCTTTTTCATCATCGACCACGAAAATGCCGCCGGTATCGGTTTTTTTAACGATATCGCCCTTGATAATGTTATTGTAAAGCCCATCTTGAATGCGCCGTTGCAACCAGATATTAAACAAGGCGCTTTGTAAGGCTGAAAGCACAAATTGGCTGGACTTTCCCCTGAAAAACTTTTTTTGTTTCAGACAATGCGCGGCGCGATCCAAATTGCGCATATCAATGCCGAATCGCTGGGGCCCAAAAAAGTTTGGCAATCCTTTTTCTTTTAGAATAGCTGCTATGGATTGGGCCTGGGACAATGCACCGGGCGCAGTTTGGGATAATAGAATCCGGAAGCGATTGCTGGCCACATGGCCTGTTTTTAATTTGTTTTTGTGCCGCGCAATTTTCAGGATTTCAAATGGCAGTGTTTTTAACATCCGGCTGACATCTTGCAAAGTTTTGTTCAAGGGCAAATGCACTGAAAACGTCTGGGTGGTTACGGCCTGTTTGTCTTTGCGGCCGCCCCATCCCACATCGCCAGCCCTGACTTTCATGGCTTCGGCCAACATCCGGGCGGCATCAACGGTATTCCAGCCGCTGCGACGCAGGGTGACAAAAACATGTTCTCCCTCTCCGCAGGGTTCGTAAGGCAATACTTCTTCTACCTGAAAATGCTCCGGTTGCGCTTTTATTACACCGCCGATTGGCTCTATTTCAGATGCAACAAAAGGCAAATTCGCCATGCAGCGTTTGAGTTCGGCAGCAATATTTTCTTCTTTTTCCATTAAATTTTCAGATGACATACTTTTCCTCAATGTTTGTAGAATTCCAGAATCGTATTTGCAAAGCAATCCTCAATATTGTTTTGTTTCCAGCTTTTCGAGCCGATATCGCAGTGTCGGTCTGGTCAGGTTAAGCAAGCGGGCAGCCTTGGAGACATTGTTACCGGCAACTTTCATGGCATGGGTTACAATACGGTTTTCAAGATCCTCTATGTCAATTCCGTCATTGCTCAACAGAAAAGGTACGATTTGATCTATAGCCATTTTGTCCAATTGGGCTTCAGGTGAATCGTTGAGTATGAGATGCTCGGGACGGATTTCATTTGCCTTAGCCAAAATCATGGCCCTTTCGATCACATTGCGCAATTCGCGAACATTGCCATTCCAGGGATGACGTTTCAGGCAGGCCATGGCGGTTTCTGAAATCCAAGGTGCTTTGCGCCCGAAGTTAAGGCTGAACTCTCTGACAAAAAAGGAGGCCAGTTCAGGAATGTCGTCCCGATGTTCACGAAGGGGGGGCAGATTTATAGGAAAAACATTAATTCGGTAGTAAAGGTCGCTTCTGAACAGTTTTTGCTCCACCATACTTTTCAGATTGCGGTTGGTTGCCGCGATAATACGCACATTGGCGGCAATAGGCCGATTGCCCCCCAGACGCTCGAAACGCCTGCCTTCTAATACCCTCAATAGCTTGGCCTGGACATCTATGCTCATGTCGCCGATTTCATCTAAAAAAAGCGTTCCTCCCGCGGCCGCCTCGAACTTGCCTTTATGCGGCCCATGAGCGCCGGTAAACGCTCCTTTTTCATATCCGAATAATTCGGCCTCCAGTAGTGTAGATGGAATGGCCGCGCAGTTCACCGGCAAAAAAGGCCCGCCTGAACGCTCGCTGTTGTAATGCACCGCCCTGCTGATCAATTCTTTTCCGGTACCGCTTTCACCGGCAAGTAAAACCGTTGTGTCCGTGCGGGCAACCTGTCCGGCCAGCTCCAGCACTTTGCAAATGGGAGGCGAATGGCCGATGATATTATCAAAATTGTATTTGTTTTCTATTTCTTTTCTCAGGTAGCGCACCTGGGATGTTAACCGGCTGATCTTAAGGGCCTTTTTAACACAACCGATCAGATGATCTTCTTTAAAGGGTTTGGTTACATAGTCAAAAGCACCTTTCCGGATGGCGTTTACGGCATTATCGATAGACCCGAAAGCCGTGATCACAATTACCGGCAATTCAGGATCGCTTTGCTTGATATGCGCGAGAACTTCCATCCCGTTGGAATGTGGCAGCTTTATATCCGTTATGATTAATTCAAAAGAATCAGCATCAAATGTTTCAATAGCTTGACGGCCATCTGCAGCCTCGACAAAATCAAGGGGCATATCACTTAACATCATTTTAATCACGGCCCTCATGCGGGCCTCATCTTCTACCAGTAAGACTTTTGCATTCATAAATTTACTTTCATTTCATACATGGAAAAGTCAGTATAAATGTCGTACCCTGTTCAATTTTACTATTAACCGCTATCTTGGCGCGGTGTATTTTCAACAACTGACGGACAATGGAAAGTCCAAGCCCGACGCCGTCGTCTCTTAAGCTTACAAACGGATCAAAAATCCGGTCCAGGTCTTTTGGACAAATACCTTTGCCGGTATCTGAAACGGTAATCTCCAATACACGCTCTTGCTCTGTGCTCAAATTGGACGATTTGGAGCCTGAATTCGGATTTGCGTTTTTGATATACTTTGCCTTAATGGTTAATTGCCCGCCTGAGGGCATGGCCTGGGCGCCATTAAGAACGATATTCCAGAACACTTGCCTGATCTGATCTTTGTCGGCCAGGCAAAATCCTTTTTCATCCGTGATCTTTTTTCTTACGTCAATACCGCTTTGATTGAACTGCGATTCCGTGGCGGCCAAAATTTCTTCCAAAATCTGTATCGCATCAATTGGTTTGAAAACCGGAGACGCCGGCTTGGCAAAGGCTAAAAACGAATTCAAGGTCTTGTTCAAGCGCTCGGTTTCATCAACGATGAAACGGGCGGCTTCTTCGCGCATCGATAGCGGCCGTTCGGAATTGGCCACGACCTGGGCCGATCCGAGTATCACCCCAAGGGGATTTTTGATTTCATGGGCGATACCGGCTGTCATTCGGCCTATTGCCGCAAGCTTTTCTTTTTCCGACAATTCAATGTAGGTTTGCTTGAGAGCCTTTTGACTCTGCTTTAAAGAAGCGGCCATTTGGTTGAACGAGTATGCAAGCGAATCGGCAATATCAAGACCGGTTGGATATACCTTATGATCCAGGTTTCCATCACTGATACGCTCAATACCCTGGCGCAAGGCATTTAACGGCTTCACGATGGTCAGGCTCAACAGGTAACTGAGCACGGAGCACAACACCATACCCGCCAATACCAGTGAAAGGGTCGTTTTTTTGATGTTCTGTATTTGAACCAAAAATTCAGTCATTGGTAAGGTAACGCCCACAGTCCAATCTCTGCCGGGGTAATCGGCGTAAGCCGTGAAAAAGTATTCTCCTTCAAAAGCGCTTAGCCCGAATTGTTTATTTGCCGCTTTCAGATCTCTCAGACAAGTGCTTAAAAGCTCTATATGCCCGGGGTCCCAGGTCTGCTGCACCAGGTCCGGATGGGCAATAACCCGCCCTTGACGGTTTTCGATGATATAGGCATATCCTTTGTTTTCAAAATGGATGTTTTGTAAAAAACGGGAAAAGGTAGACAGGTCGATATCTATGCCGCAAACACCCTGAAGCTTTCCCAAATTGTCATATATGGGAATCGATGCCGTAATTCCCGGATTTTGTGTAGATGCGTAAAGATATACATCGGTCCAATGAGCAACTTCAGCCTTAGCAGCGCCTTTATACCACGGGCGGCTGCGCGGATCGAAGATTTTATGGATTTCAGGTTTCTGGGGCGGGACCATGGTGAAGTTGCCTTTTTCGTCCCCCAAATAAATATTCACAAAGTCCGAATGATCTCCCCTGAGTAACTTAAAGTAGTGAATCAGGGCTTTTGTGTCTTCAATGTCAATTGTATTGTTTTGAATAAAAGCTTTGATCAATTTAGCGGTATCCATATGCTGGGAAAGAAACTGGCGGATGCGCTCGGCGATCTGGGAAGCCGTGCTGATCGAGTAATGCTGCATCTGTTTTTCCAACGCCTTGCAGCCCTGAATGTATGAAAAATAGCCCGAGCCCGGTATAAAAATAAAAATGATTAGCGCCAGGGCCAAAAATAGCCGGCTGCGAAAAGACTGACGCATGGCGGGAATCAATTTCATGGCTTTGTCCCGCAAGCGGCCGGACCAAGCGCTTTGTTTGCTCCAGGTTTATTTAAAACCGATGCGATATCGCTTTTTAGACAATGGCTGATTTTGTTTTCTTTGATTAGAATGTGTGCAAAAGGAGCCGCCTTGAGGGCCAATTTTTCGGTGTTAAGCAACTTGCGCACCGCATAGCCGATGGCCGGGCTGTTGCGATAGCCGTCCCATAGTCTTTTAAACGCCCGCCATCGCTTACCGTCATCCTTGCAATGACGAATGATCTCAAGCAGCGCAATGCTACCCCAGGAATAATTTGGATTTTCATTAACCGCTGGCGTTTTAGTCTCGATTTGCGGCAAAACCAGGCTCACCCAGGGAACCGGCGGCTCGATATGCAAAAGAGTTTCGCCATAGTTGTTTGCAATAAAATTATAGTAAATCAGGCCCTCTTGCTTGCGGCCCAGCAAATCCGCGTATATCCAGCCCAGGTACCAGGCGGCTTTTGCGCATACGGCAGGCTGATTGGCATAAAGCTTGAGAATGTTACTCAATAGCGCAATGGATAGATCACAGTCTTTTTCGGTGGCTACTCGATAATCATCGCCCAGGGCAAGATAAGCCAATTCAAGGTGTGCTTCTGCGCGAATGGAAACGGGATGGTCAAAATGTTCCAGCAGGACTTCGAAAGCCGCCCGTTTGGCCTCCAAATTGGGAAACCACGATTGGCAATAACGAAGTTGCTCTTCAGGCGTATTGAAAAGCTGAACTGAATGCCCCTTATGCTCCACAATTTTTGAGATTGAAGTACCTGCTGTTGCAACCGGCGCCAATACCGCCCATAAAAAAAAAACCGCACCCGCCAAGGTAAGGGCCATAGCAAATATACCTGAGGGCCTACAGCCGGTTTGCTTAATTCGATTCTTCGTTGCTCTCATACTATTGCGCTCATTTTTTTTTAAGTCTGTTTTTGACCTGTTCTTTAGCCTGTTTTGCATCTGATCAATCGTCTTATAGGACAAATTGATGAAATCATCAAATTTGATGATTTCATCAAATCGGCCGTGATTCAAGCCAGCCAATCCGGCCCATTCTTTAATTACCTCTAAATAAAGCGATCCCGAGCAATTACAAGCGATATCCATCTTGACCGGCGCCTCAGATAGTATTCTTCTCGCAAAGAAAGTGCCACAGTATGCGGCAAAATAAAAAAACAAGAAATTATTTATGTTCAGTGACTTATAACTTGTTTGACGTGCCGTGGCATAAGGATTGCATTTTGGCTTCAACACCGGCGCAACCGGATAAAACTATTAACCCCCCGTTTCCGGCAGGGGTGAAACATTTTTTAAGGCGATTGGCGAAAAAGAATATACCAGATTGAGCTTCGATTTTTTTTTGTATTCAAGGCGCGCCAAAGTGTGCTGATCAGTTTGCATACTTAACGTATTCGCACCTTTGGCATAACGCACAAGACGGAAAAAAAGACATACAAGATGGTATATTCTTTAACTGCAAATCGCCTAAAACACAGAAAAGGAGACACGGATGATGAAAAAAGGTCGTATTCTTACTGTATTTGCTATTTCACTCGTAGTGGCATTTGTTTTTTCAACCCCGGCCCTGGCAAGACCGGAGTTTTTCGCCATCGCCACCGGCGGCACTGGCGGCACCTACTACCCGCTTGGCGGCGTACTTGCCCAGGCCCTTTCCAAAAATGTTCCTAAGGTCATTGTAACCGCCCAGTCCGGAAACGCTTCGGTGGCCAACTGCAACCTGATTAAAGAGCATGAAATCGAGTCGGCTTTTGTACAAAACAACGTGGCTTTTGCAGCTTATAAAGGGCGGGCTCAGTTTAAAGGCAATCCAATTCAAAACATCCGCGGTATCGCTTCATTGTATCCCGAGACGATACAGATCGTCGCCCGGGCTGACGCCGGTGTTAAAACCACCGATGATATGAAAGGCAAACGTCTGGTGCCCGGCGACCGCGGCAGCGGAGCCGAAGTGGATTGTAAAAGTATTCTTAAAAGTCACGGCCTGAACTATAAAGATTTTAAAAGCGTGGATTGGCTTAGCTTTTCCGGAGCGTCCCAAAGGCTCAAGGACAAACAGGCAGACCTGGCTTTTATCACTGCCGGATGGCCCACCGCCTCGATTACTGAATTAGCCACTCAAACCGGCGTCAATCTGGTATCCATAAAAGAAGATCATGTCAAAAAGCTGATAAAGATGTTCCCTTTTTACTCTAAAATAGTCATTCCGGCCAATACTTACCCAGGCGTGGGAAAAGATACCACCACCATTACCACCATGGCCCAATGGATCGTTGATGAAAAAGTATCTGAAAAGACGGTTTACCTTTTGACTAAGGCACTGTGGGAAGGCGGTTCGGCAACAATGGCCAATGCCCATGCCAAAGGCAAGGAAGTAACCTTGGAAACGGCGCTCAATGGTATGGCGATCCCTTTGCATCCGGGCGCGGAAAAATACTATCGTGAAAAAGGCGTTTTAAAATAAATCATTAGGAATAGGAATTAAATTTAGGGCTCGATGATCAAATTTGGTATTAACGTCAGGGCGTCGTTAAAAAATTATGATCATCGGGCCATAAATTCTCTGATTACAGTGAAAAAAAATATCAACACTTTAGGCGA
Source organism: Desulfobacteraceae bacterium (assembly GCA_024230435.1). Classification (GTDB taxonomy): domain Bacteria; phylum Desulfobacterota; class Desulfobacteria; order Desulfobacterales; family Desulfosarcinaceae; genus UBA2230. Next base: position 8,599 of record JAAERL010001148.1, read on the forward strand.
TTGGCGCAAAAGAATATACCAGATTGAGCTTCGATTTTTATTCGTCTTCAAGGCCCGCCAAAGTTTTGCTGATCAGTTTGCATACTTTACGTATTCGCATCTTTGGCATAACGCACAAGACGGGAAAAAAGACATACAAGATGGTATATTCTTTAACTGCAGATCGTTTTAGCATGGAGTAATAAGGATTGTTGCATCTCCAATGGTATTTAAATTACACAGGCCAGCTTTAAAAAAAATGCCGGTAAAAAAACGTACCGTTTTATTTGTGTTTATCTTATTGGCTGCAACGGCGCTGATACCTGTGCGGGTATTGAGCATAACGGCAGTAAAAAAAGAAAGCGTTGTATTTCTGCGGAAAATGCGGGCAGGGCAAAAAATCGCTTATCACAACATTCATTCTGTGGAGCTTTCACCGGTTTGGGAATACTTCCGTATCAGCGGCAATGACAATATGATTCTTTATGAAACACGCTTTCAATCTTCCAATGTGGGTTTGCCCTATGCGGCTTTCGGTCAGGAAAAATTTATCTGCGAACCCGATGGTTACCGGATAAGCAATATGCACCGGGTTATCCCGGAACTTCTAATCTGGGCAAATAATCGTTATGACAACCGTTTGGAGATAGACAACTATAGCTTAAGGTTATGTGATTTGGCCGGCGATACCCTTTTGCGCATCAAGGCGGACACTTGGCCTGCCTATAAATATGTTATCTTCAAGATTATTACACTCAATTCATTACGCTTGCAGCAGGCTGCAACCGGCAACGCCCCGTCTTCCGGCGATAGCAGCCAAGAATCTGCAAGCTGATACTCGAATTTGAATAAGGACTGAAAGGATATGCAAGAAAAACAGATACCCCTTAACGAGAACGAAGAGATCAAAAAATACGATCCTGAAATGCGCTTTCGGCAAATCAGCGGATTTAGTTTGAAGCTCGTTTTTGTGATGACCCTGATTCTCTCCCTATTTCATATTTACACAGCCGGATTCGGTGTGTTGCAGGAGTGGCGCCACCGGGCTTTTCATTTGGCATTCGTTTTACCTCTGGTTTTTATGTTTTATACCATCCGCAAAAAAAACACAGAGGGAAAAAAGCATTTTATCCATGATATCATTTATGCACTCATTGGCAGCACCCTGCTTGCCGTCATGTTTCATGAAATATTCAAACTGGAAACAGGTGCTATCCTTGCAACGGGTATTGCGGCCTTTTGTTTTGTTCTCTATTTTAAGCGCAGAGAATTTTTAAGCCCTAAACTGACGTTAACCGTGGACCTGCCAATTTTCACGATTATGGCCGGATCGCTTGTCTGGATTATACTCTGGGGTATTAAAAACATTGACTACGGCGTTGCCTTCCAGGATCTGAATGCAACCATGTTTTTTTGGAGTGTCTTTTTATTCGGTACCCTGGCGGCCCTGATTTTTATTTTTATCATTCAGTGGATTTATACCATCTTTGCCGCTTTTAACCGAAAAAGTGTGAACTATGTCAACGACAACATTCCCTACTTCGATGTTTTTTTTGCCGTGCTGGCCGCAATTGCATCCATTTATATCTTTTTAGAATTCAACAGCCTGGTATTCCGTGCGGGGCTGCCCGTCAAGGCTGACCTGGTGGTGGGCTGCTTTGCCATTTTACTGGTTCTGGAAGGCGCCCGGCGAAGCGTTGGACCGCCCCTGCCGCTGATTGCCTTCATTGTGTTGATCAACTGCTACCTGGGGCCCTATTTTTTTGACATTCCGGGACTTAGCTTTTTCGCCCATCGAGGTTACTCTGTTCACCGGATTATCGAGCATATGTACTTGGGAACCGAAGGCATCTTTGGTATTCCCCTGGGAGTTGTAGCAACCTTTGTTTTTCATTTTGTACTTTTCGGAATTTTTATTTCCAAAACCGGATTGGGCGGGCTTTTCATGGATCTGGCCATGGCTGTCGCCGGAGGAACCGTGGGCGGACCCGCCAAAGTCTCGGTGGTTTCCAGCGGCTTTTTAGGATCAATTAACGGAAGCTCGATTGCCAATACCGTGACTACCGGCGCTTTTACCATACCGCTGATGAAGCGGGTGGGATACAAACCCGTGTTTGCCGGAGCCGTGGAGGCGGCAGCATCCACCGGCGGTCAATTGATGCCGCCCATTATGGGGGCCTCGGCCTTTATCATGGCCGAATTTTTAGGCATACCTTATATTAAAATCGCCGCCTGTGCCGTGATTCCATCGTTTCTGCACTTTTTCGCCGTGGGCTGGATGGTTCACCTGGAAGCGAAAAAGCAGGGCCTGTCCGGTCTGCCCAAGGATCAACTGCCAAAAGTAATGGCCGTTTTAAAGGAAAAAGGTCTGCTCGTATTTCCCCTGGTTATCATCGTATTCTTGCTGATTTCCGGCGCCAGCCCCTTCCTGGCGGCCTACTGGGGCATTTTTTACGCGGTGGCCATTGGACAAATTCACCGCAGAACCTACACCATGCTTGTGGCCATGTTCTTGTCAGCGCCTTTTGCAACGTTATGGATCAACCCGTTGGCAGGCTCGTCTGGCTGGGCCGCAGCCTGGCTGATCTTCATGGCGGCAGGTCTGATGATTACCTTCAAAATCTCAGATCGCAAGGATTGGCTCATAGGATTGATTCCCAGCGCCGGCCTGTTGATAGCCGCCCTGGCGAAACTGGGTCCTGCAGAGTGTGCTATGGCGGGACTTTTACTGGTCATTTCCATCGGAGTATTTTACGAAGAGAGTACAATGCGCGTGCCCGCCATCATGGATACGTTGGAATGGGGCGCCCGTAACGCCCTGGCCATCGGCGCCGCCTGTGCGTGTGTAGGATTTATCGTGGGCGCTACTACCCTGACAGGACTTGGTTTAAAATTCGCCACTGCCGTTATCGAACTGGCCGGAAATGTCGCCGCGTTCATTGACGTGGTGGATTTTACCAATACACTGGGCCTTGAGCCGTTAACGCTTTTCTTTACACTGGCCTTTACTGCTGTGGCCTGCTTTTTATTGGGAATGGGTATTCCTACAACCGCCCAGTATATCATCGCATCAATGATTGCCGCCCCGGCCCTGACCCAATGGGGAATCTCTCCTCTGGTCTCGCATATGTTCGTGCTTTTTTATGCCGTACTTGCCGATGTTACTCCTCCGGTGGCCCTGGCGGGATATGCCGCCGCCGGAATATCGGGAGGCGACCCGTTTAAAACGGGCTTTATGTCTTTTGCCCTATCGTCGGCAAAACTCTATGTTCCGTTCGCATTCGTTTATTCACCGATTATTCTGTGGATGCCCTGGATTTTAGATCCCAATGTAAGCTTTAACTTACTAGAATTTCTTGTCGTGTTTAGCGGTGTTGTGCTGGGAGTTATGGCCCTGGGGGCGACCATCATCGGCTATCTCAGTGATAAGTCAACTCCATTGGAGCGCCTTGGCACGACCGCAGCCACCTTGCTGTTGCTGATACACGGTTTTACAACATCGCTAATTGGATTTGGCATCTTAGCGGGCGTCTATTTTGTGCAATACTCACGGCGCAAAACGCTTGAATTGAGTGTACAGGCCGCGGCTTAGGCGATTTTACCATTCGCCTTAAAACTCCTAATAAAAATCTGTTGCCAAATTTCAAATAAAAAAAATGCCTCTTGCGCCAAGCGTGCAAGAGGCATTACTATTTCAAACGCTAGAGAGTTCCAAATCCGTCATTTGAAATAGTAACGGTCAACAACTTCTCGGCTAAAGACCGGCGGGTTGTTGACAAAATAAAGGGGGGCCAATGCCTGAGCTTGCCTATATCAATGGAACCATTTGCGCTATTGAAGAAGCCAAAGTGCCGATAGAAGATCGGGGTTACCAATTCGGTGATGCAGTTTATGAATTTCTGGCCACGTATAACGGCAAAATTTTTGCCCTGGATGACCATTTTTCCCGACTTGAAAGATCCTTAAGAGAACTTAAATTTCCTACAGTTGATCTGACTCAACTGAAATCAGCCAGCCTGGAATTACTTAAGCGGTCCGAAATTTCAAGCGCAGGGATTTATATTCAAATTTCACGAGGTGTTGCCCCGCGAGACCATAAATTCCCGGTAAAGGCGCAACCGCAACTTGTCATGACCATCCGTGAGCTTGCTCAAATCCCTCAAGCTGTGCGCACCAACGGAGCCAGAGTGATCAGCATGGAAGATGCCCGCTGGGGCCGTTGCGATATTAAAAGTGTGCAATTGCTTGCCAATGTCCTGGCCAAGCAAAAAGCCATTGAAGCAGACGCTGACGAAGCCATTCTTATCAGCCCTGCCGGAAACGTTCGGGAAGCAGCCTCATCAAACGTGTTTATCGCTATAAATGGCGAGTTGCACACCCATCCATTGACCCGGCAAATACTGCCGGGCATAACCCGTAAGATTACCATCGAAATTTGTAAGGAAGAAGGGATAAAGGTTAATGAAAACCTGTTTACAAAAGAGCAAATGCTGTCCGCCGATGAAGTCTTCTTAACCGGAACCGTAACCGAAGTGCTGCCGGTTTGCCAAATTGACGGCAAGCTTATCAACGACGGCAGGCCCGGCCCAATTGCTGAAAAGCTTTATAAACGTTTGTGCAGGCGAACCGGCCAATAAATTTCTTTAATGATGCTATTCGGGTTTGCTAAACTCAGCCCAAATAGCATCCTAATCCCGTAAAGACCGCAAAAATTCACCCGCGGCGGGGATTGTCTTTTTATCCACTATCCGAATGGTCTGACTGCCGATGACAGCGATATCCACTTTGCCTTTCAGAAAATCCACGTCTGCTTTTTCCTTTACTCCAAACCCCAGGGCCAATGGTAATTGAGTAGACTTGCGGCAACGCGCCAGATAGCTTTCCAGTTCGTTGGAAAATGACGTTTGCTGGCCGGTAACGCCTTTGCGGGCCACACAGTAGATAAAACCGCGTGCATACCCCGCAATTTTTTGCATCCGCTCCAGGCTCGAAGTTGGTGCATAGATAAAGATGGGAGCCAATTTATGATCGTCCATGGCTTGAAGATAGCTTTGGCCTTCCTCGGGAGGAAGGTCGGGAACAATTGCGCCCCGTATTCCCATGGCTGCCATCTTATCGGTAAATGCTTCCACACCGTACTTGTAAAGAATATTATAATAAGTCATCAGCAAAAACGGAATCTTAAACATCTTGGCCGCTTTGTCTGCAAACTCAAGGCACTGCTTTACAGTTACTCCATTGGCCAGGGCCTTCTGGTTGGCCCGCAAAATCACCGGCCCGTCAGCTATGGGTTCGGAGAATGGAATCTGTAATTCCATCAAATCCACCCCTGCATCCACCATGGTGCTGATGATCTCGAAAGAAGCATCCAGGCTAGGATAACCGATGACGATATGGGTCATCAACAAAATGTCTTTATGCCGTCTTTGCTCACGCAGATAAGATTCAAGCATTGTATTGCTCCGCTTTTTGTTTGATGAATTGCTGCCATGCCGGATCGTTAAAGGCATCGGCCACTGTAAAAATATCCTTGTCACCCCGGCCGCTTTGGTTGATGATCAAAGAATCCTCAGGGTTCATTTCAGCAGCTTCCTGAAAAGCCCTGGCAAACGCATGGGCCGATTCCAGGGCCGGAATCAATCCTTCCTTGCGCATGGCCAGATCTACTGCCGCAACCACTTCGCTGTCCGTGGCGGCCTCAAAACGGGCCCGGCCATTTTCTTTAAGATCGGCCAGGATGGGAGACACCCCGACATAATCCAGCCCTGCGGCAATACTATGGGTATCGAGCATCTGGCCGTCACTGTTTTGCAAAAAATAGGTTTTATATCCTTGTGCAACACCCACACTGGCGTCTTGGGAACATAGCCGGGAGGCATGTTTGCCGCTGTTTAAACCATGGCCTCCGGCTTCAACACCCACCAGTTGAACCGGATCGTTGAGAAAACCGGAAAAAAGCCCCATGGCGTTTGACCCACCGCCTACACATGCATACACCCGCTTGGGCAAACAGCCCTGCGCCTCTAAAATCTGGCTTCGCACCTCCTTGCCAATAATGCTTTGAAAATAACTTACCATTTCAGGAAACGGGTGGGGGCCGCAGGCAGTTCCCAGCACGTAATGTGTATGCTCCATGTTGCTCACCCAATCCCGAAAAGCCTCGTTAATGGCGTCTTTTAGAATACGTGTGCCGTCTTTTACAGGTATAACTTCAGCGCCCAGACGTTGCATCCAAAATACGTTAGGCCGCTGGCGCTGCACATCCACCTCTCCCATATAAATGGTGCAATCGAATCCATAACGCGCCGCCATGGTGGCAGTTGCGACACCATGCTGGCCCGCACCGGTTTCCGCGATAACCCGGGATTTACCCATGCGCTTGACCAACAGCCCCTGGCCCATGACATTATTGGCTTTATGCGCGCCGGTATGGTTGAGATCTTCACGTTTAATATAAATTTTGGCGCCGCCAAAATGGCGTGTCAGATTTTCAGCAAAGGTCAGGGGAGTGGGCCTGCATGAATACGTGGACATCACATGTTCATATTCTTTCCAGAAACCGGGATCAGCCTTGGCGTCTTCAAAGACCTGCTCCAATTCATCAAAGGTGGCGGTAAGCACCTCTGGCAGAAACGCTCCGCCAAAATTAGAAAAATACCCTCTTTTAAGCATAAACAGCCCCTCCAATAGTTTGAGAAAAAGCAAATTTATCGCCGCGGCACCACAGCTCGGCAAAAACACCTGCCTGGGTTTGGGGAAAGTGCAGCAAGCGGTGCACCAATAATATCGGCGTTTGAGCCGAAATATCCAGCAGCTTTGCCCTGCGCCCCTGCGCATACCCAATACTGAAAAGTTGTTTGCCGCCTGCCGGGCGAAGGTAAAACTGTTCTTCGGCAATGGCGGACAAAGAGTACCCCTCCAAGTCCATATTTTCGATCCCGGAAAATAAATCCAAATTCAGGTAAAAATCTTCCAATAGTACGGGGGCTTGATCCACCTCGGTCAAACGTGAAAAATAATACGCCTCATGACCGGAAAAAGGATTGTGGGGATGCGCGGCGACCTGTTGGCGGTTGATGGGCGTTACCAGCCGCGTTGATGGCGTTACCCCCTTTTTTTGAAATGACGCCAAGGTGCCTTCCAGGCTGAAAAGGTCAATCTCCTGCTGGGATTCGCATACAAACGTGCCCGAGCCCCTTTTCCGGGTCAACAGGCCCTTGCGCACCAAAGTTTCAATAGCTTGGCGCACTGTTGGACGGCCGATAATGAATTGTTTTGCCAATTGGGGCTCACCCGGAATTCTGGCGCCGGATGGGTATTGTCCTGTACGAATCCTGGTTGTAATCAAATCGGCCAATTGCCGGTAAAGCGGTATAGGAGATTGTGGGTTGAGCATTATCTAAAATCCAATCCATGTTAAATTGCATGCCAATCAGATGAACTACATATGAACCACACATGTAAAGTTGTCAAGACAAATTATCAGGCTATTTGATTAACAATTGATAATCAATACTCTAAAAACAGACCTTGATTTTTCTTAACTCATTTACGCCAAAACTTCGAAGCTGAGTTAACATTTTAATTATTAAACTAATATCGATGGTATTGGAAACCTTTTCGGCGGCGAACTCCGGCAACTGAAAAAATACCTATAAATTCAGCAGGTTTTGAAAAATAGTAGTAGACTTTAAAAAAACCATCTTAATTGCTTGATTGTAAGAATTGACACCTATATTATAGGTAAATGGAAGACAATTGGGAGATCAATTTCAAATGTCTGCATCATCTAATGAAACTTATGCGGCACAAATTCTGGTGGTGAACGACTCTCGGTTTAGTTTGAAACTTCTTCGAGAAATTTTAGTCCAGCATAGTTACACAGTTCGGATCGCTTTGAGCGGAAGGCAAGCGCTTGAGCCGGTAGCTATCAAAATTTATGATCTGATTTTGCTGGATGTGAAAACGGGTGATCTTAACGGATACGAAGTATGCCGTAGACTCAAAACGCAGGCAGTCAGCCGGGATGTACCGGTGATTTTCATCAGCAGTGGTGTTTTCAGGGATCACCAAAGAAATCCTATTGGTCTGGTTGCAAACCTGACGGACATTACGAAAACCAAACAAGCCGAAAAAAAGATTCGCCAACTTAACGAAGATCTGGAAATACGGTTGGCCGAACGTACCGGAGCGCTGGCCCAGGGTACGGATCTGACCAGGCAACAGGCAGACTATTTGCCGGCCGTTAAAATATCCGCCGATCATCTTCTAAAAATATCCCCCGGTCATCTTATATATATTATCAATGAGATCCTCGACTTTTCCAAAATGGAAGCCGGTTATCTTGATTTGGAACAAATTGGCTATAGAATGCGCGAGATCATGGAAGACGCCGTGGACACCCTGGCAGTAAATGCGCATAAGAAAAATCAGGCGCTTAAATTGGACGTAGCCCCCGAGGCGCCGAATTGCCTTATTGGCGATCCCGTGCGGCTGCGGCAAATCCTGGTCAATCTGCTCAACAATGCCATTAAATTTAACGCGGCCGGCAAGATTGCCGTCAGTTGTCAAGCCGGTGAGGCAGACGGCAAATCTGCGCTGCTGGATTTCAAGGTCCCGGATACCGGAACCGGTTTCCCTAAAAATCAAATAAAACAAATATTCGAAAGTTTCCAACAGGCCGATGACACACAAACAGACCGGCAAAAATCTAACCTTAACACTTTTTTGAAGGAGGACAACTATATTATATTAGCCAGCAAATGACCTTCGCATTGCTTAGGGTCACCAGGCGACTATTGCCAAAAACGGTCTAATTGCCGTGAATTATCTGTCCGGCTATCAGTTTGATATCGTATTGATGGATGTTCAGATGCCGGCAATGCCAGGCTTTGAAGCGGCCCGGACCATCCGTGCTTCGACAAATTGCCAGAATCGCAATTTGCCGGTTACCGGCCGCACAGCCCATACGTTTTCCAAAGATCGTGAAAAGCGCCTGCAGGCGGGTATGAGCGATTACCTGTCCAAACCCGTTGATCCGGAAAAGCTTTCCGCCCTGCTGAACAAGTAGAGTATGGAGATGAGCAAATGAAAATTAATTCGCTTAGAACAAAGCATTGGCGCTATGCGGCAATGCTGATATCCATTTCTGCATTCGTTTTAGCAGCTTTGTGTGTAACAGTTCACGCAGGCAATGGCTCTAAGGTTATTCACAAGTCGGCAAAGCAAAATGCGCTGTGCGGCTCAGGCGCGGCAGATCCGCTAGACGCATCCTGGGTGACAATAAATCCTGCGGGCATGGTCCATCTGGATCCGCAATTGAATTTTTCATGGGACATTTATAGCTATGACTACCTGCTTGAGCCCGATGGCCCTTATGCCAACGATGCAGATGGGGACATCACTGCCGGCAAGAGCGTTTACATGCAGAACATCAGCCTGGTCACGGACCTGAACGAAAAAAATTACCTGTCTCTGGGCGTCAATATAGCCGGAGGACAGGGCGCGAACCTCAGCGCCAGTCGCACGACCTTCGGCAGCATGGGCGGATTTGACACTGAAACTGAGTTTGGATTGTTTAATGCCGCCATTGATCATGGATACAAGCTAACCGATACTGTGTCGTTCTCCTACGGCTTGGTGGGAACCTATTCCCGATTTAAAACAAATGCGCCCAACGCGAGTTTTGTGATGACCGCCGGAAATAATGAAACCGATGAGAGCTTTGGCTATGGCTTTAAACTCGGAGTTTACAAAACCTATGGCCGCTTTGCATTGAGCCTGTATTACCAATCACGGCAGTGGACACAACGCTTTGACAAATATGATGATGTACTTATGGACTCGTTAGATTTTCCGCAATTGGCTATTTTTGGTCTGGCATGGCATCCAAACACGGTGCTGTCACTGTACCTGGACTATGAATGGATCAACTGGAGCGGTATAAAGATTTACAGCAATAAGGTCAGCGAAGGCGGATATGGATGGACGCAGGATCAGCACGTTTTTAAAGCCGGGATCAAATGGACTGTTAACGAGCGCGCAATGTTGCTGCTTGGCTACAACTACGGTAAATCTCCCATTGGACCAGAAGATGCATTTGCCCATGCAGGCGGACCAACCATGATTGAGCATCATGCCGGCATCGGATTCAGCTACCGTATTTTTGAATCTTTTGTTTTGGATCTATCCTATCAGAAGATGTTTAGCAACAGTGTTACCGAAAATGGCGAGGATGTTCCGATGGGTGTCGGTTCCAAGCTTACATTAGAGGCCGAGGTAATCTCAATTGGCTTCAATTACGAATTTTAAGGGGTGTGAAAGATACAAATATGCCACTTGCGCCCGGCCTGATTTAAATGGCTTTTGCCTGTATTGTCCTTGAATTCATTTTCGTTTGTTTCGCCAATGAGCAAAGACTTTGAGCATGCACCCATCTTTGCTTTTTGAAAACGAATCCAAATCAGGCGCAACAACCTTCGATACCGGCATATTTCAAGACCCTAAAGATCCAACTTATGAAATACCAAGACGACAAACTGCCGAACATCCCCGGCTATCGGATTAGCGCACGGATACACGAGAGCTCCAACTCGCTGGTCTATCGGGGCGTGCGGGACAAGGACGGGCTGCCGGTCGTTCTCAAGGTCCTGAAACAAAGTCATCCGTCGTTAGAAGAGCTGACAAACTACCGCCAGGAATATGATATCATGGCTGGCCTGGCGGATATAAAGGGTGTTGCCGGGGTGTTAAGCCTCGAAAAATACATAAACACATTGATGATATGCCTGGAAGATTTTGGGGGTGAGTCCCTGAGACACTGGATCAATGAACGCGGGATGAGTCTGGCCGGGCAACTGGAATTTGCAATCCGCGCCGCTGAGATTCTGGGGCAAATTCACAGGCGCAATATCATTCACAAGGACATCACTTCCGACAACCTGGTTTTGAACCGGACTACCGGACAACTCAAGTTCATAGACTTCGGGATCGCCACGCGGCTGCCCAGGGAGCAACCCACTCTGATAGATCCTGATGCGCCAAAGGGGTCCCTGATGTACATGTCCCCGGAACAGACCGGGCGCATGAATCGCACTTTGGACTATCGCACCGACTTGTATTCTTTCGGTGTGACATTGTACGAACTGTTCACTGGGAAAAGGCTCTTTGAATCCGAAGACCCCATGGAACTGGTGCATTCTCATATTGCCGTAAAACCGGTTGCCCCCTGCAAGGTCAATCCCGAACTACCGGCCTCAATTTCCAACATTATACTCAAATTGCTGGAAAAGGCAGCCGAGGAGCGCTACCAGAGCGCCTGGGGCATCAGAGCCGATCTGGAAAAATGCCTGGCCGACTTGAACAAAAGCAGCACACCGGCGCCGTTTGCCCTTGCCCAAGAAGACATCCCGGATCGTTTACGGATTCCGGAAAAACTTTACGGCCGCGAAAAAGAGACCGGCGCCCTGCTGACCGCATTTGAGCGTGTGGCCCACAGCGGCGATGCCCAGATCATAATGGTCTCCGGCTATTCAGGTATCGGCAAGTCCTTGCTTGTTAAAGAGGTGTCCCACACGCTTGCCCCAAAAATAGGATATTTTATCTACGGCAAGTTCGACCTGTTCCAGCGCAATATTCCATACAGCGGTCTGGTCAGAGCTTTTAGAGAACTGGTCCGGCAATTGTTGACAGAAAAGGACGCAAAGCTTTCGCACTGGCGGGAAAAACTGCTCACCGCCTTAGGGCCCAACGGCCGGATTATCATTGATGTGATCGCCGAAATCGAACTGATTATTGGACCCCAGCCTGAAGTGCCAAGTCTAAGGCCAACTGAATCTGAAAATCGCTTTAATTTAGTATTTCAAAACTTTATGCAGGTGTTTTGCCGGAAAGAACACCCCCTGGTCATTTTTCTCGATGACCTGCAGTGGGCTGATTCAGCAACACTCAGACTGCTTGAACACGCGATAACTGATCAAGACAACATTGGTCTGCTTCTGATCGGGGCCTTTCGGGACAGCGAGATCGACCCGTCCCATCCCCTGGCTAAAACACTTAACAGTATGCACAAGGCAAATATCCCGGTTAACCTGATTCATCTAAAACCTCTGGAGCACGAACATGTCAACCAACTGATTGCCGATAGCCTGCATCAAAACAGGGAAACGGTCCGTCCCCTTACGGATCTGGTGATACGCAAGACAGGCGGAAATCCGTTTTTTATAAACCGGTTTCTTCATACGTTATACGATGAAGATCTGCTAATATTCGAAATGAACTCTAAAGGGCAATACGGATGGCAATGGGACATTGACCGGATCAAGGCTGTTAATATCACAGACAATGTAGTGGAGCTGATGATCGGCAAGCTGAAAAAACTGCCTGAATCCGCACAGAAGACCTTGTGCCTGGCAGCTTGTGCGGGAAGCCTTTTTGATCTGGAAACCTTGTCTGCCATTTATAAAAAAACGGCTGCCGATACCTTTAAGGATTTGAAACCCGCTATGATCGAGGAGCTGATCCTGCCTCTGTCAAAGCTGGAAATTAACGATGACGTCCCCCAATCTCCGGCTATGATCGTCAGGCGCATGCGTTTTTTGCATGACCGGGTCCGGCAGGCGGCCTACGCTATAATTCCAGAAGACCAAAAACAGACGGCTCACCAGCAGATCGGCCGGTTGATGTTGCAAAATATTGCGCCGGTTGATCGGGATGAAAAGATATTTGATATTGTCAACCAGCTTAACTTGGGAATCGGCCTGATTAAAACTGATGCTGAACGCAGCGAGCTAGCCTCGCTGAATTTGACAGCGGGCAAAAAAGCAAGATCCTCGATAGCCTATGCACCCGCGTTTGAATACTTAAAAAATGCTATCTCTCTTTTGGAAAAGGACTGCTGGGAAAAGCAGTATCAATTGACTTTGGATATTCATGTGGAAGCTGCCAAGGCAGCGTACCTGAACTCGCAGTTCGAGCAGATGGAGACCATTGCACGGTCTGTAGAGGATAAAAGTAAGACCCTGCTTGACGAAGTTATAATTCATAATGTCCGCATTATGTCCTATATTGCCCAGAACAGGTTGCAGGATGTCATCAAAATCTGTCTGTCCATGCTGAAACAATTGGGTGTGCGAATACCGGAAAAACCAAATAAATTTTACATATTATTACAGCTTCTGAAAACAAAGCTGATAGTGGGGGCTAAAAAGGAAAAGAATTTTATCGATCTTCCTGAAATGACTGACCCGGTCAGGCTCGCATCAATGCGGCTTTTGGTGAGACTTCTTAGTTGTGCTTATTATGTCACACCTGAGCTGCTCCCGCTGGTTGCGTTTCATATGACCAATTTATCGATCAAACATGGCAATTCCGCCTATTCCTCGTTTGCCTATGCTATTTACGGAGTGATTCTTAGCAATGTGACCGGAGAGATTAATTCCGGGCAGCGGTTCGGCAGGATCGCGTTAACGCTTATGGAGCGATTTAAAGCCGGAGAAATCGAAATAAGGACAATAGTGGCTATTAACTCCGGCATCAGTATTTTTACAAAGCATCTCAGACAAACCTTGAAATCTCTGCAAAAAAACTATCAAAGCGCTCTGGAAGCCGGAGATCATGAATATGCCGCTCTTTGTGCGCACATGTACTGCTATAATTCGTTCTACGCAGGCAAAGAAATGACAGCTCTCGAACATGAGATTGCTCAATACGATACGGACATAAGCCGTTTAGGCCAAAAAACCTATGTAAATTACAATAAAATATTTCACCAGACTGTGTTGAACCTTTTAGGCGAAAGTGATGATCCGTGTGAACTTGCCGGCAAGGTGTACGATGAACGGATCATGCTGCCTTTGCATGAAAAAGCAAATGACCAGAATGCAATCTGGACAATATACAATACTAAAATGATACTTTGGTATCTGTTCGGAGAGTATTCAAAAGCTTTTGACGCTACGGAGCTGGCTGCAAAATTATCAAAAGACAACATGGTTACGGCTATTTATTTTATATTTCATTTTTATGATTCCCTTATCCGGCTTGCCAATTATAGCTACGCAGAAAAATCAAATCTTAAAAAAACGAGTCTAAAAAAGACCCTGCGAAAAGTGGATGCGAACCAGAAAAAAATAAAAAAATGGGCGCCTCACGCTCCCATGAATTATCTGCACAGATGGAATTTGGTCGAAGCCGAACGCGCACGGGTGCTTGATCATTATGAAAAAGCCGAGAACTATTACAATCAGGCCATTGCCCTGGCAAGCGAACATGAATACACCAATGACGAAGCACTGGCCCTGGAACTGGCAGGCCGGTTTTATCTTGAAAACAACCGTCCCAGGATCGCAAAAGCCTATCTTAGGGACGCACATTATACCTATCAAATATGGGGGGCCAATGCCAAAGCCCGGCATTTGAAAAATGAATTTCCCTTAATACAGGATACCCTTATACCCTGGCATGACACGAAAACGGTAAGCATTAGTACATCAAACTCTGCTTTGCAGCGCATGGACCTGAACAGTGTCATAAAAGCAGCCCAAACCATGTCCGGAGAAATCGTTCTGGACCGGTTGTTATCAAAAATGATGAGAATTGTGATTCAAAGTGCGGGCGCTCAAAAAGGGTATCTTCTTTTGCAAAAGCAGAGGCAATGGCTCATTTACGCCGAATGTGACCTTAATAAAGACGATGTGCAGGTCCTCCAATTGGTTGACGTTGTAAAAAGCGGCGACCTGTGCGCCTCCATCGTCCAGTATGTGGCCCGTACGCAGCAAACCGTTGTGCTCGATGACGCTGTCAACCAGGGGGATTTTAGCGGAGAAGCATACATTCGCAAGCGCGGCATCAGGTCTTTATTATGCATGCCGTTGCTTCATAAAGGCGAGTTGAACAGTATTTTGTACTTAGAGAACAACTTGACCGCCCGGGCGTTTACACCCAAACGGATTCAACTTCTCAAAGCGCTGGCTTCCCAGGCCGCCATTTCATTAGAAAACGCGCTGTTGTATGAAAACCTGGAAGAAAAAGTCGTAGAGCGTACAAAGCAGTTGGAAAAGCAGAATGTAAAATTGGAGATTCAAGCCGAGGAGCTACGTCAGTCGCGGCAGGAAGCGCAAGCCGCCAATAAAACAAAGAGCGATTTTCTGGCCAATATGTCCCACGAAATCCGCACCCCCATGAACGCGGTAATAGGTCTGACCAATGTCGTGCTCAAATCTGAGCTGACGGTCAAACAACGCGATTATCTGGAAAAAGTGGGGATCGCTTCGAAAGGCCTGTTGAATGTGATCAACGACATTCTGGATTTTTCTAAAGTAGAAGCCAACCAACTGGTACTGGAGTGCATGCCTTTCGATCTGGGCCATGTGATGGAACAACTAACCGATCTGTTCAGCAACCGGGTGGCAGACAAGGACCTGGAGATGATTGTCACCGTGGCTCCGCATACGCCTGGAAAGTTTTTCGGCGATGCCGGCAGGCTGGCCCAGATACTGACCAACCTGGTGGCCAATGCCATCAAGTTCACCGAAAGAGGTGAAATCGTCGTAGCTGTGGCGTTGGCCACCGGGCAGCCGGTGGATCGGACGCGCCTTGAATTCACGGTCAGCGACACGGGTATCGGCATTGATCCCAATGCGATACCCGGGCTGTTCTCCCCTTTTACCCAAGTCGAAACTCATTTGGCACGGCAACATGAGGGCACCGGCCTCGGGCTGGCCATATGCCGCAAACTTACCGAGCTGATGGGCGGCCGGATCTGGCTCGAAAGCACACCCGGCAAAGGCAGCAAGTTTTGCTTCACGGTTAACCTGGAGCAGCAAAAAGCCGAACAAGCCCCCATTCCCATGCTGGCGGACCTGCGGGGGCTCAGGGCCCTGGTTGTGGATGACAGCGCCACGTCCCGGCAGATGCTGGTGGAAATACTGGAATCTTTCAACTTTGAGGTTTCGGCGGTGGACAGCGGCCCAAAGGCCCTGACAGCCCTTAAACAAAAGAGCGCCACCGGCCAGACCTGCCAACTGGTGATGCTGGATTGGAAAATGCCCGGCATGAGCGGTATTGAAACCGCCCAGCGCATCCGCGAAATGAGGTTGACGGCAGCCGAGCACGCCCATCAGCCCGGATTCTCAAAACCGGAACCCTTGATCATCATCATGGTCACCGCCTACGGCCAGTTGCTGGTGCAGGAGCAAACCGGTCTGGCAAATGTGGATCGCCTGATGCTCAAGCCAATCAAGCCTTCCGCGTTCTTCGACATCCTGATTGAGTTGTTCAATCAGACAAAGGCCGCTGGTCCGCCTCTGGTCAAACGCGCCGAGTACAACCAGATGCTGGCCGGCCGGCGATTGCTGGTGGTCGAAGACAATGCGCTCAACCGCGATGTGGCCTTGGCCCTTCTCAGTGAGATGGGCGCCGTGGTTGAGTTGGCCGAAAACGGCAGCATCGGCCTGGACAAAGTGACCGGCGCACAGCAAGGCTATTACGATGCCGTACTCATGGACATCCAGATGCCGGTCATGGACGGCTACGAGGCTACCGGGCGAATCCGCATGTGGGAGTCGGGCCGTCAGCAAAAAGCAATTCCCATCATCGCCCTGACGGCCCATGCCTTAAAGGGCGAAGACGATAAATGCCGGTCCGCGGGCATGGATGATTTTATTACCAAACCCATTGACGACAACGATTTACGCCGGGTGCTGGCCAAATGGATTACCCCAGGCAAAAAGATTACGGATCGTGCCCGCCATGACGAACCGGGGCAAAAACCGGACGAAGACAGTATAACCCTGGATACTCAAGGCGCCATAAAGCGGCTTGGAGGACGAAAATATATCTATCTTAATATTATGCGTGAGTTTGCGTCTGAATTCGATGGGACTGACAAGACCATCGGGCGGTTGATGGCCGATGGAGACACGACTGGTGCAAAACGCATAGCCCATAGCTTAAAAGGCGCCGCTTCCCAGACCGGCGCGGTAGCGCTTTCCAAAGCCGCCTTCGAAGTTGAAAAAGCCGTTGCAGATCAAAGCAACGATTGGCAAAAAGCCTTGGCCCAGCTCAAAACCCGGCTCAAGATTGCCCTCGGCGCCATCAGCGCATACCTGGACACAGAAGACGAGACTAAGGTGTCCGGCCCTGGTGATATGCAAGAGCAAACTTCGGACGGCCAAAGTCCCGAACAGGTATTAAGCCACCTGGCCAATTTGCTCGAAACCGGCGATATTGAGGCCATAAGTACCTGGAAAACAGCCAAAAGCTTGCTGATCAACTGCGCTGATAACCAGCTGGTGGCTGAATTGGATCAAAAAATCGAACGGCTCAATTTTCCCGACGCACTAAAGATTTTACGAAAAGTGGAAAAAGTCGAAACAGAATGATATGCAAGATTGATATGCAAGAATAGTATCCAAAATTGATTTACATGGCATTGAACACACCGTGCTCACGCAAGATGTTCAACCCAATCAAAATTAACACCAGCGCGCCAAAGGCATCTGCATAACGCCGCATAAAATCAGCTTTGGCAGCATGCTTTCCAAGATGCATACCGATTGTGGTAAAAACACAGGCCACTGCCCCGATCACAGCCGCAGGCGCCCAGATCGAAACATTTATCATAGACAGCGTCAGGCCAACCGCCAAAGCGTCAAGACTCGTTGCCACTGAAAGCATGACCATGGCAACGCCTTTTGTAGGATCTTTAACACGCTTATCATCTTCTTTCTTACTCAGAGCCTGCCGTAGCATTCCCTGGGATATAAAAAGCAATAGCCCAAATGCAATCCAATGGTCATACAGGGCAATCATGTCTCGAACCGTTAGCCCCGCATACCAGCCTATTACAGGCATAGCAGCCTGGAAAAAACCGAAATGCCAGGCCAGCCTGAAATTCTGGCGGAATCCAACCCTTCCCAGAGTTATACCTGCTGCAATGGCAACGGCAAATGCATCCATCGCAAGTGCGACAGCTATTGCGCATATGTTAATCAGACTCAAATTTAAACCTCAAATACTCCGACCCTGGTGGCGCCTACATATATAATGCTTATCATAGCACATTATAGTTTATTGCTCTGGTAACATAGTGTCACAAAAACAACAATAACGCGTTTTTCGCACCCCAGGGCAATCGCATGCAGCGCCTTGACGCTTAACGCGCCTAATACAACCTGCAATCGCAAGATGCGAACATTTGGTGTGAAATACCAAAAATTAACTTCGAGCGCAAACGCCCAACCAGACCGTATTAACGCACTATTTCAGGTGCTAAGATCGTAGGCCGAATTAACGTTCCATCAATCCGGCAAAGGCAGTCCGCGAACTTAAAAACTGGTGATCACTGGCAATGTTGGCGGGCAGATAAAACAAAAAACACGTTGCGTAAACCAAATACATTTTTTATTAAACGTTTAATATCCTAAAGAAGATGTTTTATGATGCCAAAAAGGCCCGCGCGAAAATGCCTGATCAAACCGTATTTACCGAATCCGGCCATCCGGCCAAAAAGAAAAGGATGGAAAAATGGACCAATGGGAAGATAAATTATCGTGTGCAACCGCCTGCCAACGTTGCAGTGCGCCCTTGAAAAATGATCAAAAACGCATTTTATCCGTATACGACCATGAGCCGATATGCATGCAATGCAAGCAAGAGGAAGAAAGCCGCCCCGACTTTGAGGACGTATCAAAACAAATGATTGGCGCATGCATGGCCGAAACCGAAATATTATACGGCGATCCCGGCGGATACTGCTATCATCATTTCTATCCGTTTACATGCAAATAGGCGGAACCTTTTGCCTGCCGCTGCCTAAAAAACCAGGCAAACCAAAAATATTTATTAGGGGCCTGCGCCGATAAGCGCGGCCCTTGAATCGGTGTTACCAAAACCCGGACCTATGACACCTCTTCCAAGCTGTGGTTCCAACCCCTGCCTCTTGCGAATACAAAGTATCGTAGCATTGATATGTTTGTCAGGCTAACAGCCATGCATGTTTCGGCGAACTGCCAATAGCTTATCCAAGGGGCAAAAAACTATAAAAAAGCAAAAAATTGTTATTGACATATAATCGTCATTATTATAAAAATCCAGATGCTGTTATTCAGAGATATAACAATTAAGTGACGATGATTTTTAGGCAAGCGTTAAAATTAGTTAAATAATAGTGAATATTTGGGTTGATTATTTGAACCTGGTGGTATTGCTTGTGCAGATTGGAAATATGATTTTCATACATTAAAAAGTATTTCCATTAAGTCTAAATGCTAATCATAAGGGAAAAATTGAAACCTTGTTTGGCAACGGCGCCAACGCACAAAACAAGCAGTCCTACCGATTTATCAGGTTTGGCAATTACTTAATTTAAAAAATAGCCCATGAATACCATAAGCGGAAATGGGTAGTGTCGATTGAAATACCCGTTTTTTTATGAATAGGTGTATTTATGGATGTTGCTTTAATCTAATACCGTATAGCGGGAGAAGTGTTTTCATGATACCGCTATTACAAAAACTCTATTTTAGACTAAAGCGAAACAGGCAAGATCTTTGCTACAATTGGTTATAAAATTGGTTGTAGAACTGGTTGTTACAGGCTAATTATGCGTACATTGATTGTTATACCGGCTCGCTATGCTTCTTCACGGTTTCCAGGCAAGCCCTTGGCGGATATTTGCGGCAAACCCATGATTCAACATGTCTATGAACGCGCTTGTTGCGCACGATCAGCAGACAGAGCCATTGTCGCCACGGATGATAATCGCATTGCCAATGCCGTTAAGCGCTTTGGCGGTGAAGCAATGATGACATCGCCTGACCATCGATCCGGTACGGATCGTGTGGTGGAAGTGTCTAAAAAAATTCAAGCCCAGGTCTACATCAATGTCCAGGGTGATGAACCGCTGATCAGGCCGGACGATATTGATCGTCTCGCTGATGCAATGCACGCATCTGCTGAGAATAAGATTATGACGCTATACCATCCTATTGACGCCCAGGAAGCGCAGGATATCAATACGGTAAAGTTAATAACAACCCATAGCGGCAATATTTTATATTTCAGCCGGCTGCCAATACCTTTCATGGCCCCGCATGCTCAAAAATCCAGATACATGAAGCATATCGGAATTTATGCTTATCGTTCCGAGCTGTTATGCAAATACAGCCAGATACCGGCTTCAGAACTGGAAAGCATGGAATGCCTGGAACAGCTGCGGTTGCTGCAAGCCGACGTACCGATTGGCGGCATACAAACCAGGCGCACCGGACCGGGAGTGGATACGCCTAACGATATTGAGCAAGTAGAGAAAATGATACACTCAGAGTTTTATGATGCCAGCAGTGCGGAAAACGGCATTTGCATTAATAAGAATCAAAAAACAGTCATGACGGCATTTTAAATTATTATTCTATCAATAATCGTAATTCGAATTCATCCACCGTTGATAAAAACGGATTATGGTGGAATCTGGAAATGGAAACTAGAACTTGCTGGCAAATACAAAAAGCAGTCGTTAATGCCCTGTTTTTACGCGAGCTGAAAACAAGGTTCGGCTCTCAAAAATTCGGCTATTTTTGGGCCATCATGGAACCGGCGGCAATAATTGCCGTGTTTTGGGTCATGTTCGGTCTTTCTTTACGCAAAACACTGCCGGGAATTGATTATCCCATGTTTCTTATGACTGGCATGCTTCCATGGCAGCTTTTTGCAAATATTACCAATCGATCAATGGCGGCGTTTGAGGCAAACCGGGGGTTGTTCAACTACCGTCAGGTCAAACCTATCGATCCCTTGATAGCAAGGGTATTTGTTGAAGGCTTGGTCTATTTCACCGTTTTTTTGCTATTCATGTCGCTTGGTAAATTCCTCGGATTCGATGCAGCTATAGATGATATCTTTGGCCTGTCTTTAATATTGGCGCAATTGCTCTTTTTTTCTTTCAGTTTTGGATTGTTGTGCGCCGTGATTGGCACATTTTCGGAAAATTATACAAAAATAATTAAGATTATGTTGCGTCCCCTCTTTTTTTCATCGGGGATTTTTTTTACGGTCGCCACTGTGCCAGATAAGTACAAATGGTTGCTCTTGTGGAATCCGATACTTCATTTTATGGAGCTGATAAGAACTTACTACTTTGCGGCATTTCAAACCCAGGATGCCAGCCGGATATACACGATATTCTGGACTGTAGGCGTTTCGATCCTTGCACTGTGGCTATACTCTAAACTGAAAAATAAAATCATAGCATCATGATCCGTCTTGAGAAAGTAACGAAATATTTTCAAACCAAAACCGGCCGCAAGTACATCATGAAAGATGTTTGCCTGGATATACCATCGGGAGTCAATATAGGTATTCTGGGCCTGAATGGAGCAGGAAAATCAACATTATTAAAAATGGTAGGCGGAATTGATTTTCCCAATTCAGGAAAGATTGAATCGGATATGAATCTTTCCTGGCCTTTAAGTCTTACAGGCGGATTTCAGGGCAGTCTTACCGGCAAAGAAAATGCAAAACTTATATGCCGGCTTTATAGTAAAACAGACAAGGATGTTAAACGCGCTCTTGATTTTATATTTGAATTCAGTGAGCTGGGAGACTATTTCGCCATGCCGGTAAAGACTTACTCATCAGGTATGCGCGCCCGCCTTGGATTTGCCATGAGCTTGGCGTTTGATTTCGATTGCTACCTTATTGATGAAATTCTTTCTGTAGGGGACAAAAAATTTAAAAAAAAATGCATGTCGGCTTTCAACGACCTCACTGTAAAACGCTGTATAATGCTGGTTAGCCACAATACTAAGGTGCTTAAAAAAATGTGTAATGCCGGAATAGTTTTGGAAAATGGAGAATTAAACTATTTCGAAGATATGGATAACGCCGTAAAATATTATCAAAGTCAATTGTGAACGCTGCTTTACTTGAAGTTGCGCGGAGTTCTTAATAGAACGGGCTACAGACATCATTTGTGTTAAGGATATTGTAAGAAAATTGTTTTCTTTTAAAAGATACATCAATAAAGAAAAAATAAAAAATATCAAAAAAAAGATAAAAAAAAGGCAGGCTATTATTATAATACCTTTTTGCCTGGTCCTCATTTATCTTATCTTGATTTGCGTCGAAAAATATCGCTCGGAATCAAGTTATATTATACGGGATTTATCATCTCCGGAAAATTTCGGAATCGAACTTGGAATATTCGGCGGCGGGTTATCCTCTCAGCAGCAAGACGCCAATATCGTTGTGGAATATTTACAATCAATGGATATGCTTAAAAAAGTCGAGCAGAAATTCAAACTCCGCGAACACTACACCAGTGGACAAACGGATATTTTGGAACGGCTGTTTTATTTTTCTTCAGACGAAGATTTTTTAAATCTATACCGGAAACATCTTAGTATCATTATTGATGAGTTGTCGGGCATAACTCATATTTACTTTGAAAGCACGGACAGGCGGCTATCCAGACAAATATTGTCATTTTTATTAAAAGAAGGTGAGGCTTTTCTTAACAGTCTGAATCACCAACGCGCTGAGAAAAAAATAACCTTTGCAGCCTCACAATTGACTCAGAACAAAGTCAAACTGGACCAGGCCATATCCCGGCTGAAGGAATTCCAGAACCAGAACAGTATCGTAGATCCTTCAGCAGATGTTGCCGTAAATAACAGTATTATTTCAAGTCTTGAAGCTTCTATCGTTGAAAAAACGGCTGAATACAATCAGCTAATCAGCTATATGGCGCCGGATACCATAGACGCCTTGAAATTGAAAAAATTAATTCAAGAGCTCAAGACGGCCCTGAGAAAAACCAAATCCAAATTATCAGGCTCTAAAAATGTCCAATTAAACGACCTGATATTTGAATTTCAGAAACTGAAAAACGAGGTCGATTTTGCAACGGAGGTTTATAAAAAAACCATTGTTCAACATGAAATCAGCAAAATTGAAGCTCTGCAGATATCAAAAATTTTCGAAGTAATTGCTGCTCCAAGCCTCCCTGATGGGCACATTTACCCAAACAGACTTAAAATCCTGATGATGACAGCTCTGCTTTTAGCTGGAACAAATAAAATAGCTGGACTGATTTGGGCGATTATAAAAGATCACAAGGATTAATTGATGCGTTTTATTAAGTTAATTTCTTTTACTCTTGCTATTATTTTAAGCATTACCTGTTTTGCCATACAAGCAGCGGAAATTTCTGTTGGTGAATCCATAACTGCTGATAGTGATTTATCACCGAACCTGAACACACCATTTAATAATGACATTCCAGTTTTTGGAAGCACTCTTTTTCAAGGAAATTTCAGTAAAAAAATAGCTCCCCACTTCAATCCTGAATACAGGATCGCCATCGGTGACACCATCAATCTAAAAATTTGGGGGTCCCTGGAATATCAGGCTAAAGTTACTGTAGACAGCCAGGGGTACATATTTATCCCCAAGGTTGGTGTTGTGCCGGTTGCCGGGGTGGCAAATAAAAACTTGATAAAAATTATAAAAGCCGCTGTTCATCAAAAATATAATCAAAAATTATATGTTTATGCCAATGCAGTGGACCCCCAACCCGTCTGGGTTTTCGTCACCGGGAATGTTAACAAGCCCGGTCTTTACCAGGGCATGGCCTCGGACTCAATATTACAGTTTATCGATAAAGCAAAAGGCATTAATTTAAAGTATGGAAGTTTTCGCAAAATAGACCTGATTCGCAATAACCAGGTTAGTAAAAGTTTCGATCTTTACCGCTTTCTGATTCAAGGCAAACTGGAACAAGTACAATTTCATGATGGCGACTCCATCGTTGTGGGTGATCTTCAGCATCGAGTTACCGTTGCAGGTGATGTCAAAAGACCTTTCCTATTTGAATTTCCATCTGCTGAAATTCAATTGACAACGGTCCTGTCTTTATCTCTTCCAAATCCAACCGCAACCAATGTCACAATAACCAATTGGACTTCCAAAAATAAAAAGGTAATCCATACGTACCCTCTGGACGCAGCCCCCAAAGTCAAGGTGAAAAGAGGCACTGAAATTAACGTTATGGCCGACCACAACTATGACTTTATAACCGTTACCATAAGTGGCGAACATGATGGACTTCACAGCCTGGTATTACCGAAAATGATTCCACTTGACGAGTTAATACCCCGGCTGAATTTAACATCGTTATCACAGATTGAAGCCATCCAGGTTTTCCGTAAAAGCGTTGCAAAAAAACAAAAACAGCTATTGCTGGCCAAACTGCAAGAATTAGAATCTTTAGTATTGACATCGTCCTCTGTAACAAGAGAAGAAGCTGAAATGCGCAGCGCCGAAACCAAATCCGTTTTGAATTTTATAGAACGTGCAAAAAAAATTGAACCCAGGGGACAGATCATTATCAATGAAAAGACCAGCTTCAAAGAAATAATAATTGAAGATGGCGATCAGATATATATTCCACGTAAAAACAACATTATCGTTGTTCAGGGAGAAGTTGCATTTCCCGGCGCACACACTTATGTAAAAAATAAAAATTTAAAAGAATATATTGAACAATCAGGAGGTCTTAACGAACGCGCGAATAAAAAGCGCATCCTCCTGGTTCGTGCAAGCGGCAAAGTTTTAAAATGTGATTCCTGGTTTAAATTAAAAAATACAAAAGTTAACGGAGGCGATTCAATCTTGGTCCTTCCCAAACTCAAAGGCAAGTATTTGCAAGTGGGCAAAGATTTAACTCAAATCATATACCAAATTGCGGTAGGGGCAGGGGTAATTATGGCTCTGTGATTACTTTGCATATGAATATGTAAAAATATTTTAAATAATTAACGGATACAAAATGAAAAATTTTCGAACCTTAATAAAATTAAACAGAACCTATTGTCGGATAACTTTGAAAGATCTACATTACACCGTTCGTCCGAGCTTCGGAATGCAATATTTGACAAAATTGGTTAAAATTGTTGAGAAATCACCTTTTTTGAGAAAATTTGTCGTTCCATTATGTGCGATAGTCTACTGTTATGGCAAATATTCCACCTTCTGGTACCGATTAGAAACTATGTTGGAACGAAATAGCCTCTTTGGCACTACAATTAAATCTTCAGCACTGGAAGTGGCAAAGGAAAAACATACTAAGCTCAGAAAAAAACGCTCATATTATTCTGCAGCATCTTATTATCCGAATTTATATCGCACAAGCAGTATGCTTAACCGATTAATGCAATAAATGGATCGTTATTTTTTAAATACGCAGTATTTTGATGGAAAATTGTGTCTTCAACTTTAAATATAAGAGGCTGGTCACTAATTCAATATTTTGCGTCCTTTAATAAAAGACCCCAGTTGTTATATAGGGCTTCCTGAAAGACGCATAATAGCTTATAATTGTAAATAAAATGTGACATATTGATAGGTCTGAGGTGCTTGAAAAACTCTGTAAAATCAACAAAAACCTTTGTACTTTTTACCAGGAAACTTATGTATAAACACAATTTAAAGCAGATGGGATTCGAAAATTTTAATCTTCCCTTTGAAGAACGGTTGCGCAGTGATAATCGTTGGGTGAAGTTGGCTAAGTTTAATCCCTGGAAAGAATTTGAAATAGCTTATGCCAAGAACTTTTCAAGTTCCGGAGTAGGTCCACCCGCTAAGTCAGTGCGAATTGCTTTGGGTGCTCTGATCATAAAGGAAAAACTTGGGACCTCCGATGAAGAAACGGTTGAGCAGATTCGTGAAAATCCTTATCTGCTATACTTTTTAGGTTTTACTGATTACAGCGATAAAGAACCGTTTTATCCAACAATGTTTGTTCATTTTAGAAAACGATTTGGTAAAAAAGCTATTTGCCGGATCATCGAAACGGTGAACCAAAAAGCAAGAGTGACCAAAAAAAATGCTAAGAATGACGACAAGGATAACAATGGTGGTTCTGCAACTTGGGATACCTCCAATAAAAGACACTTGCTAATCGTTGCCACCTCCACACCGGCCGATATTACCTATCCAACCGTTCTGACGATTCTAAATGGGGCCAGAGAAAAA
>JAAERL010001149.1 GCA_024230435.1 Desulfobacteraceae bacterium
GCCAACTGGGAGGTTTCATCAAAACTGCGTAGATTCACCTGCATATTGTTTTTCCGCGAACTATGGTAGCAATCCCATTTAGACGTTGTAATTGGAGAGTTTTTAAATTAAGTGAGCATAAAAGCTCACTTTCCCGTCCATATTGCCAGCTATCAGAATCGTCCTTTCTATACCAAAATGGCCCGTTTCCGATCGCTTTATCCGTACAAAAGCCACGCACGCTCCTCGCCTACGTGATTCGTACGTGCGGCTATACTAGCCATCCTATTCGCCCATCGATCACCAAATCTCGCCGCAAGCGAGATAAGGCTACTCGGTACCTATTCCTAAGGTACCGAACCAGCCCTAACGACCTCCGACCAAGATACTCTGTTCCCGCTGGATTTACTCCCTTTGTTTCTACGAATCCCACGCGGGACTGTATTTTCGATATCTCCCAACAGACAGGGTGTATAGCCGCACTCTCATGTTTTTCTAATAAAGTAGACAAAACCCCAACTTTTGTTTTTTATCGTTGAGTCTGTTTTTTGTCGCCTTGGGTAGAC
>JAAERL010001150.1 GCA_024230435.1 Desulfobacteraceae bacterium
CATTGGCTTATACCTGTGATTTATAGGCTAATCTGAAAATCACAGAGAACTCATCAGATAATCTTTGCAAATTTTAGCGTTGACGTAGTTATTCTACTATTGGGCTAAAGGCCTAGTACTCCGACAAGTTTATATTGATGGGGTCAATATAAACCTGAAGTTTCCCGTTTTCCCTATGCCACCATGCGTAATAAAGCGCCGATAAATGATTTTTGCGTAGGTTTGCCAAGATTAGGGCAAAGGGTAGAAAAATCTTTATCGAGAGCTGCTTGAGTGATGAGTTTTCTCACATCGGAAAAAGCAAAATGCTGTCGATTGTTGACAGCGTAACAACGCTGAGGAGTGTGTTCAAGGTGGTCAGCGTATACCCATGTAATGGTAGCGGCCATCATACAGAAATTGAGATGATTTGAGACGGCATAGGGGTTCCTGGTTTGACTTTTAGCGCTGCCGATTTCTTGTTTGATTTCTTTGAAGCCGGATTCGATTTTCCATCGGGCGCCGTAGTACTCAATGATCTGTTCGACGGACAAGTCTAAGTCAGTGGTAACGAGGGCGATCCAATTCGATTTTCGATAAACCCACACGACACGGACAGCGCACTTAAGCGTTTTCAGCATAACGATTCTGTCGTATGCCAATACATCGCGTTGTTTACCGTAGAGGTTGATCGAATAGGCTATGGCGTATTTGATAAATTGCTCAGCCAGTGTCGTAGAAGAGCCCATTTTAGAGCCATATTTATTGGGGCGGCCACGTTGATGTTTATTTCGCTCAGGTGGTAATTCAAAAAGCGAAGCATTGACGCGCAACCTGGAGAGGATGTGGCAGTGTTGGCCAATGGACTCGCGCATGGGTTTTAATAAACCGTTATTTCCAAACCAGGTATCGGTCACGATCAGTAAGGGGGTATTGTGGAAAGCAGCAGAAATTTTAGAGAGCATCTCAACCGCCTGCTCGAACTTGGTTTGGAACAAAACGGATTTATGGTTAATTTTAACCTTCCCTGCATCGATAGTTTTTTTCATGTGGTAGAAGCGAAACGCCAAGGGTAAACAAGCCCAACGGCCTTTGACGATCTTCAGCAGACCGATAGAGACGACGTTTTGTGACCAGGGATATTTGGCTTGGTTGATTTTAGCGGCATGATCGAAAAAGGAGGCACAGCCAAAGATCTTTTTGCCTGTTTTTGGATTGATGAAATCATCCAATGCGATCAGGAGTCGTCCGTTAACGGTAGGTTGCGGAATGAGGGACCAGAGAACAGTCCACAGGCGTTCCCAGGGTAGTTTGGGCGAAGCCATGAAGGTATAGAAACGGTGTGGGCAGAGGGGTAGCCCAAAGAGTGTTTGCAAGCACCGAATCAGATTGGAAGTGCGAGAAGAGGTGAAATGGGTAATGACGGCCAGGAGGGTATAGATAAACCAAGTGCCGCGTTCAGGGCCTTTGCGAGAGTGTTTGAATTCATCCTGGAGAGGGGTGAGGATATTGTTTAGAATGAACATGTGGCGGTGCCCTTTTTGCTATATATTTCAACCGGTTACAGGCGAAATTATAGCAGATTTGGCGTGCCGCCACAACCTTAACTCATTGTTTTACAACGAAAAAATCGATTTTTTAACCCTGCTAGCCACATGGTTATTATTGATCCATTCTGCCAAATACAAAACGCTCGCATAATGCGCTAAATAATTTCTGACTGCTCAGAAAAAACGTAAAACTTCAGTTACCAGCTTATCCGGGACAATTATCGAGATATGTTACGCATCGCGATATCCATCAAGGAGGGCAAGGTCTCGGCCTCCACGATTGCTCGGCGACTGGGTGAACGGGGCATCCGAAACTCGCTCTATTTTGCCTTTCGGGAGCTCGGTCGGGTCGTCCGAAC
>JAAERL010001151.1 GCA_024230435.1 Desulfobacteraceae bacterium
CCCCTGCGAGCTTCCATTCACATTAAACCAATGAGATGTTGCCCTTCCTCATAAAGAGTAGATGGGCAACAAGCCGTCAAGCGTTGAGTTTTGACGTCATTAGACCTCGTTCCGGACGTGCAAAGGTGATGCATTAGATCTGTTGCCTTCTCCAAAAAATAGCGTCAACACAAACCCACAACAAATATTTGTATCCGCCCACCATGCACCAATGCAGCTAATCACCTCCAATCACCCATCACCCACCGGAAGTACCATACCATAGTTTAAAAATAGTATGATTTTTAAAAATAGCTGATTTTGCAAGGTGATCCTTAAAATGGCTAGAAAATGCTGTTTTGGCTCGATTTTGGCAATGTTTATAATTTACTTTAAGCGATTTCTGCTAATTCCAAGACTTCTTGAGAATCATAAAATTTTAACTACGGTAATTTACCTACAAGAAGCAAGTGCAAACCACCAAACATCACATCTCCCCCATCTTCTGTCATTGTCGTTGCCCTTCTCGTCCTCGTCCTTGTCACC
>JAAERL010001152.1 GCA_024230435.1 Desulfobacteraceae bacterium
ACTGACGCACACAACATATTGTACACCAAACACACAAAAAAATGCTTCTTTTATAAAGCTCGTGCGAAGCCAAAAACACTGCCTCGGCAAAAAGAGAAGAGAACTCCCACCATGACAGCCGCCGTACTAGCCCCCAAAAATGATTCTCTGATACTTTTGCTATGAAGTAGATATATGCATAACCCTTGATACTAACCTGTAGAGCATGTTTAGGAGAGCATATGGTATTAAAGAATCGTCAGAATATCTCCTTTTTTGGCCGAGATAATGCATTTAATGTGTTTGTCTAACTTTTGATGGACAAATTTGGCTAACAATGTATATCTCGGCGAATAAATGAGATAATCCTACGATTCCTTGGTACCATTTGCTCTCCGAAACATACTCTAAAGGTTTGTATCAACGGTTATGTCTATATATACTTCATAGCAAAAGTTATTGGTGAATAATTTATGGGGGCTAGTGTGGCGGCTGTCATGGTGGGGTTCTCATTTTTTTGTGGGAGGCAGCGTTTTGCGATTTTGGCGGGTTTGCACAAGCTTTATGGACGGGATTCAGATAAATTGAAAACCGGTTACATACAATTCATTAGGGTTCGATAGGCCTCAATAAACTTGAAGTTACTGCCCTGGAAGTTGAAGTTCATCAACGAACTCACAAGCACTTGTGGCACGTGAAATCTCGTGAAATGCAAGTAAACCAGGCCGTCCTCCGGCACAACTGGCAACAACTCTCAACTCCTTCCAATTGTCCTCGCCTTGGCCTTTGGACAACATCTCCGAGCCAAGTAACGCATCGGCGCCTTGCCTGAGTAATCAGTAAAAATAATATTCACCTCACCCTTTTTTAGATAACAGCATCAATACCTGACTGGATCAGCTTGCTTGACAGGCAGTTGACAGAAACTCAACAAATAAGAACAATAGTGTAATCATGGACCTCTTCAGCGAAGCCGAAGAAATTCTCATCTCATCCAGCTCTCGAAGGGTGCCGCTCGACCGAAGAGCTCATGTGGCAACATTTGCCTTTCTGCTGGGGGCAGGCCG
>JAAERL010001153.1 GCA_024230435.1 Desulfobacteraceae bacterium
CCGTAAATGAAGGAATGACAAAGGCTAGCAACATAAAAAACGGGCATAGACCTGACATGTTTTTGTCGGAGCTCCGCAATAACGGTATGTGTCATCTGATTTATTTATTTACTTTTGCGCTATATTTATCGTCAAGCTCGCGGCAATAGCCCTCAAGTACCCAGAGAGGGGGATCCCAATCAAAAGGATAGATACCCACTCTCTGAGGGCAGGAGGAGCCTGCGCCCTAAAGCTGTCTGGCCATGACAAGATCCAGATACGGAAGATGGGGCGCTGGGCACCCAAATCGCTGGCATTCCTGGAATACATCCAGCAGCAGCTATCCACTTTCTCCAGTGGAATGGCAACAAAGATGAAGAGCATCACCGCATTCACCAACATGAAGGGAACGACGACAAAGGAAGACCTCAGGGAACAAACGGTCTGCCTATGAGAACCAACACAAAGAAAAACGGGAACGAGCCCAAGTGTTTTTTGGTCAGATCCCTGCCCAAGCGGGGGTCATACATCTGATATTTTTTCCTTTCAAATTTTCATATTTACAGATACAAAGTTGCC
>JAAERL010001154.1 GCA_024230435.1 Desulfobacteraceae bacterium
ATGGGGTGTAATTTGGGCTTGTTGCCAGCTTCACATAAGAGACACTGGGCCAGATCATATGTCCAGCGCATCCAGCGTTGGCTTAAAAGGGTGCTTGCTGCGCATCAAAGTCTAGTATGAGAGCAGAGAAGGAAAGGATTCAGATTTAATAGCATTATATCAGTCAATGTGATGCAACAACCTCAGAAGAAGCTGTTGTTAGACGAAAGACGAAAACCAAAAAAATCCCCCGGATCACCCGGATGATCTGTTCGAAGATCCGGCCGAAAAAATCTCGTCCCGTCCTGTCCAGTCCTGTCCCGTCCCGGTCGTCCCGGTTCGGTACGGACCTTTACAAATCCCAAATCCCAAATATCAAAATCAAAACACACAACTATCCATATCCATCCAACAACATACACCATGACCATGGCGAAGCGCAAGGCTAACACCAAGGCGTCTGAAACATCCACAGCCAAGCTACAAAAAGTTTCAGATGGATCCACCGCCACAAAAGAAGTTGGAGGTTCCAACATTGACATAAAATCACTTACTTCATTCGTCCAACGAATCATTGCCGCACATCAAAGTGACGACTCGAAAGATACCAAGTTTTTGGATGATTGTCATGATAACGGAACTATTGAACGGAAGCTGTGGCCTTATTTTTTGCATCTGATTCAGAATGGGTTAAATAAGCCCAGTGAAGAGATTGCCTATGCGCTTGTCCTCCTTGCAAACCGAAGAGGAGGGGCAGGTGGCGGTAGTGGAAGGGGGAGCGGC
>JAAERL010001155.1 GCA_024230435.1 Desulfobacteraceae bacterium
GATATTTGAAAGATTTTCGAAGGGTGATTTGCATGCATATCAAATACAAAGAATTACTATTATTGTCAATGTGGAAAATGCCGATTCATCTCCCACCTTCGCTGCGCGAGGCAAGGAGTCTTCTCGGCATGAAGGATAAAATTCTCAAAGTTATCATACTCAGTCTGAGTTTTAATAATTGGCTATTATTTGGCGGATTGTTCTTCTGATTAGGCGATTGGCGGAAAAAAATACAACATTTTAACAGATACCATATTGGGCTTAGAGCTTGTTTTTGGAAAATAGAAAATTTAGCGAAAAAGTGCGAACGCGTACTCATTGTCTGTGCCCATCGGCGCAACATAACGAAAACGAATCCAAAAGCCCATATATTTCAACCGATTGTTTTTTTCACGATTCCAAGAACTTTATCCGGATCAAAAGGTTTGGGTATAAAGGCTACGGCATCTTTAATGGCATGATCACCGTCGATGCCGCTTATCACCAGAACAGGTATATCGCGAAGCTCTTTATCCTGGCGTAATTTTCGGTAAAAACGCGGCCCCCACTCACCGGGCATTTCAAGGTCAAGGGTGATCAGATCGGGTTTTTCCGTCCGCACCTGCTCAAGGCCTTCCATGCTGCTGCTTGCGCAGCAGGTTTGATAGCCGTTATCTTCAAACAATGCTTTCAAGTAAGTTACGATTACCGGATCATCATCTATTATCAATATTTTTTTCGCCATGGCAAATACCTTGATTAATTATTTGGGGTGACATTGCCCGCAGGCAACAGGCCCTTTCCGGCTGCTTATATGGCAGGTTTTGCAATTAAGATGGTACGCTTTCATCAGGCCGGGCTTTTGTTCGTCATCATCAAGCCCGTGGCAATCAGCGCATGCCTGATCTTCAGAGGATTCATCTTCTATCTTTTGCCCATCCTCATCATAAACATGATGACATTGAGCGCAATCGTCAAGCTCAGCGGTTTGATTATGCGTATCATGGGAAAACGGAACTGCCGGGCGCCTAGGATCCTCAAACGCCTCATTATCCAAATATTCCAGGTCATCTTGACATAGAGCTGCTCCGGCTAACAGCGCCGCCACAGACAATAACATCACTATAAGTATGATCGATTTCTTCATTTATTTATCTTCCGGCTTTTCCATGCATTCGTAAATAATATCGCTAAAAAACTTCAACTCCAGGCCGACTTCATAGTGATGCACAATATCATGCAAACCACTGTGACAGTTATGACAAGGCGCGATCAGGGTCATCGCCCCCCGTGATTTCGCATTGAAAAGCTGCTCGGCCTTAACACTGTTGCCCTCGGTACGGCTGAGTTTAAACGCAGGGCCGCAGTTAATGACGCCTCCACCGGCGCCACAGCAGTAATTGTGCTCCCGGTTAGGGATCATTTCCACGACTTTGTCGCAAAGCTGATTGGCGACATAACGCGCTTTTTCATGCAGTCCGGCGCCGCGCACCACATTGCAGGGGTCATGCAGCGTCACAGGCTTTTCATATTTTTTTGCGATTTTTATTTTTCCCGATTTTAATAAATCATAATAAAATTCGATGGCATGAACCACCGGCACTGGCGGCATGGACCATCCCAGCCACCGGTTGCCCATATCCGCGACAGACCTGTAGGCATGGCCGCATTCGCCCATAACGATTTTTTTGACTTTCAAACGGGAGGCGGCTTCAAAATGAGCCCTTTTAACTCGCCCCATGATTTCATTATCGCCGGTGTACATGGCCATGTCGCTGTTGTCCCAGCCCACACCGGCGGGCATTGTCCAGTCAATACCTGCGGTATTCATTATGATTGCGGCCTGATAGATGAGCTGTGCCTGAAATTTCGGTTCCGGCGCAATTACCGAGTACATGATTTCGGAACCGTGTTTTTCCAATGGAATCCGCAAATTATAAATCTCGTCCTGAGCCTCTTCTTCCTGCCACTGGACAGTATCCACCCATTCATCGCCTTTGACCCACATTTGATTCATAGTCACCGAATGACTATGGGCCGTATCCTGGATATAAAGAGGTGTAACTGCTAACTTGTGAAGGATACGGCGCATCACCAGCATCATATAGGCAATGTCGATGCCGAAAGGACAATACAGGGCGCAACGCTTGCACAAGTTACATTCCGTGTGGGCAATTCGAACGGCCCGCCGGATAAAATCACGGTCTACGTTACCCTTTCGCTTGATCAGCTCCCAGATGGTTTGCTTGATTTTACCGGCCGGTGAATAATGAGGGTCATTGTCATGAGACAAATAAAAATGGCATGCCTCGGAGCACAGCCCGCAATGAATACAGGTTTGCATATAGGTCTCGAATCGCACGCCGGTTTCCCTTTTTATAACGCAATCGACAACCTTTTTTATCTTTTCCGGTGTCAAACGTGAAATTCCTGCTTCAGTTGCCGTGTCCAACTGATTTTTGTTATCCAAATTTTGTGCTTCAGACATTATTTTCTTCCTTTAAGGTCTTGGAAGATCCTTTTTATAGTTAGTATATTACCAGTCACGCGCATGCCTGACCTTTCCGAATTCAGAGCCCATGTAAGCCCTTGAAAAAAAGAATAAGATTATATGGTTTAACCGTGTAAAGGGTATCGCCGCCAGCAGGATCTGTCCTGAAAGCATATGCGCAATGGTCATCCAGGTTGCGCCAAACCATTGGTTGTAGGCTAAAAATCCAGTGATAAAAGGTGCGGCGACAATTACCAAAAGAATAAAATCCGAAGCGTCTGTGACAAATCTGACCTCCGGGCGCACAATTCTTCGAATCCCGAAAAATACACACGAACCGATCACAATCAGCGTCATCAAGTCGGCAAGGCCATCGGGCAGGGTCCACCAGCTCAGGCTCCATGCCTCGTCAATGAGCACCACATGACCAGATAAAAATACAGGAGTAATTAGCAGACAACCATGAAAGATGAATGTCACAACGGTAAAAACCGGATGTTTGCGCCAGTTCGTAGTAGCAAAAGGAGTTAACCATCGTATAATCGATCTTAAACCATATCTCAGGCTGAAATAATGTAAAAGAAACTTTTCCGGTTGATTCACTTTTACAAACAGTTGAATCATGCGCAGAAAAATACCGCTTAAAAAAAGAATAAAAGCCGCCCAGGCCAACGGACCGGCGACAAACTGATATATGACGTTCATTTAATTTTCCTTTCCGAATAAAAAAAGATTACCCGGAAATGTTGCTTGTCAGCTCAATACGCCGATGGTAAATCCCGTCTTTCATAAAACGGATCAAAATTTTATCTCCATCGGGGCTGAAAACAGGATCCCAGATCATATCGCATGACTGTTGCCATAGCTTGCCGTTAACTACCAGAGTATATTTGCCCTTGGTTTCCACTTTGGCGGCCAAACTGCGTCCATCCGAAGAAAAAACCGGCGTAAAAACCCGGTCAAATTTTCGGCTCCATAAATCACCATCCACTGCAATCTTCCAATACCCGCCGCTTTTGAACAAAGCAGCGATTTTACTGCTATCTGGGCTAAAAGCCAGGTCCGTGACCATCTGCTTTGCGCTAACCGCCCAGAGCTCTTGATCCACGGCGACGGTCCAGCGGCCAAATTTGGGCGCTACAATTGCCGCCAGTTTTGAACCGTCCGGGCTGAACCGTTGGCGCCACAGTTGAACAAATCCGCGATTCCAGATAATTTTGCCGTCCCTGGCCATGTGCCATTTGCCGTCGCTTTTCACCGGAGCCGTTACAGATCCGTCCGCGGGATGAAAAACGGGCTCCCACACGCTTTGATAGATTTGTTCCCAGGGCTTTGCGTCTACTGCAATAGTATAATCGTAAAGATTCAAACGAACTTCAGCGGCCAGATGCCGGTTATCCGGGCTAATAGCCAAGTGCCAGACATTAACAAACGTTTGTTCCCAGGGCTTGCCATCTATAGCCGCAGTAAAGGTTCCTTTCTGGAACTTTTGAATCTGTCCCGAATCGGCGTCTTTGACCTGTACGCAGGCAGCGGTTTTTGAACCGTCGGGACTCAAGGCAAAATAGGTCATGTTGGCAAAATCGGTTTTCCAGGACTCGTCATTCAAGGCCATGCAATAGCGCATATCACGCTGCACGGCCACGGCGATATGTTTGCCGTTATTGCTGAACAAGGGATTCCACACAAAACCGAACGTGTTATCCCAGCATGATCCATCCACGGCCACTGTCCACTGCCCCATAGCAGATACAAGGGCTGTGAGCCGGCCATCGTTTAAAAACCGCAGATGCCATATTTTATCGAAGGTTTTTTCCCAGGATGTTGCGTTGACACAGACCGTGAACTCACCTTGATCCACGTTAACCACAGCCGCCAGGGTTTGACCATCGGGGGCGGCATGCAGCTCTTCCACCCATTTGTATTGGGCTGACCAGCCAGTGGTATCAATGGTTTTATCGCCTTTATCCCAATCCCATGCCGATTTGTCCGTCATAGTTTATCCTTTTCCCATGGGTCGTGGAAAATAAAAATATACAGTTATTATAGATACTTGCGCTGTATTTGGATTTATAGAAAATATAGATCAGATACAGACAAGGATGGGTGATTAGCAGCTTCCACGACCCTTAATTGATTATACCCGCCTGATAAGTTGTGCTGTCAACCCAGAAAGTTTTAATACATTTTCTTTTAAAATTATATGTGCTCGCAATGGTTCATAAAAATCGTAGAAGATTCAAATATCCCGGATTGCGCGAGATTTGATCCAGGCCTTCCACATGATACTGTAACCCGCATGCCCAAAGGAGACTAACCTAGCTTTGTCAACGATGGTGATGTTCGCTTCACAGGCGCCAGCCGTTTAAGCTGGAACGCAACCTTGGGGTCCACAAGCCACCCAATCGATGACAACCATGTTCAGTCTATCTGGCATTTATTAAAGTTCCTTTCGCTTTGCATTGGTTTCACGCACTCCAAACCGACACGGAGAATCAGTAGCAATCAAAATGTATGCCAATTTTAAACGGCACGCAGCCAAGTTCCCCGATTTTGATACAACTTGTTGAAAAAAAAGTAAAACGAAATATCATGTCAAAACGTGGCTGCGATTAAAGTCGGTTTTCCTTGACAAAATGCAACGTTACTGATTGCGTTAGTAACGTATGGTAACGCATAGTAACGTTTACGGTAACGCTTTTTACATGGCAAAGGAGAAAATAGGTTGAATGAAATGCACAGCTCAAAAGACCTTGAATTTGGATTATGCTGAACGTTTGATAGATGCTATGGCCGAGGGGATGTTTACCGTGGACGCGCATTTGCGAATCACGTTCTGGAATCGTTCCATGGAGCATATCACGGGGTACAAAGCCGCTGAAGCTATCGGGAAAAAATGCAGTTTTTTCGAATTTAACCAATGCTTTCAACATAATTGTCCGCCTGATTTTGAAGATTGCGGCATCTTTGAACTGGGCAAGGTTGATGGCAAGGAGTGCTTGTTGAAACATAAACAGGGCCACATGGTGCCGATATTGAAAAATGCCAGGGTGGTTCTCAATAAGGCAGGTGATCTTGACGGCGTTGTGGAAACGGTCACAGACTTAACGGAACTTAAAAAAACACGAGCTCTGGCCGAAGCGGCTGAACGCCGTCTGGCAGAACGTCATCGGGTTGGTAACATTGTGGGAAAGAGTCCGGGCATGCTACAGGTATTTGGCGTCATCCAGTCTGCGGCAGCCAGCGAAGCCACCATTTTGATCCAGGGCGAAAGCGGCACCGGCAAGGAATTGGTGGCCAGCGCCATCCACTATGGCGGCAACCGGTCCGGCGGGCCGCTCGTGACGGTGAACTGCGCGTCTTTGTCCGAGTCTCTTCTGGAAAGCGAGCTGTTCGGTCATGTCAAAGGAGCCTTTACAGGCGCACTCAGGGATCGGGTAGGCCGGTTTGAGCAAGCACATGGCGGCACCATTTTTTTGGATGAAATCGGAGAAATCAGCCCCTTTATCCAGGTAAAGCTGTTACGGGTGCTTCAGGATCGGCAGGTCCAACGGGTAGGAGAATCCCGGTCACGCAAAATTGACATCCGTATCATTGCCGCTACACACCAGGACCTGTTTTCCCAGGTAAAGTCCGGCCGTTTCCGGCAAGATCTATTCTACCGGCTTAAAATTTTCCCCATTCATGTCCCGCCCCTGCGGGAACGAAAAGAGGACATTGCACTGCTAATCGAACACTTTGTCCGGAGACAGAATAAAAAGACCGGAAAAACTATCAAAGGTATAACCCCGACGGCCATGCGCCTGCTCATGGATTACAGTTGGAAGGGCAATGTGCGGGAACTTGAAAACGCCATTGAACATGCCTTTGTGCTTTGCAGTTATGGCATGGCCGATGTTGACAGCCTTCCGGTTGAAATCCGGAACTTAGAATGTCCGCCCGCCCGAATGCCTTCAACGGTACAACCGGCGCGTCAGAAAAAAAAGTTGACCCGGCAGGCCCTTACCGACCTTCTGAGGCTGTGTAACTGGAACAAGGCCGAAGCGGCGCGCAGAATCGGTGTAAGCCGAACCGCGGTGTGGAAATATATGAAAAAATGGGGCATTCCTTTGAAAAAACCATAGCCGGAGAACAGACAATCTTAAAAAAGGAATACTAATAAGATGAAAAATCAAACCCGGATTATCCTGGACAGCATCGCAGACGGCGTATTTACAGTGGACTCGGATTGGAAAATCACCTCTTTTAACCGGGCCGCCGAAACCATCACCGGCATTTCGAAAAAAGATGCCATAGGCCGGCACTGTTGGGAAATTTTCCGGGCAAGTATCTGCGAGCGCCAGTGTGCGCTCCGGCATACCGTGCAAACAGGTCAGCCCATTTATAACCAAGCCCTGTTTATCGCCAATGCGGACGGAAAAAGGATTCCGGTAAGTATTTCCACAGCGTTGTTGAAAGATGAATCCGGACAGGTCATAGGAGGGGTGGAAACGTTCCGGGATCTGAGTGTGGTGGAAAATCTTCGCAAAGAATTGACCTCAAGGCATTCTTTTCTGGATATCATCAGCAAAAACAAAGAAATGAAACGCCTTTTCAGTATGCTGGAGATGATTGCCGAAAGTGATACCACTGTACTTGTGGAAGGTGAAAGCGGTACCGGCAAAGAGCTTTTTGCAAAGGCCCTGCACTGTCTGAGCCATCGCAGCACCGGCGCCTTAACGACCATTAACTGCGCCTGCCTGCCCGATACTCTGCTTGAATCAGAACTTTTCGGATACAAGGCCGGAGCCTTCACCGATGCTAAAAAAGACAAACCCGGACGCATCGCCCTGGCCCAGGGAGGTACGCTCTTTTTGGATGAAATCGGTGATATTTCTCCGCTTCTTCAAGTCAAAATCCTTCGTCTGCTTCAGGAAAAAGTGTATGAACCCTTGGGTAGCACCCGGTCAGAAAAGGCCGACATTCGGATTGTTGCGGCAACGCACAAAGAACTGACCAAGTTGGTTAGCGAAGGAACTTTCCGCCAGGATCTGTTTTACCGTGTAAACGTAGCAAAGCTGTCTTTACCTGCGCTGCGGAACCGAAAAGAAGATATTCCGTTACTGAGCGAGCATTTTATACAAAAATACAATCATATCAACGCCAGCGGCATAGAAGCGCTGTCTGCCGAAGCTCTGTCGGTGTTAATGGCCCATGATTTTCCCGGAAACGTAAGGGAATTAGAAAACATAATTGAGTACGCATCGCTTATCTGTAAAGACAAACACGTTCACCCTTCACACCTGCCCGATTACCTGAGACAAGCATCGAATATGCCCGTGGCGTCCCAACCGGAGCCAAGCAAATCCGCTAAGGCTGCCACATTTTATCAGGTCGAACGCGATTTTATTTACAAAACCCTTATGGAAAACAACTGGAACCGGACCGCCACCGCTGCACGTTTGCGAGTTCATCCATCCACGCTCTGGCGCAAGATGAAAAGGCTTAATATCCAGGCGCCTTCCACGTCTACCTGAAAAAAACACGCCGATTCCTTCGTTGGACTTTGCAGTATTGCAATATTCATTAAAATCGCGTTGCGATATTGCAAATCGTGCAAAAAACCACCTCCCGATCCTTTCTAATTTTCTCTTTAAATACAGCTAAATAGTCTTTTTGATAGGGTTGGCATCTAAAATGCAAATCAATAAAGTGCTTGTGGCGGGAAACGACCCGCCGGTATTTGGCCAACTCTTTCCAAAGAAAGGAGACATCCCCATGAAAGTAGCAGTCAGTGCATCCGGCACTACGATGGAATCGATGGTCGATCCCCGTTTTGGAAGATGCCCCTATTTTATAGTCGCCGAAACGGACACCATGTCCATGGAAGCTTTTCCAAACGAAAATGCAAGGCTTCAAGGCGGGGCCGGAATTCAGGCTGCCCGGTTTCTTTCAGACAAAGGCGCCGAAGTGGTCCTGACTGGCCGCTGTGGGCCTAATGCAGCCTTAGCACTCGAGTCCGCCGGGGTGCGTCTGTATGAAGGTCAACGGGAGATGTCTGTACGTAGTGTTATAGAAAAATTCAAAAGCGGAAACTTGGCAACCTCCTACGGAGACCTGTCCCAACTGCCCATGGATGATTATTGTGCAGTTGGGACAGCAAGAGGTTTTGGCAAAGGTGGCCGCCGCCGATGCATCGGTTCAGAAGCCGGTCAGGGACAACAGGGCTCAGGTCGCGGACAACAGGGCTCAGGTCGCGGACAACAGGGAGCCGGTCGCGGACAACAGGGAGCCGGTCAGGGACAACAGAGCTCAGGTCGCGGACAACAGGGAGCCGGTCGCGGACAACAGGGAGCCGGTCGCGGACAACAGGGAGCCGGTCGCGGACAACAGGGAGCCGGTCGCGGACAACAGGGCTCCGGTCGAGGACAACAGGGCTCCGGTCGCGGACAATAGGGATCCGGTCGCGGCGCCGGCCGGCAATCCGGTTCAACCGCGAGATATAATACTTAAACTTGGAATAAAATACGGAATAAAAAATCATGATCATCAGTATTGCCAGCGGAAAAGGCGGAACCGGAAAAACAATGGTTGCCACGAACCTGGCGCTCGCCATCGATAGCGGCGTCCAGCTTTTGGACTGTGATGTGGAAGAACCCAATTGCCACCTTTTTGTGAACCCTGTTATTGAGGACACGGCAACCGGTTACCCATGTAGATGATCAAAAATGCACCCTTTGCGGCGCATGCGCCGAAATATGCCGGTTTAAAGCCATTGTCCTGATCGGAAAAACTGTTCTTACGTTTCCGGAGCTTTGCCATGGCTGCGGCGGATGTATGGCAGTCTGTCCTGAAAAGGCTATAACGGAAACAGGGCGTGCGACAGGTGTCGTGAAAACTGGACACAGCCGGGCCCTTAGCTTTGTTTATGGGCGGTTGAGGATTGGTGAAGCCATGGCTCCGCCGCTGATCAAGGCGGTAAGATCCCATGCGATGCAGGAAAAGTTTGTCATCATCGATTCGCCGCCCGGAACCTCTTGTCCGGTGATTGCAGCCATGAAAGGAACTGACTTTGTCTTGCTGGTCACCGAACCAACGCCTTTTGGCCTGCATGACCTGGAGCGAGTGGCGCGGCTGGCAGAGCATTTCAGTGTGCCGGCCATGGTCTGCATCAATAAATTTGATTTGAACCTTCAGCAGACTCAAGCTATTTGTCAACTGGCCGAAGAAAAAAACATGACTGTCATGGGAAAAATACCGTTTGATCCGGTTTTTATAAAAGCCATGGTCATGGGAAAAACACTTTTCGAATATCAACCGGACTCGGAGACCTGTTCAACCGTCAAGTGGTTATGGGAAAAGGTTGAAAAGACCCTGATGACTTAAAAAGTAATTCGATGGTGTCTATTCATAAAAAAACAAACGAAGCATAATATAAGGAGAAAACGTTTTATGCAAAATGGAAGAATTGCCGTACCGTCTGTTGAACGAGGCGGACTTGAGGGAGTACGCTCAGGCCATTTCGGTCACTGTGATGCATTTACGCTGATCGATGTGAAAGCAGGAGAAATTGTAAACGTCACCACTATCGCCAACCAGGACCATGTTCAGGGAGGATGTTCGGCGCCGGTGAAGCTTTTGGCTGATAACAACGTCAATGCCCTCATTGTCAGTGGTATCGGCATGCGTCCACTTATGGGGTTCCGGGATGAAGGCATTAATGTGTATCACGAAGCCACCTGCTCTGAAATCAAACCGGTGGTGAAGGACCTAATCGCCGGAAAACTTCAACTGATCGGGGAAAACCAGGTTTGCGGCTCAAACGGTAACTGATCGCACGAACAATGAAACCGTCAACTGCCACGTCCTGAAGGCCAAAGCCTATAAGAGCAAAGCTTGTTAAGCTGATTAAGCCGCAGGTACCACGGACAACCGAAACGCCGGCTGCGTTAAGGCATAAAACAGTCCGTCTTGGGCTGCTGTACCGGCTCCAGGGTCTGCGCCAAGCAGTTAAACAGGTTTAAAGGGATTAATCCGGCGGCTGTTTGCGCTAAAGCAGCCGCTGATATTGCCGGGGCGGACTTGGACCCTCGAAAGCAGGAAAATTGAAGGCGACTTCAATGCAACGGGTAGTTGAAATTTCTGCCCAACCGGCTAAAAGTTTCTGCCGCAATTTTTTGTGAGTTTGGGCAAAAACCGGCGGACCGGCACTGCGCAAGATATTAGCAGCAAGTATTGCCGATTGTTGCATCGTGCCGATGGCTACAACTATCAACACGAAAAAGGAGGTGGTGTTTGCTCTTGAGCATAAATGCCAGAGCCAGCACACAGAATTTTAGATGAATATGAAGATCGCAGTTACATCCAGAGGAACCAGCCTGGAATCCCAGGTTGATCCCCGCTTCGGCAGGGCAGCGTATTTACTGATCATCGATCCGGGTACACTGCAGCTCGAAGTAATCGACAATCGTGAAAATGTCCATGCATTAAAGGGCTCCGGTATTCAGGCAGCCTGCACCCTGAGTGAAAACGGCGTTAAAGCCCTTCTAACAGGCTATTGCGGACCTAATGCCTTTAAAGCATTGAAAGAGGCAAAGATAAAGGTGGCCGGGCAGGTCAGCGGTCTGGTAAAAGATGCCGTAACGTCCTTGAACCAAGGGCGGCTGACTTTCATTGATCAACCCAATGCGCAAGGCCGCAGGAAGGATTAGAGACAGGCCAAAAGGGTCTTGCAACTTTCAAAACCCTTACTATCCGGGATCATGGAGAATCGATCAATTTACGGGTACTGATGCCATAACGTTTCATGCGATTGTATACGGTCACACGGGAAATCCCCAGAATCTTGGCGCCCATTTCAACGTAGCCCTTATCGGCGGTCATTGTGCGGGCCGGATCGATATTGGGCATAGGCGATCCTATCCAGCGGCAGTTTAGCCAGGCGGCACGCAAACGCGGATCGAACCAGCCCCGCCCGGACATGCCTCGCGCCAAAACAAAATCAGCGAAACCCGGGTGGCTGAGTAATTAGCGTTAAATTTCATCAGAAGCACTTCGACGGGCATTGACATGGCCGCTGACAGGTAAAAAGTAAACGCTTCGACAATTGAGTTGTAGCTTTCGGCGGCCGACTTTACTTCTAACGCTTTTAGATCCTCGCCGGCCTCCAGGTAAAATATGGGTCTTTGTCATGGTTGCAGAAGAGGGGGAATCGCCTCCTGCCGACCGATTGTGTCCCGTGAGCCGTTTTTTTAGACTCAAAAATGAGGTGTTTTTGGGCGCTACTTTATTTCTAATAATTATTATTCTTGATTTAAAACTCCTTTTTTTATAGACATTTCAGTCATGATGATGGGGGAGGGGCATTTAAGGGAGCCTCTTTCACTTTGTACACCTGATACATATATATTTTTGAAAAAGGAGTTTAGATGAAAAAACTGTTCTTTTTTTTTGTAGTATTGTGCGCTTTTATTGTTTTGATAATGGCGCCCAATTCTTTTGCTGTGGATTTTAATGTAATCAACATCTCCAACAACTCAGAAGGTCCTGACGACACCAGCAAAATAAACGACAACGGCCATGTCGTCTGGTCGGGGTATAAAGGCGTATACCAAAAAATTTATTACTATGACGGATCAACCATCACCAATATTTCCAACAATTCTGAAGGCTGGAACAAAGTCCCTCAAATAAACGGCAATGGGCATGTTGTTTGGCAGGGGAATAATGGCTCAGACATTGAAATTTATTACTATGATGGATCAACCGTCACTAATATTTCCAACAATCCGACCGGTTATGACTATAGTCCTCAAATAAACGGCAATGGGCATGTTGTTTGGTCTAGGGGGAATGGGTCACATTGGGAAATCTACTATTATGACGGTGAATCTGTCACCAATATTTCCAACAATTCGGCCGGTAATGACTCTAATCCCCAAATAAACGACAACGGACATGTCGTCTGGGCTGGGTTTAATGGCTCAGAAAAGGAAATTTATTATTATAACGGATCAACCGTGACCAATATTTCTAACAATTCGGCCGGTAATGACTCTAATCCCCAAATAAACGACAACGGACATGTCGTCTGGGCTGGGTTTAATGGCTCTGACAAGGAAATTTATTACTATAACGGATCAACCGTCACCAATATTTCCAACAATTCGGCCGGTAATGACTCTAATCCCCAAATAAACAACAGCGGACATGTTGTCTGGACTGGGATTAATGGCTCTGACAAGGAAATTTATTACTATAACGGATCAACCGTCACCAATATTTCCAACAATTCGATCGGTAATGACTCTAATCCTCAAATAAACGACAATGGACATGTCGTCTGGACTGGGTTTAATGGCTCTGACGATATTCATGAAATTTATTATTATGACGGGTCAGTTGTAACCAAATTTTCTAACAACTTGGACCCTTTAGATTTTTTAGAGCTTATAGATTTACCCCCACAAATAAACGACAACGGACATGTCGTCTGGACTGTGTTTAACGGCTTAGACTTGGAAATCTATCTTGCAACTCCAATTCCATAACCACAAGTAGGGCTTGTTTGCCTTAACTCTCATTTACATGGGCCGCATTGAAAGGCCCATTTTGATATTTCCTATTTATTGCTTAAAACGTGGACGCACGGTGGCGGCCATCATGCCGATGACTGCTCCCCCACTTTCGCTACACGAAAAAGGGGGCTTCTAAGCGGCCTTTAGCCGCTATCATATCGACGCCTGATACGCAAAATATTAATCGTTGAGTAGTGAATCACGGTTTGCCCGAAGCCCGCCTGGGCCTTGATACGCGCGACGGCAGCGCCGGAGATTTGTTCGGCGCTGTCGCCGATCTGGTTGCGGATCGTTTTCGGAAAGCATTTTTTTATGATGGAATGAACTACCGGCCACCATGTTTCACATGGAGGCGGTTTCGTGCTTCACAGAGGCGGCAATCCGCCATCTCCACACTTCGGACGGTTCCCGCCCGGCC
>JAAERL010001156.1 GCA_024230435.1 Desulfobacteraceae bacterium
GAAGCCGCAAAGAAGAAGCTTGCGAGTAAACCATGTGTAGGTAATGAACTTAAGGAAAGAGAGGCAAGAGCAATGGTAGAGGACAACTCTAACCTAATGCATGTGAAATTCCACAATGGAATGTGGCCTTTTGTGAGTGATGTTAGCCTTGCTGACGACGGCAACATTAAATTCCACAGGAATAAAATCAATCATAATGCCA
Source organism: Desulfobacteraceae bacterium (assembly GCA_024230435.1). Taxonomy (GTDB): domain Bacteria; phylum Desulfobacterota; class Desulfobacteria; order Desulfobacterales; family Desulfosarcinaceae; genus UBA2230. The sequence goes on from JAAERL010001156.1 coordinate 203, forward strand.
TTTCCCAAAACTCATCCAATGGAATCACAAATAACTACCTTGGTAATCCTATACGTGCTGATTTAAAAGGTAACGTGCATGCAAAGGATATGGGAACTGACATGATATGCTTTCTCACATATAACAACAAAGTAGCTGTAAACACAGTGCTCGAAATTTTTAAATTTTGTAAAAACTTTTCTTGTGTGAAATCTTTTTACAATTTGTAAAAAAAACGTTTCATAAATTTTTTTGCATTTTGTATAAATAATTCTCAATTTATTTTACACTTTGTAAAAATTATCAGGGCATTGATAATGACGGTCCGAATGTCAATGTGGAGCAATTCAAGTATTGCTCCTTGATGCTGACAGAGGTTGGGTATGGTACCATCAGACCCCCAAAGGAAAATTGCACATCAGCCTGGGGAGACAATGTGATGAATTCTGAACGTCATGATGTAAAGGGCTTCCGTGAGTACTGCATGTTGAGCTCATGCACAGATGAAGGACTTGAAGCTATCTCAAAGTATAACAACTTTGTCACAGAGTGGAAGCAAGAAGTACAACTTTTCAACAAAGATACGTCACTAGCACAAAAACGCTTCATCTCATTCAAGCTCTATGCCAAATTCCGTAAGAAACGTTCATACCATCTTGATTGAA
>JAAERL010001157.1 GCA_024230435.1 Desulfobacteraceae bacterium
ATGAATATACGTCGTGCATTGATCTGTCGTACAGTGTTGTGGAACAATTTGGACCACTAGAACCTAAAAAGGCAAAATGAAAATTCAACCAATTGAAAAATGATTTGGTTATTGTTAAACACGATTAGGAAGCCAGCGGAAATGGCGACGGAAGCCTTCGGGGTTATAGGAACGCCGAAAACGAAGAAGAATATGAAGAGGACAACAACAACAATTTGATGTTTAATGCAAACGACAAGATGAACTTTTTGCGTGGTAGAACGCCTGCAGTTCTATATCTGTGGACAATGGCTGAAAAGTTTCAAATACTAAACTCTGTCTGCCAGAAACTCGATGAGACCATCGCATTCGATTCTTCTTCTGAAAACAATTCTTCCGATACTCAAGATGTTCCAAGTTCAGAAAAGAAGAAGCGTAGAAGGGAACACCAAGATGAAGTGGACTTAAAACAAGTAATCTTGGAGATGAAAGAGGCAAGGCAAACTTCAGAGCGCAACGCCAGACTACACACAAAGGCATCGGAGCGCGATTCGATTCTACAAGTTATCGAAAAAACCGAAGGAAGGATGATTGAAATCCAAAAAATGCTCAATTCAGAACGCGATCCAGATTCTCCTAACTACAAATGGAATTTAAAGACTTTAGAAAGAATCAGAGAGAAGATCGATAAAATGGAGAAGAGGTATGATAATCTCTGTGAGGAACTAGACGGTGATGTTATCTAAACTCGATTTAATGCGTATAAGCTAGTGTTTTGTGATGTGCGTTCCTATCAAAAACAAAATGAGATGCAATTTATAGGAAATTCGTCTGTGTCACTTTGTTGATGACGCTATTTTCTGTCTGTACAAAGTATGGTTTTTGAAGTATGGTTTTTTGGATGGTGACCGCATGGTTTTTTACCAGGACAGTGTCCGGACCAAAAACCATACTTTAATAGGTTATGGGGGAACGGTTTTATGGTTTTTGGCTCAGAAATTTTCAGTTCCTACAAGGTCTAAGGCCTTGTCTTTCCCTGCACGCACTCTGTACGCACATCCGATTATATAGATTTCTAATTTTTTTATCGGACGTGAGCTTGCTCACGTCTGCTTAGATCGCGCGCGTAGCGCGCGATATTAGTATAACGGGCTGTTTGAAAAGCGCTTCATTTCTAGAAATTGAGTTTCAGACCACCATTTTTAATGCAAATATCATTAACATTTATATTGAAACTTTCAAAACACATTTCTCCGGAATGAAAATATTGGTTTAGGGGGTCGAATTGATCAAAAAAGTGGCAATATTTTGGCATATTTTGACGACTTTTGAGTTTTTCCGATGGATTAGCCAATCAAAATGCTCGTGCCACA
>JAAERL010001158.1 GCA_024230435.1 Desulfobacteraceae bacterium
GCTCAATGCTCAGAAAGTCCAGATATAACTTTTAACTATCAACTACTTTTATGCAATGATATGAAGAACAATTGTGTGTGTAGGGGTCCCGTACCCGATCACCACCAGTGCGACTGCCCGTGACTAAGCTGCCTGAGACAGCCGCTAACCTCGGGCGAGCATCATTCAGTCAAGTCATTAATCTCCTCGGATGGACGTTGACAAGACCTGACAAGGCACAGGAGATGCCTCCAAACAACGCCTGCCAAAAATATGAGGTGGATACCTATTATTGATAAAGGCACCCCGTGTAGGTGGGTGGGAAAGAAAATTTCTTCGTGGCCTCTTTTCAAATGCGATAGCAGAAAGAAGCTGCCATAAAATTCATCCAGTGATTCGCACAAACTATGGCTCTCCCACATCGTGAAGCGTGCCATGTTACCGCAGTCCTGGCTCATCAAACGAGAGCTCCAATGTGTGACGCGCATGTGGGAGACGTGTGCGGTCGATGGCTTCTCGTTGTATCTGTGCTTTCAGCGATATCTCGCTCGCTACCAGTCTGAGATAGCGATCACAGGTTGGAATCTCATCGCTATTTAGGCCTTTTTCGCACTCTTAAAATCATTGTAAATTGCATTTGTAAATCGCATTTGTAAAACGTTTTTACAATACCATAAATATTTACAGTAGAAAATGTAAACAATATTTTAATTGTATTTTTCACATTAAAAAGATGTAATTATTAATCGCTAAACTCTAATTTTATTTAGCTATTAAACTTTACATATATAAGTATGATGAAAAATACAATAAAAATATTGTTTACATTTTCTACTGTAAATATTTATTGTCTTGTCAAAACGTTTTTACAAATGCGATTTACAAATGTGATTTACAATGATTTTAAGAGTGCGAAAAAGGCCTAAATATACGTTTTCCGTCTCC
>JAAERL010001159.1 GCA_024230435.1 Desulfobacteraceae bacterium
GTATGTAGAAAGGCGACAGTGAATCTCGTAATCATAGACTTATGCTGGCATAAAATTGCAGTCAAATCAAGGCTAGCAAAAAAGCACAAGAGGCCGCAACTTTATATTTTTTAATCTGATGATAACGAGACTCATTGTCAATTTTCTAAAGGTATCCTGTATGTAGGAATTGTACTATTGTCGCGTTATTTTGTGATATGTATTATTTCCCGAGAATGAAGGTACAAAAAGTGCCAACGCCACAGTACTAGTTCCCATGGTGTAAGTTTGTGGGCTTAATCGCTTAACTTCTTGCCAAGTATGAACAAATGAGAAAGATATCAGAGCACATCACCCATCTCGCGCTACGATACCGCCCCCGCCAACTTAGATGTCTTTCGCCCACACGATATTTTGCAGTCAAACGAAGAACCAAGACAAGGCGGTGTGGTAGACATGCGTAAAATTATATGTTTTTGGCTTGCAAACAACTAGAATTTTGATAACGGCAAATAGCGTACTAAGAGGAAAC
>JAAERL010001160.1 GCA_024230435.1 Desulfobacteraceae bacterium
AGCCAATGGCTTCTTCCGAGGATTCGTAGCCCGCGCTGTTGCAGGCGGGCCGGTCATTATCCCCCTCCTCCGGCTTGATTTTGTCCTCGGGCCCTTTAACAGGAATACCTGTATAAGGGTTCTGAGATCTGGCACGAAAAATGAAAAAGGGGGCCAAACGGGCACGCGAATCAAACACGGAGAGGGAAACTGTCTCATCGCGGTGGAATTCGTTCCAATCCCAGTATGATAAGGCATGGCCCAGCGTCGTGAAAATTTAATCTACGCCAACCTGTAGTCAAACCGGAAGGTAGTTGCAGTATTCTTTCGTAACTGCCACTCGGCTAGATATGCCTGGAATGAACGGAGATTCACTATGTACATTAGATTAAGACACTATAATGACCAATACACTTGCGAATTTTAATGGTATGAAAGAAGAGAGGTACATACTAAAGTACGGTAGGGATGAACTTAGGTAAGTTCCATGGTCAATGTAAATCGGGTAATTCACCCGGCGTAAAAGGTAGGTATCTGTCCTATCTTCAAGTAGATAGCAAGCAGTAAAAAAATCGCTCCTCATAAAAATGACAGATTTTTACACCAGGATCATGCCCTGGAACGGCTTTTGAG
>JAAERL010001161.1 GCA_024230435.1 Desulfobacteraceae bacterium
CCGAGGGGGTTGACTTCGCATTTCAAAAACATGTATACATAGTATACCAGGTGAATCACCATCATTTTTGGTAGAACCAAATATGGCAAAACCAATACTATCGCGCGGCATCGCTCCTTTCCTGTGCGAATGTCGCGCTCAATTTCGCCCACATGCTCACGGTCCGCTGTAGTATTGATTTCTACGTTTCCTATAGAACCGTCAATATTTTTGATTACACCCTCTAATTTGTTGAATTCCTGATCCATCAGCACGAGATTGACTACGAATACCCCCCTACGGTACATTTTAATAACTTTGATTAGGCTACTATTTAGCGACACAGCGGTACGGTTTGGCACATGTTCGACAGTTCTGAGCTTGATTTTTCTCGACAGTGTGACCAGAAAGGGGGCCGAATTGACAAACATTACGTCGGCCACCAATGTCACAAAGTGATGTAGTCTGTAAAAATCCCGGGGCACGCTTACTTTGTCCTCATTCGCCCGCGAAGGTTTGACCCTTACTGATTTTACCCTGTGACCGCCTAAATTTGAGCCGTAAATGGCATTAGCGTTAATTTGGTCATGAGGGCAGGTAGGAACATTAGCAATTCCCAAAATTCCTCTCACCGTTTGCGAGAACGACTTGACTGATGGGTGTGCCAACACCACTTGAGCTTTGCGCGCTAAGTACTCCCCTTGGATATTGCGTTTTGTTTACCCTTCCATATTCTTTATGACAGTTTGTA
>JAAERL010001162.1 GCA_024230435.1 Desulfobacteraceae bacterium
AAAGCACAGGATGGCTGGGACCGCGCCCTGGAGGCGTTCGTGGGATTCGTTGCAGGGGCGCTCGGCCACTGAGGAACGAATAGGCCTCGGGGAGGATTTGGACTTTCTCAGGTGGCCGCAGACGCTGAAGGTGGGACGAATGCTGGCTTCAATGGAGTGATGCTTGAGGTAAAGAATGTGTTCCCCTCCACAATGCCCGAAGAGAGAATCTTGAGAGGTAAAGTCGGGCTTCAGTTTTGCGCACAGATGGTCAGAAGCCAGGGAAATTTGTGGTCAGAGACGAAGCAGCCGTACCCGCAGCTGCAGTGTAAGGGGCCAGCCGCGGGCAAGGATGGGTGCAAAAAAATGGTCAGGACGCATTGCAGGTGCAATAGGGCAGTCCCCATGTGCCGCTTCTGCCATAATGGCCATTGCAACGCGGTGTAATTTTCAGTTGCACATTAGTTATATTAGTCATGCATTTTTTTAGCAAAATATGTCAGTTGTAGATGTAGATAATGACCATGATGTCCATTTCGGATGCAATTTTTAAGTAGCACAATCAACTCAGGGCAAGTTAGGCTATCTTTTACAGCCATGGGAAGTCCTGACGTGACTTTCTTAATATTGAAAATATACCATGAGTAAATGACTAATTAGTCTTTTTTTTACTCCGATAACCCAAAAAGCAATGAGAAAGTAGCTGAGAGAGGAGAATTTGTCCTTCATGAAGAA
>JAAERL010001163.1 GCA_024230435.1 Desulfobacteraceae bacterium
ATTTGATTCGCGTTCCTTGGGCATATGACACTAATGTTGCAATGTTAGGGTAAATTGTCTTTACAATGACCGATAGCCGCTTTTCGCATAACGAAACTGGTATCTTGACAAGCTTTAGTTGTTAATCAATTTCCAGCACTCGTATGCATTTTATTAAAAACTCCGAAGCAAATTGTGTGCCAAAGCATTATCGTAACAGTTTAAGATGAAACCAGACAAAAAAAATTCACAAATTGGTTGAACGCTTCTGACAAACCGGCCGATTAATCTACCCATATCAGGTACGGCGATGTTTTTATTGCATAACGTGAATTCGAAAATGTGAAGGGCGGGTTTTAATTATAGAAATAAATAGAGGGACGCATTTTGAAAAAAAATGCACTAACTTTTTATGAAACATTACAGCATAGCAAATCAGCCTCGCCCATACCGCCGAGCGAATAAACCGCAAAAACCGGTACTGGTTCAGTTTTATGGTATTATCAATAAAATCAAATTGTTATCGCCAAGGACCAGATTAGCGCCAATCCCATGACATTACTATGTAAAATAGATTGACCACCCATCGACTTACCTATAGCTGAACCAGTACCGGCAAATTAGCCATTTATAGAAACATTATTTGCCTGTTTAAATGCATAAGTGTTGTAAGCGTTTAGGAAATGAAAAACCTCCCTGGGTCATCATCGCTCTATCACATACGGATCTGCCCGCCGTTCCTTGCAGATTAGGGACTGCGTGAACGATATTAAAGTCGCAATACGCCATTTGCCTGTTTCGAGGCCGGCGGGTTACCCAAATTTAAGCTTCGGTGATGGTTTAACCTGATACCGCAAATGGATGTCTGGTCAAAAGATCCTGCTCTTTTTGGCGCAATCAAAGAAAGATTCGAAAAATGTGGTAGGCGTAAATAACTGTAATGTAATATTTTACCACCAGGCAGACGTACGGTCGTGGTTGGGCGGGAGAGCTATTGTTTTTTACTTGACAATACTTATCATGGATGTCCCAAATTGGTAGTTTTTTGGCCATCCTTTCAGACCACAGACTGGCCAAAATAAGTAAATTGCGTACTTCAGGGGAATTCCCCATAAGCAGGCAAATTGATATGAAGTGATATGAAGTGATATGCTGTGAAATGTGGTCGATTGTTTGTCTTATCAGATATTTATGATATTAATGTCGGATAAAACATTGATGTTATGAGCAAATGCCCACCAAGTGGGCGAAACAGCTCAAAATCGTGCGCAAAGTGGGAAATTCCCACTAATATTAAACCGGCAACTAAATACAATAATTTGTTTTTTGACAAACCGGCTTCTGGCATAGCTTTAAGCAGTCAAATTAGTTGACTAAATAATTGCCGGGTTAATAACTATAGTTCGACTCCAAAATAAAATGTTCATTTCCACCATTGGTAATGATAGAATAGCGAGGATAGAAAGCACACAGAATAAAAAAATAGACTCATGTTGTGTTTCAGAGTCTTGAAAACTCATTGTGCAAGATAAGTTGTTGATTTTATATTATTCTCGACCAAGGTCTTAGTTTTTGTCCACAAATGATACTTGCTATAAATTCAAACGGTTACCATGCCAAGAATAATAAGACCCTGGAATCCAACAAGAGCCAAAAAATAAACCAGGGCAAATTTTGAAAATACAATATAAAGCAGCAATCATAATGGCGCTATTCGGGTCACTCATTGTTTTTTTTCTTTCATATGGTTTTGATATACAAAACCACAGTATTGCAATAAACAATGAGCTTAAAAATATAAAGAATCTCTCTGAAGAAGCTTCTCTTTATCTACAATCTCATCTTCATGAAAAAGCATCTATCGCATTGACGATCACGACGGCCCCATGCCTTAAAGAAGCACTTCGTCAAAGCAATCAAAATTTCTCTTCGTTGGATGATGAACAAAGAGATTTTCAAATTAACAGTTTGAATCAACGCTGGCGTGAAACAAACAATATCCGTGATCCATTTATTAATTCTTATATGACAAATCCTGTGGCGAAGTATCTTAAAGCTCAACAAGTAATTATGCCTGAAATGTATGGCGAAATATTTATTACCAATCGTTATGGTGCCTTAGTCGGTACAACTGGCAAACTGACAACTTTAGCTCATTCACATAAATATTGGTGGGTTGCAAGTTACAACGATGGCAAGGGTAGAATCTTTTTAGATGACAGAGGGTTTGATGAAAGTGTAGACGGGTATGTTCTTGGAGTTGTTGTTCCTGTTAAGGATGAAGAAGACATAATAGGGATTCTAAAATGCAATATAAATATAGCCAGTCCTTTAACACATATTGTCGAGGAATATAATCACCGCAATTTTGGCAATCTGAAAATTGCACGAACAGGCGGTCTGGTAATTCGGGAAGCTGGGGTTACACCTCTGTCAACGAAAATACCAGACTCTATACTTGGAGCATTACGTGAAAAAAGAATTAACACCACAATTATTTCAGAAAAAGGAGTTAAGCAACTTGTAGCAATGGCCCCTGTTGAAATAACAATGGGATCAAGCGAAATCGGATTTGGTGGCAGCAAAGAATCAATTGACCATATCAAAGGAAACACCGGTGAAGGTTGGCATACTATTATTTTTGTTCCCCCAAAAAAAGCTGTTGAGGTTGCTAATCAGACAACAAGGTTAATTATTTTTGCGGATCTCTTGTTTTTATTTTTAGTTGTCGTTATCGCTTTGTTTTTAGGGAGATTTCTAGCCAAACCAATCGTCAATCTTGCTAAAAACGCAGGACAAATTGGTCGTGGTAATTTTCAAACAAGAGTAAAAATATTATCAAACGATGAAATTGGATATTTGGCAAAATCGTTTAATCGTATGGTTGTAAATCTTGATAAAACTATGACCTCAAGAGATAATTTACAGGCAGAGGTTGAAAAAGAAAAAGCAATCACTGAACTAAGTGAAGCCTTATCGAAAGTGAAATTATTAAGTGGGTTTCTACCGATATGTGCTTCATGTAAAAAAATTCGTGATGACAATGGATACTGGAATCGAATTGAGTCATATATAAAAGCGCACTCAATGGTAGAATTTAGTCATAGTATTTGCCCTGAATGTGCAAAGAGACTTTACCCTGAAATATACGATAATGACGACACTGCCGAACCTTAGCATGCACCGGACTGGGGCCCCCGCGCGTTTTTTAAGAGGTAATTCAAAGTAAGTTGCCAGCGCCACGGCAAGCCGGTGATGCTGGTCGTTACATATAGCTCCAACGTATCTGCATTTTATAATTGGGAATCTGGGGGGAATCTGGGGACATCCATGATAAGTATTTTCAAGTAAAAAACAATAGCTCTCCCGCCCAACCACGACGGTACGTCTGCCTGGTGGTAAAATATTACATTACAGTTATTTACGCCTACCACATTTTTCGAATCTTTCTTTGATTGCGCCAAAAAGATCAGGATCTTTTGAC
>JAAERL010001164.1 GCA_024230435.1 Desulfobacteraceae bacterium
ATGCCTGGGTGAAGTTTCGGCATACAAAAATGAGCTGGAAAGAAGTTACAGGTGCCCCCATTATGAGGTTCTCATTTTCGGCTCAGATGACTCCGATGCTATCTAGGGTGTGTCGGACAATTAAACTCCTTCTATTTTAATCATTAAATATAAAAATGATACCCAAAATATAAAATTGCTACCTAAACGTTGTATAGGTAGTGGGGGAATACATTACATGTTATTTTCAATTCAAATATAGAGAATCGACCCTAGCTACGGAACTCCTACTGGTAGCATTATGATCGGAAAATGACACTCTTCCCCTTCCAAAATACCAATTTCAATGGATTGTAGCGCCCTGGCACTGTAAGATCAGCACTTTTGGTAAGCACCATTTTGAATCGTCTCATTCTCAGCTTTGCAACGAGCCATCGAACGTCCACAACGGACTGACAGAAAAAAATAAAAAAGTTTTTCATACCAAATAGACAGTAACAATGGCATGCCACTCTTGTCAGGTACCGAGTGCCCCTGGTTCAAGCCTGCGACCACCTTCCGGTTCGGCTCCCGGTTGGCGTAGACTAAATTTTCACGACGCTGTGCCATGACTTTTCGTACCGCGATCGGAACGAATTCCAGCGTGATGAGACAGTTTTCTCCTCCGTGTTTGATTCGCGTGCCCGTTTCGCCCCCTTTTTCATTTTTCGTGCCAGATCTCAGAACCCTTATAGAGGTATTCCTGTTAATGCCATTTGTACTTTCATGGCGTCCATGTGCTTCAGTAAATCTTTGTTTACCTAGCAACTTCCCCTAACTCCTCAGTGCTTAGGACAGTGTGGAATATGATTTAAACTTTGGTTGACTACCCCTCACTTGGGGAGAATGTTTACATAGGGCTATCACCTAGTACAGA
>JAAERL010001165.1 GCA_024230435.1 Desulfobacteraceae bacterium
AACAAATCATGGTTGAGTCGTCATCCGCGTGCTCGATATGTCATATACGATAACAGAAGTGAATTTAAACTCCACTTCAACTCCCTTTGCGATAGCTTCGGGATCAAACGTAAGCTAACCACGATTTAGAATCCCCAAGCAAACGCGATACTCGAACAGATCCACGATCCTTGAATGGATCCACAGTGTTCTTGCGAATATGTTACGTACAAGTAGTATTGACATGCAGGACACTTGTAGCCCACAAATGGTAGATGAGTTATTAACTAACATCGCCTGGGCCGTACGCTCTACATACCATACGGTACTAAAGGCTACGCCTGGTGCTGCGATATTTGGCAGAGACATGTTATTTGACATTCCCTACATCGCAGATTGGAACCAGATAGGAAAACGTAGGCAAACTTTAGTAGACCAAAGTTGCGCTAAAACAAATAAGCGCCGGATAGACTTTGATTACGCCGTAGGACAAAAAGTCCTTCTTACCAAAGATGGTATCCCCCGCAAATTAGAAGACAAAAATAACGGACCCTTTGTTATTACTCAGGTGCATTGTAACGGCACAGTCAGGATTCAACGCGGAACAATAAATGAACGATTAAATATCAGGAGGCTTATACCCTATTTTGAGCGAAAGTAATTTTCAGCAAGCAATAGAAATTTTTTAAGTTAACGTTTCCATTTACATCAAAGATGTTACATTCCTACCAGATTTTTGTCATATTCATCTAAAAAATCGTCACTCCTACATAAAAACTTACGTTTTCATCTCTATTTAGAGTCATCGTCAACTATTTATGCTACCGGCATAAGTGATGGTCACGACCATCACACAGTTCGCCCACGCATTTGTTTCCCTTTTTTTACCCCTTGGGTTTTGTGGAACAAAAGCAAGTTCATTCTTTCTCCTTGAAGTTGAACCCCTCTCTGATCAGGGGATAAGTGTCACAATCAGGGTCCTCCCTAAGTGGGTATTTGACAATAGGGATATAGGTTGCTGCCAAGACAATGGTCAGATGGCCTGTACATGTTATGGCGCATTGCTCAGGAACCACAGACACAACTCGTTGATCGTGACACACAATCCTCAAC
>JAAERL010001166.1 GCA_024230435.1 Desulfobacteraceae bacterium
GATGGCAAGTATTGAGTTGAAGTCGAAGAAGAGGAAGTTTGACCAAACTTTGACGTTGTGAAGTGGATGCCTATGTATAGAGCTGGGCCTTGTGCAGGGCCACTTTGTCTGTGTTATCATAATCAATAATATTTTCAAGTTTTATCTTGGTTTTTAGACAAGAGATGGTTCTCATGATGCCGCTCAACCTCAACCAACATTTAATCTTTTTTATGACAATGGAAGACAGCTCTTCATGTTCATGCTCATTGAGGATAGTACAATGCAGATTTGATTGTTGAATTCAAAGTGCATATGTAAGATGCCTTTAGTTCATGGCATAAGTTAGTTACACCAAGGGTTAACTCATAGAGATAGAGCTCAAAAGCTCAAGAAGTATCAGCATACGTACAGCAACAGCAGACTCCAGAATAGATTAGAGATATCCCAAGCATTTTTTGAAAACGGCAATTTATTGCCGTTTTCTGTAGAGCTCTGGTATGTTTCTACGTGAGAGGCAAAACGGCAATTTATTGCCGTTTTCAAAAAAGGCAGTACTCACTACTCACGGGTCGCTGTATTCTGTCGCTGTACACGCCAAATAGTCGCTAAACAAAAAAAACCTATTTGGAGCGGGATGGGCAAGAACGCCGCGCTAGCCCTCGGCTCAAAAAAATACAGCAACCCACGCTGTAGTCCTCGGTTGATATGCTCATTCTAATTTTTCACCCCGCCATATTTTTTGCGCCAAGATATTATTTTTGGAGGGAAGCTTGCGTTATATGTTCCCGAACATTCTCCCGCCAAAACCAAATCGCGGACTTTTCTACGAAACAATATTTTTTCACACCCAATCGAGGGATCCTATAAACCGAGGACTACAGCGTGCAGCAACCGGAAAAAAATACAGCAATCAAATAGGGTAGGGGGCAGATCAGCGGCCTATAGACCCTTTTAACGGGGGCACGCCCAGTTGGTTTCCCCGCTTTTCTCCACTTTTTAAGATTTCTCAGTTCCGCTACGATTTTTCCACACAAAGCTAGTAATTTTAGTTAGAGTAATGCCCTGATGAGGCAAAATCGACTTCTCTAGAGAGTTATTGTACCAGCTATTGAAGTGGTATTATCTTATTGTTGATCATAAGGGAAGTCTATACATATGCTAACTCTCCCAAAATTCCAAGTCCCTGTTGAGAAA
>JAAERL010001167.1 GCA_024230435.1 Desulfobacteraceae bacterium
ATTTAAAAGCTTAACAATTTTAAAGGCCGAAAAAGAGGTTAATAAAAATGCTATTGAACGAATAGTTTCAAAATTTGATGAAATGAAACATGTGTACGAATTTATGCATCCGATGAAAAGATATGTTTCAGATCTTAAACTAACAATTGCCAATTTGGCTAAAGTGGTTAGAAAACAGCAAGAAGAAGCAAACATAAAAAGTATAGAACATAAAAATAAATATGATAATTTGATCAAGGAATTGGATAAGTATAAAAACTTTAGTAGTGCTCCAAATGTAAGGATGGAGTAAATATTTGTGTACATAGGATATTTGGCCATATTCATGCCAATTGATTTCAATAAGATAAATTGCCAAACAAAGTGTTCGAGCCCTTGTCTATAAGGGTTTCATAAATTCTAAATCGGTTAAAAAGTTAAAAATATACGATCATGAAAAAAACATATATTTTCTAACCCACTAATATTTTGCTATTTTTCACCACTACATTTGGAGCGCCACCAAAACTTTTATTGGAGAGTTCTAAGCGGAAAATTCAATTGAAAGATGATATGAAAAAAATAACGAAACAAAATTAACAATTAGGGTCGAGGAAAAAAAGTTAAAGTTTCTAGATATAACGGATTTGGTAAAAAGTAAAATTGGTCCTGCAGATGAATCTCGGCCTCGGTCCTGTGACCCTGCCCGAATACCTGAAACGGCCACAAATGATCCGGCGGCGTAGGCCACAAAATCCATTATAGCGATTTTCATCAATGGGCGGCGCCATTGCAGGAAAATATCACCCGCGTGATGGCTGAAAATCTGTCGAGATTGACCGGAGTAAAATTTGTGTATCCTTTTCCATGGCGCTCGTCTATCCCAATAGATGCCGGGGTTATCGTGGACATCATGCAATTTGTTCAAGACCGGGATGGCCGTATCACACTCGCGGCCCATTGGAGTATCATAGACGCCAAAGGCAAAAAAACTGTTCCCATCTGTCTGTATTATTCTTCACTGCTCCATGTTTACAATTGTATACATCACGCTGGTTGCCAGCATCCTATGCAGTTTCTATCTATTTGGAAAAAATAAGTTATTTAAAAAAAGCAAATCAGGAACAGTTTTTGCTTGGAATCTATGCGATATAGAAACGGCAAAATTTATTAGATTATCTAAAAGCCTGTTTGGGAAAGCCCAAATTAGATATTTTTTTTGAGACATAAAATTATCTAATAAAAAAATTGGATAATAACTATTAGCTATGATTTTTATTGAATCATTCCAAAATCACAATGAAAACCGGCTTTGCAAATACAATAAAAAGCGGTTCAGGTGATTTATCAAAAAACGCTTTGTAATATGAAGCGTTTACGATGCGCTACTGGGCATTCATTGGAGTGGATGTGGATTTGAGATTTAACGATGAGCGAAAGTTGAAGGAGGCCATCAGTTATGCGAAAATTGAATTTATTGGTAATCATGTTTTTTCTTTTCCTGGTGCTTGCTGGCTGTAACCTCGACAGTACCGAAGATATCGGCGATGATAACGGATTTGCTTTAGAGGAAGATACCGGCGATGATAACGGATTTGCTTTAGAGATAGAAGCAACAATCACACATGAAAACGAAGAAATTACCTTGCTAATGACACAAGAGAGTGTCCGCGGGGAAAACTTTGAAGTTCTGGTCCAGAATGAATCCGGAACATATGACAGCTATACCCTTGGCGAGGCGCAAACCTTCATTGGCTCAGTAGAGGAGTATCCTGGAGCGATTGCGGCCGGTATTCTGAAGGCAGACGGTACGCTTTGGGCACAGGTCTATTTTGACCGCGGGCTTACTTGGAAAATTTTGGGTGATTCAGTTTATGACGTTAAAGGCGATTTTGAACCAACTTTTTCTTTTCCAACCTCTTCAACGGTTTCAGCGGGGGATGCGGGTTTCAATACATATCGATTTGATATAGGAATCGATTTGGATTACAATTATTACAGGCAAAGAACCGATGTGGCCGAGTGCCTCGAAGCTGTAGAATTTACTATCAGCCAAATCAAGGCTATGTATTTAAGAGACGTCCTTTTGCAGCCAGCCTTGGGCCGTGTGATCATCCGTACATCCCGAGAACATTGCCCTTATAACAGTGCATCAGATACCCGTGAATTGTTAAGGCGTCTCAGAATAGAATGGAGCACGAATCATACAGACGCTGACCGTGATCTTGCCGCTTTATCATCAGCGAACATAAATGGCGGCATAGCGCAACTTAAACAAGTTGGAACCGCATACGCATATTCTGTTAATAAGTGTGATATAAGCACTGGTGCGTTTGACAGTATTCTGAAACATGAGATGGCACATAACTGGAGCGTCCGTGATCATCAGGCAGGTGATCCTGAAGGAAAAACAATCGCGTGTGGTAATCAATATGGACGATTTGCCGGCCCGTCGGTAAAAAATGTATTTGCATACCGGGATAATAGGCTCGGTGTATTGGATAATATGGGTATTTATACAACTGTTAACATTCCCCCTTATGCTGCTCTGGATACATTTGAATATTCGGATAATCAAAATTCTGAGCTGATAATTTATCCCTTAGAAAACGACCACGATGTCAATGGCGACAATCTCTCACTGGTATCGTTTGATACTTTTACAGAAAATGACGGTTTCATCGAAAAGATTTCTGGTACAACCAGCAGTACAACCGGACTGCTTTATACACCACCATCCGATGCCATGATTGGGCAAGAGGATTGGTTCTATTATACTATTGAGGATAGCGATGGAAAAGTGGCAACTGGAGTTGTTACGATCCAAAAAAAGTGATGATTTTCCGACGATAGGAAAAAAATGGGGGCATTCTATAATTTGATTGTCAAGCTGCATTTGAAAAAAAGGGAATTTTCAGGAAGGACTTTTTTTCTCTTTCTTTCTCAGGGACGGGTTGATTACGTCCTTAGACCTTTTTATTTAAATACATTCAAATGAATCATAAAGAATTCGTATATTTTTTACCACCAGGGAGAGGTACGGTCGTGGTTGGGCGGGGGAGCTATTGTTTTTTACTTGACAATACTTATCATGGATGTCCCAATTAGTCCCTCTGTCCCAATTTCCTGTCCTGTCCCAATTTCCTGTCCTGTACCAATTTCCTGTCCTGTACCAATTTTTTCCACAGGCATATAGCTAATATTCTGAGAATAAAATTTTTCGCTCACAACAAAGATACCGGGAAAATTGGCCATTTATTAGGCACGAAATAGTTCCTTGATCTCAGAGCTGCAGGGGTTTTAGTATAGATGAATTTTAGCCCCAAACCCATCTGTTCAAAACAAAGGCAACGCTATAATCCCTAAAAATAATTTTCCTTTCGCACCTGCCTATTTTTGGATTAAATAGCTTGCTTTAACAACAAAACGTGTTATTGTAAAAAAAATTCAACATGGCTCCGCATAATAATCCGGAGCGATTTTTTTCTGAAGGAATCAAGTTTTGTAAATGCAACATCCTCCAGTTTAAAATCTTGAACAAATTTTAAGAAAGGAGGATGTCAGCATGGCTAACGGTACAGTTAAATGGTTTAATAACGAAAAAGGGTTCGGTTTTATAGAACAAGAAAACGGTCCTGATGTATTTGTTCACCATTCGGCAATTAACGCAAGCGGTTTTAAAAGTCTCAATGAAGGCGACCGGGTATCTTTTGACATTGAGCAAGGACAAAAAGGTCCTTCCGCTGTAAATGTCACTGTAGTTTAATTTCCGGCTTCATCACAAAAAAGGGTGTACCTCCAAGCTCAGGGGACACCTTTATCGTTTTGAGACAATTTAGAGTTATGAGAAATTTAAATCTCTCACTCTTGATTGCATTTGAATTTGCCTGATGCGTCAATGGATACGTCCATTGACGCATCTTAAAAATAAATTTAAAAACAAGCAAAAACGAGCGGTTTACATCGTTCACACCCCCCTTCAGAAAAGGCATTTTATATGAATATCTACATCGGGAATTTATCCATCAGTACTACGGAAGAGGCTTTAAAGACACTGTTCACACCCTTTGGAGATATCGATAGTATAAAAGTGATAAAGGATAGGTTTACCGGCAAATCAAAGGGCTTTGGTTTCATTGAAATGCCCAGCAACTCAGAGGCCGACCAGGCCATCAAGGCGTTGAACGGAAACCGGATAGACGGGAATCACATTAAAGTAAGACCTGCAGATTCCGGGGGAAAGAAACGTAAAAAACGCACTTTTCGCAGAAAAAGCTACTGAAACATTAATTTTTATCAGCCGCAAACACCGCAAAGCTTGCATTTAGAAGGTTCCATGGGACATGGAACTGTAGTCTGCGCTAACTTGGCCTTTTGATATTCATTCCAAAGAAATTCTTTTTTCACGCCGTTGTCGATAAAATCCCAAGGCAAGCGCTCATCCTGATTGCGTTGCCGATGGACATAAAAAGAAGGGTTGAGTTGCGAATTTTTAAACGTCTGGGGCCAGTTACCTTTGAATTTATGAACCAGTAGTAAAAGTTGGGCCACCCGGCGATCCCCGCGGGAAAGTAATCCCTGGATATGCGCCCATCTGGGGATATCGGCATGCACCCGCACATTTGCGACTTTACCGAGCCCTTTTTTCACACGCTTAATTTTATCTTTCAAAACATTGATTTCATCCATTGGCGCCCATTGAAAAGGCGTAAACGGCTTTGGGACAAAAGCATTCAAACTGACCGTGATAATCCCCATACGGCCTTTTTTTTGGCTGGCTTTGAGGAATTGATGTTTGATCTTTTTTACCAGATCAACAATGGCTTCCACATCATCTGCGGTTTCAGTCGGAAGACCAATCATAAAATACAGCTTAAGGTTTGGAATACCGGCCGTTACCAGAGCTGAGGCGGCTTTGAAAATGTTATCATGCGTTAGCCCCTTATTGATGACTTTGAGCATTCTATCTGAACCGGCTTCTGGAGCGATGGTTGCTGTTTTGACACGCCCGGACTTTAAAGCCGCCGCCATTTGTTCATCCAATGCGTCGGCCCGAAGCGAGCTGAACGAAACCTGCACGCCCAATTGTTCACCTTCATGGCACAGACGTTTGAGGCCCGGCAAATCGGACACGGCCGTACCTAACAGACCGATCTTAGATGAGCGTTGCGCCCCCTGCTGCATGGATTCGGCAATTTTGTCTGCAGATCGTACCCGTGGGGGACGGTAAACAAATCCGGCGCTGCAAAACCGGCAGCCGTGAGGACATCCCCGGCTCACTTCAATTAAATGCGCATTTTCAAAAGAAGTATTCTGCGACAGGATGACACTTTGAGTCGAAAATTGACTTAAGTCCGGGCTGTAACTTCTTTTTACGGTGGACGGTATTCCGGCAGCAGGTTCGAACGTCTTAAGGCGTCCGTCCCCGAAATAGGTTTCCCGGTAAAAGCCGGGAACATATAAACCGGGGACCTTTCCAACCAGCTCAAGCAACTGGCTCTGTTTATCAGCCCCAGGATTATAATTTTCAAAAAAAGTCCTGACGCAGGTTTCCGCTTCGCCCAAGACAAAGCAGTCAAAAAAAGGAGCTATTGGTTCAGGATTCAGAAAGCTGGCAACCCCTCCCGCCATAATGAGCGGAAAATTTGCGCCGCGATCCACGGCAAACATTGGAAGCCCTGCTTGATCAAGAAGGGGCAATATGTTGGCATAATCATTTTCAAAGGAAAGCGAAAAGGCTATGCAATCATATTCGAGCAAAGGACGTCCGGATTCAATGGACCTGGGTTTTGCATTCTGATGGCCGCGGGTATCCTCCGGCAAAAAAAACCTTTCACATACCACATGATCCATTTCATTAAGCAGTTGGTAAACTGTTTGAAAACCCAGGTTCGACATGCCCACTGAATAATAGTTCGGATAAACCAACGCAATTCGTATACGATCTTTCCAGCGTTTAAGGATTGTTCCGGTCTCTGTATCGATTATTTTTTTTCTCTTATCTTCAATTGAAGTCATCTTCCTCTGTATAGCCGGCTTCTAATCAGCTTTGCGCCTTAGAAACGTGGGCACATCAAGATCATCATTATCAATAATCATGCCTTTATAGCCTTTATATTGTGAACCGCCGGATTCATTAGCCGCTTTTTTTCTGCGCACCCGCCTGAAGGCCGGTTCTTCAAGATCTTCTTTATCGATGATATCAGCAGGTGTTAAATCACGTACTTTTCCGCCAAACGTAGGATCGTTTTCAAAGTTATTTTTTTGTTCTTCATTTTCATTGCCGATTCCGGTAGCTATGACAGTTACGCGCATTTCATCGCCTATTTCGTCATCAATAACAGCTCCCCAGATAATTTCGGCATCTTCTCCGACTTCATTGTAGATACGCTCTGAAGCTTCGGTCATCTCTTCCATCGTGATGTCGCTGTTACTTGTGATATTCATCAAAACGCCCCTGGCGCCGCAAATATTGATATCTTCCAGCAACGGGTGGGATATAGCTCTTTCGGCTGCGTCCACGGCACGGTTTTCACCGCTGGCCGCTCCAATTCCCATGATGGCCATACCGGCCTTTGACATGGTGGTTTTGACATCGGCGAAATCCAGATTCACCAGTCCCGGACGCATAATCAGATCCGTGATGCCCTTGACTGAGTGCAATAGAATTTCATCCGCCTTTCTGAACATGTCCACCATTTTGGCGTTTTTGGAAGCAAGGCCCCGGAGCCGGTCATTTGGAATAATGATCACAGTATCCGCCAGCTTTTTCAATTCAGCAATCCCCTCATCGGCCTGCCGAGCCCGTTTCTTGCCTTCAAAGGAAAAAGGCCGCGTAACCACCGCAACATTTAAAATACCCATTTCTTTGCACAGTCCGGCAATTACGGGAGCGGCGCCGGTTCCGGTGCCTCCGCCGAAACCGGCTGTAATAAATACCATGTGACTGTCTGCAAGGGACGCCTTGATCACTTCGGCGCTTTCGATGGCGGCATCCCTTCCGATCTGTGGATTGGCGCCGGCTCCCAGACCTTCTGTGAGCCTTTCGCCAATCTGAATTTTGACTTCGGACTGCGAAGCATCCAAAGCCTGGATGTCGGTATTGCCAATAATGAACTTGACTCCTTGTAAGTTACTGGCAATCATGTTGTTAATAGCGTTACCACCTGCGCCGCCAACACCAATTACTTTGATCTTGGCTGATTTGTCAGGTTCAACATACGAAAACATAAATCCCTCCCCTTTTTACTATATAGCACCCGTACTACAAGTACTCGGCTATGGTTCGATTTGCGCCGATTTTTTGACGGCCGCATAAATTGCAGCCAAATTTATGACATCCTGATTATAACTGTTCCCCCAACATGAAGCTGATCAGACAACTTCTTGGAACCATTTTTTCATACGGTGAATAATACTGTTAAAAATATTACGGTCGCGAATTCGAAACTTTTTCATTGGCGTTTTGTTAGCACCGTAGACAACCAATCCAACCCCGGTTGCATACATTGGATTATTCACCATGTCCGTTAGCCCCACAATTCCCTGGGGTTTACCCATTCTGGTGGGAGCGCCTAAAACAGATTCGGCAATATCCGTAACGCCGTCCAATAGAGATGTTCCTCCGGTGACGACAACACCTGAAGAGATATAATTTTCCATTTCGGCCCGATAGATTTCCCTTTTGATCAACGTGAAAATCTCTTCCATACGCGGCTCCAGGATTTCACCTAAAATCTGCCGTGAAAGTTTACGAGGTTTGCGCCCGCCCATTCCAGGAACTTCAAGACTTTCATCACTGCCGATGTTGGCTGCAACGCAACTGCCGTACTTTTTCTTTATTTTTTCAGCCTCCGCCAAGGGTGCGCGAAGTCCGACGGCGATATCATTCGTCAAATTATCGCCACCTAAAGCCAATACGAATGTATGCTTGATATTTTGCCCTGAAAACATAGCCAGGTCAGATGTTCCCCCCCCCAAGTCGATCAGC
The DNA here is from genome assembly GCA_024230435.1 of Desulfobacteraceae bacterium. Classification (GTDB taxonomy): domain Bacteria; phylum Desulfobacterota; class Desulfobacteria; order Desulfobacterales; family Desulfosarcinaceae; genus UBA2230. The sequence goes on from JAAERL010001167.1 coordinate 7,970, forward strand.
GCCGTTCCCAATTGTTTTTCTTCCTCGGACAACACGGCCTCGCCCGAAGCAAGCGATTCTAATACGATGTCGCAAACATCCAGTCCAGCCTTGTTTGCGCATTTGACGATATTGTGTGCTGAAGTGACCGCACCGGTGACGATATGAATCTTGGCTTCCAGCCGGACACCGGCCATACCCACCGGATTCAGGATGCCGGCTTGATCATCAACAATATATTCCTGGGAAAGAACATGAATCACTTCACGATCCATGGGAATCGCCACGGCCCTTGCGGCGTCAATTACCCGGTCAACATCCGCGGGCATAATTTCAGCTCCCTTGACCGCAACAATTCCCCGGCTGTTGAACCCTGTAATATGCCCTCCGGCAATACCGGCATATACAGATGAAATTTCACAACCGGCCATCAGTTCGGCTTCTTCAACGGCTTTCTTGATCGAATCCACGGTGGATTCGATATTGACAACCACCCCTTTGCGCAATCCGACCGATGGATGAGTCCCAATACCAATGATATTTATCTCCCGGCCACTTACCTCGCCCACCACGCAACAGATCTTTGTCGTTCCGATATCAAGTCCGACAATAATATTTTCCTGATGCTGCACTCTATTACCTCCTTAACTGTAGTTAAAAAAAGGATGGGAGCTCCGTTAAAATTGCACCACAATCCTGTCCGGGTCGTTTAAATCTATGGCGCGGTACTTTTGCCATTGCGGGTTACTGGCCAATTGGGGCTTAAGCCGGGAAAGACTTTTAAATTTGGCTTCCAGGTTTTGCGCCCCTATTCTTATTTGCCGCCCAGACACACGTTCGGTCACCGTGAGGCCTAAATCGGGATCATAATGGATATTTTCAATGGTCTTATAGGGTAAAATTTTTGTTTCTTTTCGGCTGATAGCCAAAACCTCCAATACTTTTGATAAGGCTGGGCTGAGATTATCTTCTCCTAAATTTATATCTGCATAAATCATGCCTGAAACCTGGGGAAAATCTTTCGGATCATCTTTTGTTTGCTCTTTAAAAATACGGCCTTTTTCATTTAAAAGAAATTTGCGTCCCAAGTCCACCACTGCTATAGCATTTTGCTCTTCTATATGAATATGTATCGCGCCCGGCATTTGCCTGCTGACCCGCGCCGAAGCAATCCACGGATGTGCAATAAGCCTTTTACGCGCCATCGATAAATTGACGGCCAGGATATTATCTCCTAATTTCAATCCCGCCTGGGTTAACACCATTTTGACCGGCAACTTTAAATTGCCGGATACCTTCACTGTTTCGGCTTGAAAGTAATTCGAATTGCTAACCACAGCATAACCGGCTATAAACAAGACGCTGAGTGCGAGCATCACAAAAAACACCCCGCAAAGTTTAGCACCCGGTATGGAATGGCTACATAACATCACAAAGGGCTTCCATTTGTTTGTCTTGTATTTGTTTCTGCGCGTTTTTTTGTTTTTTCGCATAACCAAAACCTGACCAGAGATAACTTAAACTCCATTTTTTAGACGGCCTACGACTTGTTCGGCCACCCGGTAGACATTACCAGCCCCCAACGTCAGCACGATATCATCTTTTTTTGCTGTCGCCATTATCGTTTCAACGGCTTGATTCAAGTCCCGCATGTACCGGACATCCTTATGCCCGTGGGCTTGCAGGCTTTCACAGAGCCTGATGCTGTCCACCCCCTCAATGGGTTGTTCACTGGCCGCATAAATCGGCATCACCAGCAAGATGTCCGAAAGATAAAAACTACGTGCAAAATCATCAAAAAGCGCTTGAGTTCTAGAATAGCGGTGGGGCTGGAATATCACCACCTTGCGCCGGCTAGGCCAGGCTTGTTCCATTGCTGTCAAGGTGGCTTTGACTTCCGTGGGATGATGCCCGTAATCATCCACTACCGTTATTCCGGCGATCTGACCTTTGATTTCCAAACGGCGCTGAACGCCCTGCGCTTGTTCAAGGGCCGTTTTGATCTCCTTGAATTTGATACCCAGCTCCAACCCCACGGCGACAGCCGCCATGGCATTGTATACGTTATGTATGCCAGGCAAGTTGAGGGTAATTTCACCCAACGGCTTTGCCTGGTAGATAATGTTGAACCGGCTGGACATCCCGCTGCTTGTAACATTGCGGGCCTGCAAGTCAGCCTGGGGGCTTTTACCATAAGTGATGAACCGTCTGCTAATGTGAGGAATCAAATCCTGAACGAATTCATCGTCTAAACACAATACGGCCAGTCCATAAAAAGGTATCCTGTCAATAAACGTCAGAAATGCCTGCTTGATATCTTCCAAGTCTTTGTAAAAGTCAAGGTGTTCGCGATCTATATTTGTCACAACGGCAATGGCCGGTGAATATCTCAGAAACGATCCATCACTTTCATCAGCCTCGGCCACAATATAGTCACCTTTTCCCAAAACGGCATTTGAGCCGATGCCCAAAAGTTTTCCGCCAATGACAACCGTCGGGTCCAAACCGCCCTGAGCAAGAACAGAGGCGACCAATGACGTGGTAGAGGTTTTTCCATGTGCGCCTGAAATCGCCACACTGTATTTGAGCCGCATCAGCTCCGCAAGCATTTCAGCCCTTGGGATAACAGGCAGTGAGGCTTGTATGGCTGCGCGGACTTCGGAATTACTTTCGTCTATGGCCGAAGAAACCACCACGACATCGGCTCCTTCTATCTGCCCTGCATGATGCCCTTCGTAGATATCGCCTCCCAGCTTAGCAAGGCGTTTTGTAATTTCAGATTTGCGTAAATCAGAACCGGAGACTTTATACCCCAGATTGAGCAACAGTTCGGCAATCCCGCTCATTCCAATGCCGCCGACTCCTACAAAATGAATATGATATTTTTTTTGGTACATAATTTATTCTCCAACTACCTGACTCCACTTTCATTCGGCGCCATTGAATATATTGTATAAATCCTTGACAATCATTTCCGCTGCATCAGGCCGGCCAAGATCAAGAGCCTTTTGCTCCATTTGCTTGCGCAATTGGCGATTGTGTTTCAAAGTTTCTATTGTTTCGGTCAACGTTTCAGGTGTCAGCTTGTCTTGAGGTATTATCCGAGCAGCTCCGGCGTTTACCAGGCTTTGGGCGTTACCGGTTTGATGGTCATCAGCGGCAAATGGGTAAGGGATAAAAACTGCCGCCTTGCCGATAGTTGTTATCTCAGCAACCGTTGTTGCGCCTGACCGGCAGATAATCAGATCCGCCTGCTGATAGCATGCCGCCATATCATTAAAAAAAGCTTTCACCTGATTTTTTATTCCCGCGTTGCAGTATGCCTGGCGAACCAGCTCTTGATCCTGTTCACCGGTTTGGTGAATAAAATGATAGACGTTTTTATTCTTAAAAAGTTTCAAAGATTCCATGACCGCTTGGTTAATCGCCCGGGCCCCCTGGCTGCCGCCGACGATCAAAACAGTAAATTCGCTCCCGGTTTTATCTTTCCGCGTTTTTCCGGCCAGGGACAATATCTCGTTGCGAACCGGGTTACCGGTCACAATTGTCTTGTTTGGTGAAAAATAAGCCCGGCTTTGTTCAAACGATAGATAAACCCGACGGCTTAAATTGCCCAGCCATCGATTGGTGACTCCCGGAATCTGGTTTTGCTCATGAACCGCAAAAGCAATACCTTTGATCCAGGCTGACAAAACTACCGGACCTGAGGAATAACCTCCCACCCCCAAAACCATATCCGCTTGGAAACCGCGCAAAAGGCTTGCTGAACGCCATAAGGCGGCGGGCAGTTTAAATCCGGCCAGAGCCTGCCGGAATAATTCCCGGCCTTTAATTCCTTCAATGGCAATGGTTTTCATCGGCCACCCTTGCTCAGATAACACATTGCGGTCCAGAGGACGCCCGGAGTTTATAAAAAGCACTCGATTGCGCTGGTCCTTGTTCAAAAAAGCCTGGGCCACGGCAATTGCGGGGAAAAGATGTCCTCCGGTTCCTCCACCGGCAATGACCAGATGCAGGCCGCGCCCGGACTTTTGAATCGTGCGGTACTCAACCATTGCCGGCTCCGATATTCATCAGCATTCCGATGCATGCCATATTGATTATCAACGAAGTGCCTCCGTAGCTAATAAAGGGCAACGTCAATCCCTTGGTAGGCAAAAGGCCCAGGGTCACGCCCATATTAATGGAGATATGCAGGCTCAGGGCGAAAGTAAGGCCCGCCGCAAGCAGTATGCCAAAATTTTCCTTGCAGCGTAAAGAGATCAGTGTTCCACGCCAAAGAACAATACCATATAGCCCAATGATACTCAGCACACCTATAAATCCCAATTCTTCTCCAATCACTGCAAAAATAAAATCCGTATGGGGTTCTGGCAGATAAAAAAGTTTCTGATAGCCTTTACCGAACCCGGTTCCCCAAACACCACCGGTTCCGAAGGCCATTAACGAATGAATCATCTGATAGCCTTCTGCTGCCGGATTTTTCCAGGGATCTAAAAAACTAACCAAGCGCTTTAGGCGATAATCTGCGCTCATAATCAAAAAGTATGCCACAGGGACAGAAACAAGCAGCGCTCCGGTCAAATGCAGCAATGGCACACCGGCCACAAACATCATCAGCCAGGTAATCGCGCCAAAGATAATCGCAGATCCGAAATCCGGCTGAAGCATGAACAATGCTATAAAAAATATCAGCAGTATTACATGAGGAATAAAACCGATACTTATCCGTTTCAGCGAATCTTGTTTTTTATTCAGGGAATAGGCCAAAAAGATGATCAATCCCACACGGACAACTTCCCCTGGCTGAAAACAAATCGGCCCGAGCCGCAACCATCGTTGGGAACCGCCCGCGGATATCGCCAAAGAAGAAAACGCTACGGCAAGCAATAATCCAAAGGCTATGATCAAAACCGGATACGCTAGAAAACGATAAATCCGATAAGAAATATTGCTAAACGTTATCAGCGCAAGAATACCGAAAAAAGAAAACAGCGCCTGCCTTTTCAAGTAGTAGTAGCCGCTGCCGTATTTTTTTAAGGCCAGGGCTGAACTGGCGCTGTAGACCATAACAAGACTGATTCCAACAAGAAATAAAACGGCGAACAACATTTGAATGTCATAAACCATAGGCGCCGTTTTTCCCTTGTTGCTGGTCTTCACGTCAATTCTCCCACCAATCTGCGAAATGTATCGCCCCGCTGAGCATAACTGGTGAACATATCAAAGCTGGCGCATCCCGGCGACAGCAGCACAGTATCTCCCTTTTCTGCGGATTTGTATGCCTGAACGACTGCCGCCTCCAGATCCGGTGTCATCTCGGTTCCATGCGCCGGATAGTTACCAAGACATGCCATAATTTGCGAACCGGCCTGACCAAGAACAAACAGCTTTTTGACATGCCTTCGGATTAAGTTTTTTAAGGAGGAAAAATCATATCCTTTGTTACGACCGCCCATAATCAATAAAATCGGCCTGTCAAAACATTCCAGAGCCCGGATGACGGCATCGGTATTGGTAGCTTTGGAATCATTTACGAAATCAACACCGTTAACGGTTCCAACCGGCTCGAGCCGATGCGCCAATGCGTGAAACTGATCCACGGCCGATTGCAAGCTTTCCAGAGCCGCTCCTGCCGAAAGGGCAGCCAATCCGGCTGCTGCTATATTTTCATGATTATGAGGTCCGGTTAACCCTGTTTTACTCAAATCGATTTTTCCAGTGGCCAATCCGGGAATATAAAAGTGAATTGCACCAGGCATAATGGTGGCGCAGGGTCTTGGTTTATCTTCTTGCGGCAATGATCTGCAAAACAAGAGCAACCGGCTGGCAATTCTGCTGCATTGTTGCTTTACAGTGTCATCATCCCCATTGCAAATGGCAAAATCTTCGATGCCCTGATTTTTAAACAGGCGGCCCTTTGAGCGGGCATAATCTTCCAGGCTTGAATAACGGTCAAGATGATCGGGCGTAATATTCAGCAATACCGCCACATGGGGTTTGAAGCTGTCTGCGGTGTCGAGTTGGAAACTGCTGATTTCGGCGATAACCACATCCAGGCTCTCATCCGCCCCGGCGATTTCAATCAGCGGCGTACCGATGTTGCCTCCCGTAAAAACTTTCAAACCTGATGAAACCAGCATTCTGGTCAGCAGTTCCGTAGTTGTTGTTTTTCCATTGGTGCCGCTGACTGCTATTATGGGTGTTTTTATAAACCGGCATGCCAGCTCTATCTCGCCGATTACCTCAACGTTGCGCTGGCGGGCCTGATTAAGCGGTTCTATGGTATGGGCGACCCCCGGACTGATAACTACCAAATCGGCGCTGGTAAGGGTATCGGAGCAATGGCCGCCCAATTCGAGTTCAGCGCCCAATTGGCTGGCCGTTTCAACGAAATCGCCCAGTTCTTTCGGCCCGGCCTGATCCGTAATGGTAACCCTGGCTCCGCGGGATCTTAAAAAACGAGTGACCGCCAAACCTGAGCGGCCAAGTCCAAACACAACAACATGGCGGTCTTTTAAGTGCATTGGTCTACCTGAGCTTAAGTGTACTTAATGATATCAACGCCAAGGCAATGGCAATAATCCAGAACCTGACGATAACTTTTGGCTCCGGCCACCCCTTCAATTCAAAGTGATGGTGCAGAGGGGCCATTCGAAAAATTCTTTTCCCGTTAGTCATTTTAAAAAAACTGACTTGAAAAATAACGGACAGGGCTTCTATGACAAACAGTCCTCCAACAAGAGCGAGCAAAATTTCCTGTTTAGTGATTACAGCAACGGTTCCCAGACTTGCTCCTAAGGATAGAGACCCCACATCTCCCATGAAAATCTGGGCCGGATAGGCGTTAAACCATAAAAAGCCCAATCCCGCGCCAGCTAATGCTCCGCAAAAGACGGTAACTTCTCCGCTCAGGGCAACATAATTGATTTGCAGGTAGTCGGCTATTTTCATATGCCCTGCCACATAGGCAAAAATCATGTAGGTAACGGCCGCGATAATTGTAGGTCCGATAGCCAAACCATCGAGCCCGTCCGTTAAATTTACGGCATTGGAGGCTCCCACGATGACAAAAGCGGCAAAAAACACATATCCCCAAGACAAGTTCAGACTTATATTCTTGAAAAAGGGCACTGTGACCTGGGTGCTGAAGTCGGGACTCAACACCAGCAAAAGGCCTGCAATCAAAGCCAGCAACGTTTGCAGAAAAAGTTTGCCCCTTGCTGTAAGTCCTTTGCTGTGTTTTTTTACCTGCATCAGATAGTCATCAATAAAACCGATGGCTCCAAAGCCCAGCAATACTAAAAGTGTGATCCACATAAAAACGTTGGACAAATCAGCCCACAAAAGTGTGGCGCCGGCAACCGAGCCGATAATCAGGGTACCGCCCATGGTAGGTGTGCCGGCTTTTTGATGATGACTCTGGGGGCCATCATCGCGTATATACTGACCGATTTGCATATAGCTGAGTTTGCGGATGACCCAGGGTCCAAATAAAAAACAAATTAAAAAAGCTGTTAAGCTCGCGTAAATAGTACGAAACGTTATATAACGAAAGACATTGAAAGCCGAAATCGTTGTATGCAGTGGGTACAGTAAGTGATAAAGCATCTTTCGCTGACTCGCTTTAGAGCCGTGGAAAATAAAAATCACCCGTTATTGCTCCGAATTCGGATTCGTTTTCAAGGCGCGCCTATGAGTGTATACTCATTGCCTGTTCCATTGACGCGACAGACAAAAACAGATTCAAAACCAATATAGATCAAGCCAATATAAATTAAGTCAAGCAAGATTGGGTGTTTTGCAACTTCCACGCCCCTTAGTTAGATTGATAAATGATTTATTGTTTATTGTTTATTGTTTCAATTGCCGTATTATTCTCAGACTGGTGTTTTATTGCCTGCACAACGGTCTCCATGGCCATGCCGCGCGATCCCTTGACCAAAATCCAGAGACCGGCTTTCAGGCGTTGTGTCAGGTCTGCGGTAATATCTTCCTTGGAACCGGTAACTATCCTTTCAGCTGGCAGACCCGAATAAAGGGCGCCATCTGCAACATCCTCAGAAAAATCACCATAAACATACAATCTGCTAATTCCGATAGCTGCTGCCCTGCGGCCGATCTGACGATGCAACTCGGCGGATTGTTCGCCAAGCTCCAACATATCCGCCAACACGATAACCGCCTCGTCATTGCCTTTCAAACCGGCCAGGGTGTCAAAGGCGGCCCGCATGGATGCGGGGTTGGCGTTATAAGTATCATCGATCATATGCACACCGTTGCCGTAGGTGGTTACATTCAATCGCCCTTTTACGGCTGTGAATGATTCCAGCCCGGCCTTGATCTGCTCCAGGGAAAAACCGCAGGCATAGCCTGCCGCGGCGGCCGCCAAAGCATTGGGCACCATGAACCGCCCAGGTATTTGCAGCCGAACCATGACTGCGCCAATAGGTAAAAACAACTCAAAGTCAATACCCTGCGAGTTATTTCGAATCCTTTCCGCGCGAACATCAGCTTTTTTTTCCATGCCGAAATAAATGACTTTGCCTAACGCTTGACTTGCAAGAGACGCCACATAAGGATCATCTTTGTTCAAGATCAGCGTACCTTGTTCATCGATGTGCTGGACAAGTTCCCCCTTGGCCTTTGCGATATTTTCCAATGAGCCCAAAAACTCAAGATGCGCTGGAGCCACGTTGAGGATCATTCCTATGCTGGGCTGGCAAATCGCGCCTAAACGGCCGATTTCGCCCGAATGATTCATGCCCAGTTCCAAAACGGCGGCTTGGTGTTCGCCGCCAAGATTGAACAAGGTTAATGGAACACCCACTTCATTGTTGAAATTTCCATAAGGCGTGAGTGTATTAAACCGCCGGTCAAAGATACTGGCAGTCATTTGACGCGTGGAGGTCTTGCCATTGGAACCGGTGACAGCCACCACGGGAATGTTGTATTGCCTGCGCTGGAAAGCGGCCAAGGCGCCCAGGGCGCGCAGTGTGTCTTCCACGGCGATGCATACTGCCGCCTGACTCTCCAGCATCGCCATATCCTGATCAGCGACACGATCTGTTTGAATCAAAACTGCGCGAACCCCGGCCTTGATAACCGGCTTTATGAACGTGTGCCCATCATAACGTTCTCCACATAATGGCACATAACACTGGTTCGTGCGAATTGTTCTAGAATCGATGCCCACCGAATCAAAAAGATGTTCTGTGCCTCCACAAATCAACCGTCCGCCGGTTGCTTCCAGAATCTGATCAACAGACCATTTCATTTCAACTCCGATAATGCTTGTTCAGCTTCAAAACGATCATCAAACGGATATTTTTTTCGTCCGATAATCTGATATGGTTCATGCCCCTTGCCCGCAATAAGAATGGTATCTCCGGGCCGGGAGGTATTAACGCTTAATCTAATTGCTTTCCTGCGGTCGATTTCAACCGCGTATCCTTTGCCATTAAATCCGTTTCGCAGTAATTCGGAACCGGTATAAACCTTATTTTCCGAATTGCGAACGCCTTCGAGAATGCCGTTGATAATTTGCCCGGGCTGTTCGGTACGGGGATTATCCGATGTCACCACCGTCAGATCGCTTAAACGGGCTGCAATTGCGCCCATTTGGGATCGTTTATTTTTATCCCGGTCACCACCACAGCCGAATACACAAAAAATTCTATCCCTGGTCAAAGCGCGAAGCGCTGATAAAACATTTTCCAGGGCATCCGGGGTATGAGCATAATCCACATATACAAAACGGCGGCCGGAGTTGGTGATACGTTCAAGGCGTCCCGGCACATTCGCCAGGGCCTCAATGCCGGTTCGGATATACTCGAGGGGCAAATCAAGACAGGCTCCTGCGCCCACAGCGTTCAGAATATTTTCCAAGTTGTGTTTTCCCGTAAGCTGTGACCGGATTTGAATATTTGCGCTGGCAGTGGCAATGGAGCAAGTGATGCCGTTTAGATCAAACCGGGCCTCCTCAGCCCGGACACAGTCCGGTGTATTGAGCCCGGTGTATAAAAATGGAATTTTAATCTGAGCGCCGAGTTCCATTCCTTTAGGATCATTTCCGTTAATTACGGCTTTAGGGCGCTTTAGCTTGCATGCATCCGGCAAAAAATCTGTAAACAGAAGCTTTTTACAATTCCAGTATGACGCCATATCTTTGTGGTAATCCAAATGATCCTGGGTCAAATTGGTAAACACGCCGATATCAAAAACACAACCTTGCACCCGGTGTAAATCCAGGGCGTGGGATGAGACTTCCATGACCACATGTGTCACCCCGGCTGCATGCATATCCGCCAGTATGCGCTGCAAATCCAAAGATTCCGGTGTAGTCACCGAATTTTCGAAGATTTGACCGCCATAACGATAATTAATGGTGCCAATGACACCGCAATTTATACCGGCGGATTGCAATATGCTTTCAATTAAATACGAAACAGTGGTTTTACCATTTGTGCCCGTAATTCCAATCAGTTTAAGCTCAATGGACGGATGTTGATAGTAAGCCGCACTGATGTGCGCCAAGGCCTTGCGCGAGTCATCCACCAAGAGTTGACATACATCGATTTTGACCCGCCGCTCGCACACCACTGCAATTGCTCCGCGCTTGACCGCCTCTTGCACAAAGTCATGCCCGTCAGCGCAAAATCCTTTCACCGCGACAAACAGACCGCCGGGCGTAACGTCCTGGGCCCGGTAGTGCACGGAGCTGATATCCAGATCCGGTACCAGAGAGCCATAAGTGGCTTTCTTTTGGCGCTGTTGTTTCCCGTCAGCTTCAACGCATACGCTTTTCATCAATTGAGCCAGTTTCATCCGCTACCTCTGAATCTGCTGGAAACCCTGAGTTTTTTTACATCAGTGCCGGGAGCGATATCGAGACAACTCAAGGTTTCTTTAACAATTTGCTTAAACGCCGGAGCCGCCGCCAAGCCGCCATATAAGCTTTTCCTGGGTTCGTCCACCACCACCAAAACGGCCAAAGCCGGATTTTCCGCGGGAGCAAAGCCGAGAAAAGAGGCCACATAGCGATCTTTGGCATATTTGCCTGTGGCATCAATCTTTTGAGCAGTTCCGGTTTTACCACAAACTGAATAACCTTCCAATGCGGCTCTTTCCCCTGTTCCGCCAGAGGCAATTACCGTCTTCATAATTCGCCGTATGATACGGGATGTTTCAGCAGACACAACCCGCCTGATAATATCATGATTTACAGTGCGAACCGTTCTGCCATTGGAATCGGTTACCGCCTTTACAATATAAGGACGCATCATAACGCCATCATTGGCCAAAGCGCAAGCAGCCGTAATCAGCTGCAGCGCAGTTGCCGAAACCCCTTGCCCAAAAGCAATGGCAGCAGTATCAACGCGAGTCCAGCGCCGAAAATGGGGTAAACTGCCGGCGGATTCACCCGGACAATCAATTTTTGTACGATTTCCAAAGCCAAATGATTGCAAATAGTCATGATAATTTTTCTGACCGACCTTTTCGATAATCTTTACCGTTCCGATATTGCTGGAATATTTGATAATTTGCTGTAAAGAAAGCCATCCGTGGGGTTTGGTGTCGTTTACGGTGTGCCCTCCCAAAGCATAGCTTCCGTTTTCGCAATAAAAAATCGTATTGACATTGCTGACCCCATTTTCAAGAGCTGCGGCCGCACTGAATATTTTCATGGTTGAGCCGGGTTCAAACGGATCTGTAATCGCCCTGTTGCGCCAAAGCGTGCGATCGTACTTTCGAAACGTGTTAGGATTAAAAAACGGATAATGAGCTACGGCCAGCAAAGCGCCGGTTTGGGGCTCCATGACGATAGCCATCCCGCTAACCGCCTCATTTTCAGTAACGGCCTGGGCCAGGGCGTTTTCCACAATATATTGGATCTGCCGGTCAATGGTCAGTATCAGATTATTGCCTGCCCGGCTCTCGGCTACCCATTGATCGGTTTCAAAACCCCGCCCGAGAGCATCCTTGAGCATCGTAATTGTATACTCTTCGCCCTTCAAATCCTTATCAAAGTAAAATTCCAATCCTTCCAGGCCATGTCCGTCGATGCCTGTAAAGCCAAGCAATTGAGCGGCCAGTGTAGTATTTGGATAAAACCGGCTATGCCCGGATAAAAAGTCAATGCCTTTTATTTTATATTTCTTAACAGCGTTGACCTGCCTGGGCGTGGCCTGCCGTTTTAGCCATACAAAAGAGCGTTTGGAGGCAAGCTTTTGTTCAACGTGTTTTTTGGGCACGCCCAGGGCCTTGGCAAGCTTGGCGGCCGCTTGGAGTTTATTTTCCACCATGGGCGGATAAGCGGCCACCGAAGTTGTCTCAATACTGACAGCCATGGCTTGATGACGCCTGTCGTAAATCGCTCCGCGCTTGCCGTGAATGGTCAATTCCCGTTCATATTGAACCGCAGCCTTATTCGACAACCAGGGTCCCCGGTAAATTTGCAAATAGCCCGCCCTGGCGCCGATTACTGCCAGCCAAAGCATAAACAAAGCCACTACAATAGCTGTCCGCGATGCATATCCTTTGTTTGTTTTTTTCGTCATGGCAACACGATAATCTGCCGATGTTCCGGCATCTTCATTTTTAACCGGGTTCGTGCGATATGCGATATCCTTTCGGGCGCTTTTAACCTCGCCATCTCTATTTTCAAACTATTGTTCAGCGTTTTGAGCTTTTTCGCCTGCCGCGAGACCTGCCCTATGCATATTCCCACCTGAACGTATTGAACCCGGCACCAAGTATAAAACAGCAACTCAGCAATAAACAGACTCAACACAATTACCCACGTGCCCGTCATGCGTTTACCTTTGGGCGTTGCTTTTTTTTTATTGACCGCCATACCTGCTCCGTGGATTGAAATACAATTAAAATACAATTATCCCTAATACCGGAGATGCTGTGAGGACGGGCTTCAGCTTAAAGATAGTTTTTCGATGGCCCTGAGCCGTGTGCTGCGAGCCATGGGGTTCCGGCTGATTTCGTCCTGACTTGGCTTCACCGCCTTTTTCGTAATCAATCGCGCCTGACGCTGGTGATTGCACGCGCATATGGGCAGACCCGGCGGACAAATGCACCTCGTGGCCAGCTTCTTGAAGTATTGTTTCACCAGCCGGTCCTCCAGGGAATGAAATGATAACACCACCAAACGTCCTCCGGGTTTCAAAAGTCCGACAGCCAAAGGCAAAATAGTTTTCAGCCTTTCCAGCTCTTTGTTAACAACAATCCGTAAAGCCATAAAAACTCGCGTGGCCGGATGAATTTTGTGTCTTCCTCCCGGGCGCCGCCGTACGGTTTTAATTATCAAATCGGACAGTTGACGTGATGTTTTAATAGGGGCACGCTTCCTTTGCGCCACCACCGCTCGTGCTATGGGCTTGGCCCATCGTTCTTCGCCGTAATCCTTAAAAATGCGTGCAAGCTGGTCTTCTTTGAATGTATTGAGAAGATCGTCCGCCCGCGTTTTAACACGTATGTCCATTCTCATGTCCAAGGGTTCGTCTTTCTGGAAACTAAACCCGCGGCCACTCGACTCTAATTGGTATTGCGACATACCTAAGTCGAGTAGAATTCCATGGACGGAGTCGATCTTCAACTGAGCCAGATATTCAGGCAAGCGATCAAAATTTCCATGGAACAAACGTATATTTTCAGCAAAAGAGCCAAGCCTTTCTGAGGCGTTGGCTATGGCATCGGCATCCTGATCGATACCAATGAATAAACCACCAGGTAATATCTTTTCACAAATCGTCCGGGCATGACCTGCGCCACCCAGCGTACCGTCTACAAAAATGCCCCCCGGACGGCAGGCTAAACACTCTAAGGCTTCTTCAAGCATTGCGCTTTCATGCCTGTAGGTAACCATATATCACAACCCTAATCTGGCAATTTCTTCGTGAACAACCCCCTTTTGCAAATCGATTTCCATCTGGCCGTTTTCTTTATCCCAATTTTCACGAGACCAGATTTCAAAATGATCCAGCAAACCGACCAATACTATCTCTTTAACTAAAGCGGCATAATCACGCAGCGTTGGCGGGATCAACACCCTGCCCTGCTTATCGCAGTTACATTCAAAAGCGCCGCCCACAAAATATCTCCGGATACGGCGCATATTCTTGCTCATGTCGGCTAAACTTAATATACGTTCTTCGATTTTGTTCCATTCGGCCAATGTGTAAAAAAAGAGGCTTTTATCCATGCGGGTGATCATCACAGCATCTCTACCGCTTGCCTTTATAACATCTTTAAACCGGGACGGTATGATAATGCGCCCCTTATCGTCGATGGTATGAATGGAACTGCCTCGAAACATAAATCACCATATTGCTCCACTTTGAATCACATAATATCAGCATCACTAATAAGTCAAGAAAAAATTCATATCTGGAAGCTAACTAATCGTTTATATATATTTGATGTTAAAAGGATATTATCAATTGTGGCGTAAAGTGGAGCGCCAATTGCAATCAATTGTATTGCATGTATTGCAGAAAAAATTAGATAACAATTCTGAAAAACGCATACCGGCAATGCCGTCAGTCCAAAACGTAAAGATTCAGGGATAATTGTCTGTTTGGCAATTCCAAGACCCAAGGCTAACGCCGGAAACTTGGAAGAGTCAAATCAGCCCGTTGTATTATCTTGATCTTAAATCGTGTTTTCGGCTATATTTGCTAACTTGTTGACGTCATATGCATGACGGAGTTTTCTTTGGTATTAGCGTTGGATTGAGAAAACATTGCGATTTCATTTTCTTAGAATCTTGGACGCTACAAATTACCCGATATTGAGAAGACAACAGATTGCATTCTGCTTAGAATAGGAAAACATATTTTTAAGAGGCGCCGTTTTCCCTGCGGCATAATTGCCGTAGTCTCTGCGATGTTTGGTTTTGATGAATCAGAAACATTCAACTAACAACAATACAGGATCGGCCGCGGCCATCATACAGCCCGGCCGAAGCCAGGACGATGATGCTTTAACGGCATCGGTTCGTAAGATTGCCCAAAAGGCTTTCACCGATGCGCGTGGAAGCCATGATTGGGATCATAGCTTGCGAGTTGTGGCGCTATGTGAGCGCATTGGGCCCTTGGAAAACGCAGACATGCTTGTGTTAAGGCCAGCAGCCTACCTGCATGATATCGGCAGAGCGGCACAGGATGCATCCAATGGATCGATTTGCCATGCCGTCAAAGGAGCCCGGATTACAAGTGATCTTCTTGAACCCATGCCTTTGAGCCATGCTCGTAAAGAGAACATCATCCATTGCGTTCGCAGCCACCGTTTTAGAGACAGACATCGCCCAAAAACCAAAGAGGCCATGGTCTTGTTCGATGCCGATAAACTTGACGCCATTGGAGCAGTGGGCATCGCACGGGCATATCTGTTTGCAGGCGAGTTGGGAGCCTGCCTTCACAATTATGATATTCCCGTGGAAAAAGCCGAGCCTTATTCCAAAAACGATACCGGTTTCCGTGAATATGCCGTCAAACTGTCAAAGATTAAAAACCGAATTTTGACAAAAGAGGGGCAGCGGCTGGCTAATGAACGGCACGCATTTATGGAAGCGTTCTTTAAACGTTTTTTACTGGAAATTAAAGGAAAAGACTAAATAGAGACTATCTGTGAAATAGAAAAATTTATTCGAGATAAGGCGATTGGCGGCAAAAAAAATATAGCATCTTAACAGATACCTTATTGCGTAGGATTTTTTTTCGTCTTCAAGGCGCGCCAAAGTTTGCATACTTAACGTATTCGCACCTTTGGCATAACACACAAGACGGGAAAAAAGACATGCAAGACGGTATATTGTTTACTAACTTCAATCCAGCAAGTATTGCCTATTGTTGCATCATGCTAATGCCTGCAACTATCAACAGGAAAAAGGAGGCGGTGTTTGCACTGTGGCATAAATGCCGGAGTCTTCACACCGAATTTTAGATGACAATCAATGTAGTTCAAAAGATAGACGACATAGTACCGGTTCGCCATGTTTTAATCAGTGTTTCCGATAAAACCGGACTGGATGTTCTGGTTCCCCAATTAGTCAAAATCAATCCCAAGGTGCGTATTTTTTCCACTGGAGGTACGTATAGCCGGATCAAAGACATTTTGGGCGCCGCGGCCGATAATTGCCTTGTCCAGGTTTCAGATTATACAGGTCAGCCGGAAACTCAGGGCGGATTAGTAAAAACCCTTGATTTCAAAATCTATTTGGGTTTATTGACGGAAAAATATAACGATGCTCATCAAGATGATTTAAAACGCACCAATGCCGTTGCCATCGATATGGTAGCCGTAAACCTGTATCCTTTCCGGGAAACTGTTGCCAAACCGGACATCAGCCCGGAAAATGCCCGCGGCAACATTGATATTGGCGGACCGTGCATGATACGCGCGTCAGCTAAAAATTATATCCGGGTGGCCAGTGTTGTTGACCCTGCAGATTACGATCGCATAATACGCGAATTAGCTCTAAACCAGGGCTGCACGAGTTTGAAACTGCGTTTCGATTTGGCCCGTAAAGCGTTTGACCATACGGCAGAATATGACCGCGCCATTGCTGATTACCTGGCCAAACAGACCGATGCGCAAATCAGCGGATGCTATACTTCTTAGAGCTTGTTTGGGAAATAAGCTCTTAACCAAAGCCCATTCAGAAAAACCAAGGAGACCTTCGATGGCTGAAGACTTAAAAAAAATGTACCGCACAATTGTTGAAGATAATTTTCCGTCCAAAATGGAAATCAGTTTTGTTGAAGATAAGCAGCGCCAAACCCTTTTTTACGAAAAAGTTTTATGGACTGTTGACGGTGTAGAAAAAGGATTGCGGTACGGAGAAAATCCCGGTCAGCCAGCCGCCCTGTACAAGCTGATCAACGGCAACCTTATTTTGGGTGAAACACGCACAATTTTACCAGGTAATTATCTGGTATCGGATATTGAATTGCTTCAATCCGGCAAACATCCCGGCAAAACGAACCTGACAGATGCGGACAATGCACTTAATATTATACGTTATTTCACGGACAAAGCCACAGCGGTCATTGTAAAACATAACAATCCCTGCGGAGCCGCCCAGGCCGATACGCTGGAACAAGCATACATCAAAGCCAATCTGGCCGACCGGCTCGCCGCATTTGGGGGATGCATCGGCCTAAACCACCCGGTTGATCTTGCAACCGCTGAGGCCATATCTCATCAGTATGCCGAAGTGGTGGTGGCCCCGGACTTTGAAGAAGGGGTTATGGACATTTTCAGCCGTAAACCCAATCTGAGGGTTATTCAAATCAACAACATCAGCAGACTGCAGCAGTTTGTGGGACAGCGTTGCGTTGAATTCAAAAGCCTAATTGACGGCGGCATCGTAGCGCAATGGTCTTTTGTTCCAAACACCCTTACAAAGCAAGATCTCAAACCGGCCCAATGCGAATACAAAGGCCGGACCTGCCAGGTCAATCGTCAACCCACGGAACATGAATACCAGGATTTGTTATTCGGCTGGTTTATCGAATCGGGCGTTACCTCCAATTCGGTTCTTTATGTAAAAGATTTGGTTACCATTGGTATCGGCGCCGGGGAGCAAGATCGTGTGGGTGTCGCCCAAATCGCCAGAGATAAAGCCTATCGCAAACTTACCGACCGGTATTGTTTCGAGCAGTTTGGCGTCGCTTTCAACGAGCTCAAAGATGAAGATAAACGCAAAGACCTTGAATCGCGGGTTGTCCGGGAAAAAGGAGGCTTAACCGGCTCTTCTATGGTCAGTGACGCTTTTTTTCCTTTTAGGGACGGCATAGACGTGGGCTTGCGAGAGGGCGTTTGCGCTGTCATTCAACCGGGTGGATCAAATAATGACTATCAATCAATTCAAGCCTGCAACGAATACAAAGCAACCATGGTTTACACCGGGCAGCGCAGTTTTAAACATTAGTTTTTAAACATAAGTATAGTGTCCATCCATAATTGGCCAATTTGCCCGATATCATCGTTGTGCGCGAAAAATTTTATCCCTGCAATATCGCCGCTTCGGAATATCGATCAGATGTCGTGGGCAAAATTTTTCGTACACGTTGATCCCGAACAAATTTTCCTGTTTCGCCGATGGAAACTACTCTAAAAATCAGGTGCTAAATTTTATGATTCGATGGATTGTTAGCGAAACCGCTTTGCAACAGCTTTTGTCTGGCGCGCCTGTCTATCTTTTGCTTGTAATTACCGGCGTATGTATAATTACGTTGTCAAAAGGCGCCGACTGGATGGTTGATGGAATTGTTTGCCTGGCGCGGCGAACCGGGGTACCAAAAATTGTTATCAGTGCGACCATTGTCTCGCTGGGCACTACGGCGCCTGAAGCTTTTGTATCCGTTATGGCCGCTTTTTTGGGCAATCCCGGCCTGGCTCTTGGCAACGGAGTCGGCTCAATTATCGCCGACACGGGTTTAATCTTTGGTTTAACCTGCATGATCACCAGAATTCCCATTAACCGGTTTATCCTGAACCGTATGGGCTGGGTTCAGGTTGGCTCCGCGACACTGCTTGTAGTTGTGGCCTCAGCCATAGCCCTGACGGCCACCGGTACTCCCATGTTTCCGCGATGGGCAGGAGTGCTGTTTCTCATGCTTCTGGGCGGCTATATGTATCTTGTCTACCGGTGGTCCTTGCAAGGCGGCGGCCAACTGGAAAAAAACAGTCAGGAGGCTGACGATGCATCGGAAAAATTTCAGGCATCCGTGCTCATGCCAACTTTAAAAATGTTCGGCGGACTGACAGTGGTTATTGTTTCGGCACGATTTTTAGTGCCGGCAGCTGCTGAAATAGCAGTTCGCATAGGTGTTCCGGAAGATGTCATTGCAGCTACCATGGTGGCGTTCGGGACATCTTTGCCGGAGCTGACCACGGCTATAGCGGCAATTCGCCGAAAGCACCCTGAAATCGTGGTCGGCAACGTGGTAGGAGCCGATGTATTAAACTGCCTTTTTGTTATTGGCGCTGCTGCAACGGCAAGACCTTTGGCTATTCCTGATAGCTTTTTCTATTTTCATTTCCCGGCCATGCTTTTAATTCTTTATTCATTGCGTGTGTTTATTGCTGTAAACCGACGCAACCGGTTTGCCTCCTGGCAAGGAGCCTGGTTGTTCATAATTTATTTAATTTATGTAGTTGCACAATATAGTACAACCATCAACTGCGGTAATGCATGATGCCGATTGATGCTCAGATAGTAATCAAAGCCATAGTTAACGGCGAAGCTTGCAAGAACACAGCTTCTGCGCCAGTTAAGGCACAGGCGCCAAGGGCAACCGTGACAGGGTTGCGTTACTGCCAAGGCGCCTTGGGATGATCCGCCAGCCCCGGAGAGGGGACTTAAACCCGGATAACTTCATCAATGCAACCAATATTTGTTATAGCCAAAAACAAAGGGCTCATGTCAGATTCCGGGGCCATATTATTTTAAACATTACAACCATTTGATTTTATAAAAACATATAGGCAAAAAAACAAGGCCCTGATCATAAACAATATAAAATCAATTGATTATTTTCCATATTGAGATTGCAAGACCCTGAAACACAACATAAACCAAATCAAGTTTTTATCTCACAAGGTCCTCTACAGTCAAAAAAACCCGATCAGCGGGTAATTGCATCATCGGCCCTGCCGTGTTACGATTAAATACTTAGTTTTTGCAAAATGAATGAGAACCCTTTTCTTTTGTTAAAATCATTGCGATTCGAATCAAGAATCGCGCATATGAAATTTACACGCTGACCAGCGGATCAATAGTATTCATCCCTTACTAATGTCCATCGCCGATGGGCCTTTACTATTTTAAATTCACTGAACGATTACCATTACAACAAGGCGGTTTTTATGACTTTAAAGCCAACTCATGGAAAAATTTTAGACAAAAAAAACAAAAGTTTATCAGACATCGCCGAATACAAAAATACTAAAGAGGCTTTGGACCAGGCACATCAAAGCCTTCTTACTGTCATGAACAATATCGATGCCTGCATTTACGTCACAGACCTGCAAACCCAGGAAATATTGTTCATGAATCGCCCTGCAAAAGAAAAGTTTGGTGGAGACTACACCGGCCAGGTCTGCTGGCGGGCATTTTACGAACTTACGCGCCCGTGTGATGATTGTAATAAAGACCAGCTAATCGATCAAACCGGTCAGCCTACAGGTTTGCATGTCCGGGAAAAATTAAATGCTGACACGGGCTGCTGGCATATTAATCATGATCGCGCTGTCAAATGGATTGACGGCCGCTATGCGCGTGTCCAAATTGCCACAGATATAACTAAAGTTAAGGAGTTTGAAAAAGAACGTATAGACGCGGAGGCCCAGATGCGGCAGGCCCAAAAATTAGAGGCAATGCAAACCCTGGCTGCAGGAATCGCAAAAGATTTTAATGGTATGTTATCGTCAATTCTGAACTATGCCGGCAGCGCCCTGGATGAAGCACAGAACAACCGCACATCGGTTCCTTTTTTGCGCGAGATTATAAAAGCAGGTCACCAGGCCAAAGAGCTGGCGCATCAAATACTCACTTACAGCAGACGGACGGAAAACATATTCAAACCTATTCAAATAAAACCTATCATCAATGAAGCCTTAAAATCGCTAAAAACCTCTTTACCGTCAACTATCAAAATTGAAAGCAATTTAATCAGCGAGGCCATTGTAGAAGCCGATTCAACTCAAATACACCAAGTCATAATGAATCTTTTCTCCAATGCATGTCACGCCATGCGCGAGCAAGGCGGTGTGCTGACCGTAGGGCTCACCAAAGAAGTCCTGTCAAACAATTTTACACGTCATTATCCAGGTATGTTACCGGGAAACTATCTCCGGCTTGAGGTCAGCGACACAGGGCACGGCATTTGCCCGTCCATCGTCGACAAACTATTCGACCCTTATTTTACAACAAAAACAGATAAAAAAGGCTCTGGAATTGGCTTGTCAGTTGTTCAAGCAATTATTCAAAACTGTGGCGGCGCTATTTCAGTAGGCAGCCGGGCCGGTGAATTGACGACATTTAAAATCTATTTACCCATTTTTCTTCAGACAGCAGTCTATTCACCCGCAGATGAAAGTATTGCAGCCTCAGGCAATGAACGAATCTTATTTGTTGATGATGAACCGGACTTAGCCGAGCTTGGCGGGCGCCTGCTAAAAAAAATGGGCTATCAAGCCACCATTTGCACAAGCAGCGCCGACGCATTGGCCTTGTTTAAAAAAACACCGAATGAATTCGATCTGCTTGTTACCGATATGACCATGCCCACTATGACGGGAGATATCCTGTCAAAAAAAATACGCGCCATACGGCCCGATATCCCAATTGTAATCTGTACGAGTTACAGTGAAAAGGTCACCTGGGAAATGATTGAACAATTGGCAATCCGTTCGGTTATCATGAAGCCGCTGGCGCTCAATGAAATGGCGCTTTGCATTCGGCAAGCGTTAGATGACAAATGAATGATTGGCCTTCGATTTTAGGCAATTGGCCGAAAAAAAAACGCCTAACAACAGCCCGAGTCTCCGCAAGATGCATTTTCCTTACCCTTAATCCATGACTGAATAATATAGCTTGCGCAACCTACTCCGGGGGTTACGGACAGGGCCCCTGTGGAGCAATTATTTGTACAAGCGCCACACTCCATGCAGCCGTCAAGATCCGCAATATGTGCTTTTTTACTGTTCATGGCCAATACGCCATGAGGGCAAACCTGGGTACAAACACTGCAGCCAACGCAAAGCTCTGAATTCAAGGCCAAGGTTACAACGTTATTGATATAGCGAAGTTCTTTCATCTTTATTTATTTCCTTATGATTTGCTTATGTCAGATTATAAGGCAAAACTTGGTTCATGGCAATCCGGCGGGTATCCAATACCACGCTTGCGGTGGGATAAGCTGTGTTGTCACAGGTATACCGGCTGTCCAGGATCGCAACATTGTGTCATGCGGCCCGAGTTGGCGCAGGCGCCAGTCCAATCCCCGATGTTTTCCTGTTGTGTGCATATACCAAGGCCTTGAACCTGAAAATATCAGGTGCAGCAAAGTCAACAAGACCTTATTGTCCAAAACAAATAGCGCTCATTTCCAGATTAAAATATAATGGTGAGGCATGACTTGGCAAAAAAAATTTAGAAAAGGTAATGCTCCATAAGCAAAGCATCAATCTTTGGGTTTTAATTTCAAAATACCCTTGGCGCGTTCTAACAATTGGTCACCCTTAAAGGGTTTGACCACATAATCGCGAACTCCCATTTTAACAATTTTCATTACATTTTCCTTGCCGGACTCAGCAGTGAGCATGATGACGGGAATTCCTTTTAATTCTTTCTCAGATTTCATTTTTTCCAGCATTTCAATACCTGTCATAACCGGCATGGTAATATCAAGAACGATTAGGTCCGGTTTTTCTTTGTTCGCCAAAGCCAAACCTTCAACACCATTTTCCGCTTCAAATAGCTGACAATTATACGGTGAAAAAGCTTTTTTTACAATCATTCGAATGGTTTTACTATCATCTACGGTTAAAACTTTATAAGCCATAGTGTTCCTCCAGAGACTTGTTCTGTATCCTTAAATAATTTACTTTTCATGAATCATACACATTGGGCACTGGTTCAGTTGTATGGCAACAATTATAAAATCAAAAACTTACGATTAAAGTTGGGTCAACGCAAACTTCTTGACTTTTCAGAGAAAAATAGTTTGTCCAGCCATTGGTTTGCATATAGCTAAATCAGCGCCACCGATTGAACATCATTTGAATATCGTTCCAATATTATCAAGTTCCTATTGTTTAACGGCATTTCCAGAAATATCTTTAGATATTTTCATTCTGAAAACAGATTTTTTCCTAACCTTAAGTTTACCTTCATTACTTATTTTTAAAGCCGGTCAGCTTAAACAGTATCATCCAGGCGCAGTTGCAAAACATGATCTTATGATAAAAACGGATTCTTATATGTGATGGATGATCCAATTGTTGATGTGCGGTATATTTTCATATTATTTCCCGCTTATTGGATTAAAGTGGGTCCGGATAATGACCGATATACAATTCGATAAACAAAACCGGCGGCAAATGCATCCTCGGCAAATGCTTTCTAAGAGCTTGAAAGTGATCTGCGCTTTAATTGTTGGATTCAAAAAACTATAGAATGAATCTGATATTTTTCAATTAGGCAAAACAGCTCAGGAATCTTCGGATGTCAGACAGGACCACTATTTTAGAATTGGTCAAACGGGTGCAGACTCTTGAAATTGAGCAGGAAAAATCAAGACTCACTCAAAAAGATTTAAAAAAAGGCGAAGAGCGTTTCCGGCTTATCTCCGAAACGATTCATTTCGGTGTTTTTGAAATCAATAATTCCGGCAGCTGTTTATATACCAATACCCGCTACCAACAAATCTTTCAAATCGATCTTATAAAAAGCCTGACAACGCTGTGGATTGATTATGTAGATGAACAGGACAAAGAGCATATACTGGAGAAGTGGCAAGACTCAGTTGAAAATATGGTAACCTTTTCTGAAGATTTGCGCATTGTAACAACAAAGGGAAACAGGCTTTGGGTACACGTTCACAGTTCACCTGTTTTTTCGGATGAAGGTGCGCGCTATACCGGAACCATTGAAGACATTACCGAACGAAAAAAAAATGAGCATGAGCTCAAAGTCGCCATGAAAGCCGCTGAGACCGCCAATCTGGCAAAAAGCCAGTTCCTGGCGAACATGAGCCATGAAATCCGCACGCCAATGAACGGTGTTATTGGTTTTACAGACCTTTTGCTGGAAACCGGACAAAGCGAGCTTCAGGTAGATTACACCAAAACCATCAAACGCAGCGGCGAAGCTTTGCTTTCCCTGATCAACGATATTCTAGACTTTTCAAAGATTGAGTCCGGCGAACTGGAATTTGAAGTCATTGAATTCGATCCAGAATTGCTGGCCTATGATGTTTGTGAATTGATCCGCCCTAAAATCATAGATAAACCTATTGAATTGTTATGCAACATCGGTGAAGAAGTACCGACGCTGGTCAAAGGCGATCCTTTACGATTCAGGCAGGCCTTGACCAATTTGATGGGCAATGCTCCAAAATTCACACAAAAAGGGGAAATCAGCCTGTCCATGGATTTAGAGAAACAAAACGATGAAAAGCTACTGATTCATGTCCGGGTGTCGGATACCGGTATTGGCATTTCCCCGGAAAAAAGAAAAACCATTTTCGAACCCTTTCAGCAAGCCGATGGTTCCACCACTCGTAAATTCGGAGGAACCGGCCTGGGCCTATCCATCTGCAAACAACTCGCCACGTTGATGGGAGGTGACACCTGGGTGGAAAGCCAAGAGGCAAAAGGCAGTATTTTTCATTTGACTGCCTGGTTTTTTAAAGCCGCTAATCATAGTCCTCAACGTTTTGCGCCGGCCAATTTAACTGGAAAACGAACCTTGCTTGCTGAAGACCACGCCGGAAATCGCAAAATTCTGGAAAAAATGCTAATCAATGCAAAAATGGAAGTTTTCAGTCTCAACGGCGGGATGAATGTCATCGAAGCCCTTCAACACGCGGATGATAAGGGCAATCCATTTGATCTTTGCTTGTTGGATATGGACATGCCTGACATTGACAGCCATACGATGGCCCGACAAATAAGATCTTCAGATACCGGCATTAAATCAATCCAACTCATTGCCTTGTCAGCTACTCTGGAAAGAGACGCTCCAAAATGTGAGCAGTCCGGATTCAATGGATTTTTGGCCAAACCTGTGCGCCGTGAACGCCTTATTCAAATGATCAGCCGCCTATTGGCTGAAAAAACGGCAGGCGTTACAAGCAAAAATAAAGCAACCAAGCATCCCGGCAAAATGCACACCCAGTATAGTGTTCGCGAAGCCATGAAACACTCGGTGCGCATTCTTTTAGCTGAGGATAACCCCGTTAACCAAAAACTGGCAATTATGATGCTGGGTAAAGCAGGTTATAAGGTTGATGTGGCGGCCACTGGTAAAGAGGCCGTTCTTAAGTACTCATCTGCGCCTAAAGATTACGATCTTGTTTTCATGGATGTGCAAATGCCGGAAATGGACGGAACAGAGGCTACGAAATTGATACGCGAAATGGGATATATGGACGTTCCAATCGTAGCCATGACAGCCCACGCCATGAAAGGGGACCGGGAAAAATGTATTAACTCCGGAATGAACGATTACATTACAAAACCTATTAAACGAGAAACTGTTTTCGAAATGATTGATAAATTTATCTTAAGAAAGGGTGCGTCATGAATTTTAAACAGCTTGGCGCTGATTTAGGCCTGGAAGAGGACGAATACCGGGAACTTATAGATATTTTCATTGAATCTACTGGCGTTGCTTTAAAACAGCTGCGAAATGCGATAACTGAAAACGACTTTGAAAACATGCTCCTCAGCGCGCACACCATAAAAGGCGCCTCAGGAAATCTGGGTTTGAAAGATATCAATGCTTTGGCATGTAAAATAGAATTGCAGGTAATAAACGAAAAATTGGATTCCATTTATGAAGATATAAAAGATTTAAGCGCGTATTTCAAAAGGATAGAATCTTTTGTAAGCTCTTAGAGCCTGTTTGGGAATTATTAAATCGGCTGCTAAAGCGCCAAAACTGCCCAAGATGCCATATATTTCGCCAAATAGGCCGGTTATGCATCTCAAATTGCGGCATTTTGTCCCCGCCCTGGCGCGTTTTCGTCAAATTTGCTAATTACCAAACAGGTGCTTGAAAAAAACGATCCCAATATGGTAAAAGTATAATCTTTTTGATACCGTGGAATCGTCATGAAGCCAAACAAACGCCCTGCCGAACTCGCCCTTTGGGTAAGCCGCACTATAGAAACAGGCATAAACGCCGGTCATGATGTCCTGCACTATTTAGAGACCACATTTGGATCTGCAAATCTTGAACATGTGCTATCAACCGGCAGCGATGGTGAAACCGAATCGCTGATTGACCTGATCTTTTTCCCGGATAAATCTATCCAGGCAGCTTATGAGCAAACCTGGGGAAAATTTGTTTTTTCGATTCCCGAACAACAACAGGTTATCGATCACGTCAATGCTGGTAAGCTGGTGGCAACCGTATCAATGCCGAAACACTCAGGCTCGCCTGTGAGCTTGAAGGTTCCTGATTTTGCCATAGCATCTTTTGTTCACCGGCTGAACATCACCCGGAAAATTCCTCATTCCATTCTTACACTTGTTGAAAAACATTATCCGCAAAGCCGGCAAACGGCCATCAGGGTCCACCTGCGCAACACCGCAGTAAATTGGCATCGGACACAAACCGAATTGATGAGCCAATACATGACCAAAATGCCACAGACGCATCAAGATTATAACACCGGATTATCGCTGTTGCTAAGTCTGCTTTGGGAACAAAAAACAGATGAACCGCCTTACGATTTTTTAATTCGAAAAAAAAACTACTATTTTCAAATATTATGCAAGGCCGAAGAGTTTGAACGAAAACGCATGGCGGGCAACATGGAAATTCTCATGCTCCAGGGAGAGCGTAACGTATACGGTCAAGACAAAGAATTAAAGCAATCTATGAAACTCATTGATAAAATATGTCAAAACCTTTTCGGGAGAACCGAATTCTTTACCCAGCCGATGAATCATTATATCCAAAACAGTCTGGACAACACACCGGCAGCAAGCATAGATACAATTTTGAAAACAATCCTATAGCTGAAAGAAGCTGTTTACAAATCATGACAACTGCCGTAAACAGTATTTTTTTGAATGGAGAACGACATGAAAAAATATTATATAAGTATAGGTATTATCTGTCTAATGTTATCTGGCATCCCGGTCTGGGCGGCGCAACCCAATACCGGTTCGATCGATAAAATTCTTAAAGGAATAGAAAAACGCTACGAGGGCAAAGGATTTTCAGCCACTTTTTTTCAGGAATCAACCCTGAAAGCCATGCAAATCACCGATACAGCCGAGGGAAACCTGACAGTGAAACGTCCTGGCAAAATGCGCTGGCAATATATCTCGCCTGACGAGCAGACCATTATTACCGATGGCAATTCACTATGGGTCTACAGACCTGCGGATAATCAGGTAATGATAGGCAAGGCGCCTGATTTTTTCGGTCAAGGTAATGGGGCAGGCTTTTTATCGGATATTGCATCGATTAGGAGCAATTTTGAAATTACCTTGCACACCGCCAAAAATGACCAATACCACAGGTTGCAGTTGTTACCCAAAAATCCTACGCCGGATTTAACCAAAATCATTCTCTCGATTGACAAATCAACCTACCAAGCAGATCAGGTTTTGACATATAACACTTATGGTGATCAAACCCGTATCATCCTGAAAAAATACCGTTACAATCTCGATTTTAATGACGCTTTATTCAATTTTACGATACCTGAGGGAGTTGACATTGTTCACATTGATAAGCCATGAGCTTTGGAGTAAGTAAAATGCAACAAGAAATAAAAAAACTGGCCGGGCAACGCAAGGCGATCATCCTTGCGCATAACTATCAACCACCACAAATCCAGGACATTGCCGACTTGTGCGGTGATTCTCTGGAATTAAGCCGCAAGGCGGCCCAAACCGATGCTGAGGTTATTGTTTTTTGCGGTGTGCATTTTATGGCGGAAACCGCTTCAATTCTCTCTCCGGATAAAAAAGTGCTTTTACCACGCCAGGACGCGGGCTGCCTGATGGCCGATATGATTACAGCCGAGTGCCTAAAAGCAAAAATTGATGATTTGCCGCCCATGCCGGTAGTCACCTATGTCAACTCAACGGCTGAAGTTAAAGCGCTTTCAACCATTTGCTGCACCTCGGCAAATGTTGTTCAGGTTGTAAACACTCTGGATTCCAATGAAATGTTACTGACTCCTGACCGGAACCTGGCCATGTACGCAGCTTCCCAAACCGGGAAAAAAATACATATATGGGATGGCTATTGCCCGACTCATGAGTGGCTCAAACCCGAGGATGTTCAAAAGGCAAAGGCGGCTCATCCCAACGCGATTTTTATAGCTCACCCGGAATGCCGTCCTGAAATCCTGCAATTGGCCGATAGTATTGCCAGTACATCCGGCATGCTGCGCATGGCCGCTAAATCCGATGCCGATGAATTTATTGTGGGAACTGAAAACGGTCTGCTCTATCCTCTCCAAAAGGCCAATCCCGGCAAAACGTTCTATCCGGCCTCTGAAAAAATGATTTGCAAAAACATGAAAAAAATAAGCCTGTCCGATGTCTTACACTGCCTTGAAAGCTTGGAAGGCGAAGTTAAAGTGGACGAGAAAATACGCCGGCCGGCCCTTAAAGCCGTTGAGCGCATGCTTGAAACTATTTAGAGGTCTAAAAAAAGGGCTATATTTTCTTTAAATAGATCAATCAGCCTCTATGGGCTTAAAAGTTTACCCCTGCATACCCGGCATATGCGCCGTGCGTGCAGGGGCTTTTAGATAGTAAAAATTATTGGGAGCGTTTAGCGTTAGCCGATTTGCTGGCGCCTTAAAAATCAACTTAGGCGATTGGCGGAAAAGAATATACCAGATTGAGCTTCGATTTTTTTTCGTATTCAAGGCGCGCCAAAGTTTTACTGATCAGTTTGCATACTTTACGTATTCGCACCTTTGGCATAACGCACAAGACGGGAAAAAAGACATACGAGATGGTATTCTTTAACTGCAAATCAACTTAACTATCACATCATCAAATCATCCGGTATATCAGCATTGGTATGTACTTTTTGCACATCGTCGCAATCTTCCAACATATCGATGAGCCGGAAAAGCTTTTCAGCGGTTTCACCATCCACAGCCGTTATATTCTTAGGCAACATCGTCACTTCCGCGACTGTATGGCCGATGCCGGATTCTTCAATGACCTGTTTAATATCTTCAAAATCCGAAGGCGCGGTAATTACCTCAAAATTATCGCCATCTTCGCGCACATCTTCCGCCCCGGCATCCAGTGCCACTTCCATCAGTTTTTCCTCATCGACAAGTCCCTTTTCAATAACCACATAACCTTTTTGCTCAAATATCCAGGCTACGCTACCGCTTTCGCCCATACTTCCACCATACTTGGTTAAAATATGGCGAACTTCGGAAACCGTCCTGTTTTTATTATCCGATAAGGATTCAATCAATATGGCAACACCGCCGGGGCCATAACCTTCGTAATTGGATTCTTCGTAATTAACGCCCTCTAACTCACCCGTGCCTTTCTTGATGCCACGCTCAATATTATCTTTGGGCATATTTTCCGCCTTGGCGGCCGCAATTGCACAACGAAGCCTTGGATTCGAGTTAGGGTCTCCTCCCCCAATACGAGCGGCAACAGTTATTTCTTTTATAAGTCTTGTAAAAATTTTGCCGCGCTTTGCATCAGCGGCTCCCTTTTTATGGCGTATATTGGCCCACTTGCTATGACCGGCCATGACACCCTCCTTTTTTAATTCTATTTATTTTTCATCAGCAAATGGCTAATTTGTATCTTCCAGGACATTTTATCCTATACCTGTCAACACTGCAGATACGGTAAAAATCTTCGCGCTGCTTAAGGGGCTTGGAAACTGCCTATTTCGTTAATGGAGACTAATTGGGCTTTTTTTCCAAGCCTATGACAAAAATCTCCCGGCTGCCTTTCCGGCTGCTTTGGGGCTTAAAAATTACCATGCGCTGGTAGGATTTTTTAACCTGGTCACAAAAAGCCTTAAAATCATCTCCTTGAAATATTTTTGTTACAAACCGGCCTCCGGGAACCAAAATTTGCTCAGCCACGGACAAGGCTGTCCGGCACAACTCAAAAGAACGCGCCGTGTCCGTTATTTTCGAACCGGTAGTTGCAGGCGCCATATCGCTTAAAACAACTGCTACATTTTCACCCGCAATTTCGGCCATTTTCGGCTGTAGATCATATATATCACCTGCGATAACAGTCACATGCTCTGGCAACTGAATTTTTACCGGCTTAAGGTCGATACCGGTTACCCGTCCACCAGGACCGGTAAGCTGGGCTGCATACTGAAGCCATGAACCCGGGCTGCAGCCCAAATCAAGAACCCGGTCCGCTTTACAGATAATTCGGTATTTTTTCTGAATCTCGGCTAATTTATAAACCGAGCGGGCCGCATAGTTCTCTTTTTGAGCTTTCCGGGTGTAGTAATCGCTCCACCGGTTTTTGGTTCGTTTCATAACTTTAAATCCAATAAATTGTCAAAACAAGGCATGCATAGCCTGTTCCACGTTTTGTAGTCCAACAAAATTTATACCAGGAAAAGCTTTGATTCGCTTTAAATTTCCGGATGGTACAATACATCGTTCAAATCCCATTTTTTGCGCTTCCATAAGACGGGTTTGAAAATTTCCCACGGCCCTGACCTCGCCTGTTAATCCCACCTCTCCAATAACTAACGTTTGGCCTTCTAAAGACTTATTCAGAAAACTGGATGCAATGGATAACAGCACTCCAAGATCCACTGCAGGCTCCAGGACCCTAACCCCACCGGCAACATTCATAAAAATATCATGCCCCATCAATTGCATCCCGATCTTTTTTTCCAACACGGCTACCAGTAGACCCACCCGGTGCTGATCCAGCCCCAAAACCGTTCGTCTGGGCGTTCCCAGGCTGGTATTACAGGCCAGGGCTTGAATCTCCACAAGAATCGGACGAGTTCCCTCCATGCTGGCAGTCACCACCGAACCGGGTGCGCTCTGGGGACGTTCAGATAAAAAAACAGCCGATGGATTGGCAACTTGCTCCAAACCTGCGCTTCGCATCTCAAATACACCGATTTCATTGGTAGATCCAAACCGGTTTTTTACAGTGCGCAAAATTCGAAACACGTGGTTACGGTCACCTTCAAAATAAAGAACAGTATCGACCATATGTTCCAATAATTTAGGGCCTGCAATGGCGCCGTCTTTGGTAACATGGCCTACTATCAGTGTGGGCACACCACTTTTTTTAGCATTGAGCATCAAGCGCATGGCCGATTCACGAACCTGCCCAATACTTCCCGGCGCGGAGGACACATCGCTGCTATACATTGTTTGAATGGAATCAATTACCAGCACATCGGGTTTGGTTTCAGTTATTATTGCCAAAATGGCATCAAGGTTGATTTCCGATAACACCAGCAACCCCGGCGCATCGGCGCTAAGGCGCCGGCTTCGCAACCGCAATTGCTCAACGGACTCCTCTCCCGATACATATAATACACGATGCCCACGGTTTGCCATGCCATGCAGAGCCTGCAGCATAAGTGTTGATTTACCGATTCCGGGATCACCGCCGATCAGAACCAATGAACCGGCCACTAAACCGCCCCCAAGGACACGATCAAACTCCTGAATGCGGGTCACAAGGCGTTTGTTTTCTATAATCTGCACATCATCAATGGGAACTGGCCTGGACGCAGCATGGGAAAATCCGCGCGAAAGCCTGCTTTTTCCAGTGGAAGCTGTTTTATGCTCGGAAAAATTATCCCACTGCCCGCACCCCGGACACCGCCCAAGCCATTTGGCGGATTGGTAACCACATGCCTGGCAGGTAAAAAAGGATTTAACTGTTTTTTGGGTCATAAAAATCAGTAACCGAATAGTTCCTCATGTACTCAAGATTATCAATTGACAGGCCGCACCATAGCATGTCATGTTGCACCTATCAAGTTTAGCGAAACAGACAACTTGCTGAAATCCAATGAGTTCGTAGCATTTAAAAAAAAAATGATAAAAAAGAATATGCCCTCATATAAGAAGACAATATTTTTGCATTTTAATCTTAGGAATTTATGCGCCATAAGCACACTGTTGATAATTGCACTTAATACTATTGTCAGCCCCGCAATGGCCTCAGATACAGAAAAATCCTTTTTTAACACCCTTACCAACCGGCTTATCGAGGATGGTTTCAACGCCCAGTGGATTAAAAATCTCTACAAAGACGAAAAGGTCTTTTTCGAAAGCAAAGGAGTAAGCGCCTATTTTCTGTACACAGAAGCCAGTCTCAATTATAAAAAAATGACAAAAAGGCCCTGGATTCATGAAGCAAAGGGTTACATGAAAAAACATAAAAACACGCTTTCCCTTGCTGAAAAACGCTACGGCGTCAATGCCAGAGTGATCACAGCCATAATTCTGGTGGAAACAAAATTCGGGCGCTATGTCGGCAATCGATCTATTCTCAACACGCTTTCAACCATGTCGGTTCTAACAGAATCCGCTCCCAGAGAATTTTTGTGGAACAAACTTCCCGCGCAACGCCGTTTTGAACGTATAGAATACGACAAAAAAGCCGATAGAAAATCGGCTTGGGCCTATAATGAACTTAAAGCGTTTTTAATTTATACAAAAAAACACCAATTTGATCCTCTCAATATAGTAGGTTCCTATGCTGGAGCACTAGGAATTGCCCAGTTCATGCCCAGTAACATCCTGACATATGGGCAAGACGGTAACGGTGATGGGAAAATTGATCTTTTTCATGATGCCGATTCCATATTCAGCATTGCCAATTACCTGAAAAATTTCGGCTGGAAACCGGGAATTAACAGAAAAGCGGCTTACAAAGTCGTTTACCAATACAACCATAGCTCCTATTATGTTAACACAATACTTGAAATTACTGACCTGCTAAAGGCCTGATTGAACATGAACTCCAATGCTATTCTCATTGTAATCGGTTTCTTATTCTGGGTACTTACATGTTTTGCTATTGTGGACATTGCCCGCAAAGACTTCGGCGGCATCGAGAAAAAAGCCGCTTGGGCGTTTGTTGTCCTAATTCCTTTCCTTGGCGCAATCATTTATTTTTCCATAGGTTTTCGCAAAGGGGAAAAAAAACACGCTATCGAACAATAACCACCTGAACGCGGGCATATGGTCCACCTGAGCAATTATCCCTATTTTCCAGCCTCCAACCGCCATCCAATTTATTTTACACTCATTTAAGATATCAGGCTCACGGCCGATATTATCTGTGTATTTCCAAATGGTAATTTGGGTATGATCAGGATTTTAAGAGGGAAAAAAAATTGTGATAATCGTGCAGCCTGATAACCAAAATCTTTTTCTATTCTTGCCTTAACTTTTCTAAAGTACCTGAAAATCCTTATTGTCAATTCCAGGATTGCCCCAAATTACTACTGTTTTTATATTTTTTGTTGCGCCACTCCGAAAGGGAGTAAAAAAATCTATGCCCGCTGTTTTCTCAAAAAAACCGGCATTTATGTCATTGATCGTGATATTTTTACTTGCTGCAAGCTTGATCCAGGCCGAAGAAAGACACCTTGATACTGCAATCGCCGATCAAACACCTGTCCAAAGAGGTTTTTTTTCCTCACCAAGTAACCAGTTCACGCCGTTTAATAACCCTAACGACTATTTTATCATGGATATTGAGCGCGAACTGCAACAACAGATGGCGGAAAAACAAAAAGCGGTAAAACAAATCAGCTATTTGAAATTGTACCTGATAATTTTTGCAGCTATTTTAATCCTGCTGATGGCCGGTATTTTTTTCCTGAGTCATCGATATCGCAACTCAAATAAACAGTTCGCGGAAACAAGTGAAGAATTAGAAAAAGAAATAGGTAAAAGCGAAAAGATACAAGACTCCCTCCTGCAATCAGAAAAAAGTTATCGCTTGGTTATGGATAACACGATAGACCTGATTCTGATTGTACAAGATGGATACTTGCGCTTTGTCAACCCCAGTGTTGAAAGAACATTAGAATTTTCACGATCCGAACTTTCCGTCATGCAGATTGTGGACATCATCCATAATTCAGACAAAAGCTTTGTATTTAAACGGCTAACCACTTTGCCCAACAGACCGGGAACCACAATCACACAGTCGGTCAAAGTCTTAACCAAAAAAAATGAACTGCTGCAAATGGATCTTCACGCTACTTCCATAACCTGGGAAAATCGACCGGCTGCCCTGTGTTTCCTGCGCGATACCACCAAAACCAAACAACTTGAATCCAAGGTCATCCAA
Source organism: Desulfobacteraceae bacterium (assembly GCA_024230435.1). Lineage (GTDB taxonomy): Bacteria > Desulfobacterota > Desulfobacteria > Desulfobacterales > Desulfosarcinaceae > UBA2230. Next base: position 42,020 of record JAAERL010001167.1, read on the forward strand.
TCCCAAAAACTACAAGCCATCGGAACCCTGGCAGGTGGAATTGCTCACGATTTCAACAATATTTTAGCTGCTATAATGGGCTATACCGAAATCTCCATTCACCAAGCAAGAAAAGGCAGCCGGATGGAGCAACGGCTAAACCATGTTCTACAAGCCTGTGATCGGGCAAAAGACTTGGTTCACCAGATCCTTACCTTCAGCCGTCAACATGTCCAGGAAAAGCGCCCCCTGAGAATGGCTCCCATCGTCAAAGAAACATTGCATCTGCTCAGGGCTTCTTTGCCCTCTACGATCATATTTCATTATAAAATTGAAAAGGATAAGGGTGTGGTGCTCGCAGATCCCACAAATATTCATCAAGTTATCATGAACCTGTGCACCAATGCCTATCATGCCATGAAAGATAAAGGCGGTAATCTTAATATAAATGTGAAAACTGTTAATATTAAAAATGATCCGGAAAACAGGCTTTTGGAATTGGAAACCGGCGACTATGTGCAATTAACTGTCTCGGATACAGGTCATGGCATGTCCAAAGCCACCATTGAAAGAATCTTCGATCCTTACTTCACCACCAAAAAACAAGGCGAAGGAACCGGCTTGGGTTTATCTGTAGCCCACGGAATAGTCAAAGAAATGGGAGGCGCCATAAAAGTTTACAGCGAAGCGGGCATAGGCGCCACATTCCATGTTTACTTCCCGATTATTAGGGCTCAAGAGCAGGAAAAATTACAAATTCATGAAAAGCTGCCCACTGGCTCCGGCACTATCCTGCTGATCGATGATGAGCAAATGATCATCGAAATAATCCAGGAAATGCTTGAAAGCCTGGGCTATACAGTTGTTACCAGAGTCAGCGCCATAGAAGCCCTTCATAGCTTCACCAATGATCCGGATAAGTATGACCTGATTCTAACAGACCTTACTATGCCACAAATGACGGGAATAGAATTGAGCGAAAACGTTAAAAAAATAAGGCCTGACATCCCAATTATTCTATGCTCGGGCTTCAGCACCAAAATATCTGAAGAAAAAGCCTCTATATTGGGTATCATCGCAGTAATGAACAAACCCATCTTAAAATACGATTTAGCTCACACCGTATACGATACCTTCCAGCAATCTAATTCAAATTAAAAAAAATAGCCTAAAAAACCGCCATTTTTTCCTTGCTCCTTACTTTAACTATTTCCGATTTGCCTTATTTTTCATTACTGTTTTACAGAATTTTCCAAACTGCCGGTCTTTTTGTTTTTTTTCAAGATATGACATCTCATTGAAAATGGATTCTTTTTTCATTTTGATATAGTTCTTATATCTTTTCTCAGAAAGTTGAGCATCTTTAACGGCATTTAAAACGGCACAGTCTTTTTCATGAATATGGCTGCAATTACGAAATCGGCATGTTTTTGCCAGCTGTGTAATCTCTGCAAAAGTTTCATCAAGGCCGGATTCCACAGAAAAATTCCCAAGTTCTCTCATCCCTGGAGTGTCTATCAGCATTGCGCCGCATTCTAACTGAATCAATTGCCTATACGTTGTAGCGTGCCTTCCCTTATTATCTTTTTCTCTAACCGTTTTTGTATCAAATAAAGCTTCTCTTATAAGATTATTTAGTAAGGTTGTTTTTCCCACGCCTGAAGATCCCAGCAAACAGTATGTGTGTCTTGGATTCAGAAATTTCTCAACGTTTTTCGATCCGAATTCAATTTTATTACTAAACGGCTGCACAACAATATTCGGCATCAACTTGTGTATTTCGTTAATCCGGTTATCAATTTCTTCCTCACAGAGAAGATCACTCTTGCTTAATAATACAATTGGCCGGATATTGCTTTCATTAACCATTACCAAATATCGCTCAAGCCTTCTTATATTAAAATTTTCGTTTAACGACTGGACAATAAATGCCACATCAATATTAGCTGCAATTAATTGAAAATCAATTTTCTTACCTGGTGTTTTTCTTTTAAGAAGGGATTTCCTTGGTAAAACCTCATGTATTATTGCAAATGTTTTATCATCAAAAAAATTAACGAGCACCCAATCCCCAACAGTAGGATAATCAACAGGAGAAGCCGCACTGTAAATAATTTTTCCTGCCAACTCGGCTAAAACATTAATATCGCCGTTGTTAATGGTATAGCTGTCTTTGTGAACCGCAGTCACTCTGGCTATCTCAAGCTGCTCCAGAGACTCAGGTATATTTTTATACTGAAAAAAACCATCAAAACCAAGCAATTCTAATTTTTTAGAAAAGTCTGTCATAATAAAATACAAACTGCCTTTCTCTGCAGATACTCATCTGCACCAATTGTATCGCTTTATCTAAGATGCTCTATAAATACTTTTTTTTAAATTTAATAAATCCGGACAGTTTACATATCCAAATTGATGAGTTTCTGAATTCGAATTGAACCCGGCCATCTTGACAAAGCACTGCCCCAAAAACATCCTTTACCCCATGGAGTTCCAAGCGGTTTTCTTTTTTTGTAAACAGATACCAAAATCAGCACAATCCCTATGGATTAGAAAAACTTTTTTTTGGATTCTATTTCCTGAAACTGGTCATTAAATTTTATACCGGCTAAATGCCACTTATCTTTTGGTTTATAAAAATAAAACTCCCAGACAATTGGCATTCGTTCAGATTTTAATACATAAACAAGTCTGGTTATTGAACCTCCGAATTTCTCCATCGTTATTTTTTCATGACCTAAAACTGCTCCATATATTTTCAAACCTGATGCGGTTTGGTTTTGAAGAAGCTTAATAGCGTCAGGCTTTGAGACGGGGCCGGTTGAATTTTTTAACAGCATATCATACGCTTGATTTATTTTACCGTCTTTAATCATAGTAAAAAATTGTTCTGTAATTTTTATCGGATCATTTTGTTTTGCATAGGAAACTGATGAAATGAGCAGTATCATCAGACTTAATAAAAAAACGAGTCTTTTCATAGCATTCTCCCTTTTTTGTATTGAAGATATGTGATGCTGTTAATTTGCCCTTTTTTCTTGAACTTGAAAAAGACGGGAACCAAGTCTTTTTTTTACTCTATTTATAAAGGTTTCGATCCTTTCTTGAAGATTCCAGTTTTACAAATACCGGTACATGGAAAACTGGTTTTCCAATGTTGCAATTTGGGCTTTCCTCGGATAGATGCAGTATTTGAAGACTTTTCCAATGACGATTTGCATGGTTGCAAAATACAAAAATATCTGTTTATTGTCAAATTCTTAGAAAGATTTTTCAAATTTACTATTTTCCAAACAAGCTCTAAACCCTTATTCTTGATAATCAGGCGCGCCTACTTTGAACCGGCTCCTGTATTCCTTAGGAGATAGTGTGGTAAACTTTTTAAAAAGCTTTCGAAAAAAGCTGCTGTCCTGGTACCCGATTTGCCAGGTAATTTCATCGATTGTGCATTGGGTTGTCTCCAATTTTTTTTTTGCTGCCTCAATACGGATATGCTGCAGACAGCCCAGCGGAGACATACCGGTGGCTTTTTTAAATCGCCTTTTAAAATGGCGCTGACTGATTCCCACTGCTCTGGCTATATCGTCAATAAAAATTTTCTCGGTATAATTTTTTTCCATCCACAGTTGGGCCTGTAAGATTTGTAAGTCTCCGTGGCTCTTTTGAATTTCGGAAAGAATGTATGGAGTTTGAGTATTTCTGCTTGGGTCTACCAGCAGCGCTTTAGAACAAGCACTAGCAAGCTCCTGGGAACCGAACATTTTGATAACATATAAGGCCAGATTGAGAACCGCCATGGCGGCCCCGGAACAGATCAATCCGTTGTCATGGGTAACAACTCGCTCCGGCATAAGATTCACCTTTGGATACTTGCGCTGAAACATCCTTACAAATTGCCAATTGGTTGTAGCAATCCTGCCATCTAACAATCCGGTTTCAGCCAAAATAAATGTACCGGTACACATAGCTCCAATGGGTACGCCATTTTCATAACAAGAAACAATCCAGGCCAGCACTGTATCAATATCTTCAGCTTGTGATTCAATGTGAGGCAAAAACGGCGGAATAAGAATTAAATCCGTAGAACCAGAATGCTCAAGGCAGCCATCGGGCTGGATCTTCATATTACCGAATGCATTCACCGCTTTACCATTGGTAGTCAAAATTTGCGTTTCGAACAATGGCGATGCGGCTTCACCGTTTATGGTCTGATTCCAAAGATTCGCTATAACTAACGCATCCTTGAGGCAAGCGATTCCCGAAAAAAGGCATTCATGCCCAGCCCAGAACGTAACGCGTGTCATATGTCACTCCTTATCCATTTTGCCCGTTGCCGGCTCAAGACAATTTTTTCCGCCAATGACCTAACATTACACCAAAATGGCCATTTTGACCCTAAATATGGCATTTATGCCACTTTTAATTTGCTCAGATCAATGTATTTTTGTCTTTAGGGGTTTAAAAATTGAAAATGATCCCTTACTATGCAGATTTTAGAATCAGATTTCAAAACACAATCAATGGAAGTATTCATTGTTATGTTTTTTGACGCATCGCAGGTAACGGATTCAAACCATAGAGATTCTAGGCTGCAAAATTCATCTTAATAAGAAAGAAAGCATATATCATGACGGATATTTATCAAAAATTAGCAACCCATCTGAATAACTTGCCAGCAGGATACCCGGCTACAGAATCCGGTGTTGAATTACGCATTTTAAAAAGACTGTTTTCCAGGAAGGAAGCTCAAACGGCACTTGGGCTGACCATGATCACAGAGCCGGCATCCGGGATAGCCAAACGCCTTGGCAAAACCGAAAATGAAATAGCCCCCCTTTTAGAATCGATGTCCAAAAAAGGTCTGATATTCAGGGTCTCCAAGGCAGAAAACACGTTATACATGGCCGCCCAATTCATCATCGGCATTTGGGAGTACCATCTTAATGATCTTGATGAAGGACTTATTCGCGATGTCAACGAATATATTCCCCACCTTATGGAAAAAAACTGGCTGGCAAACAAGACAAAACAGCTCAGGGTTATTCCTTTATCCAGGAAACTCACAACTCAAATGCAGATTACCGCTTATGAGGACGCCGAAGAGATTATTAAAAAACAGGCCAAAATCGTTGTATCTTCCTGCATCTGCCGCAAGGAAAATCAAATGATTGGAAAAGGCTGCGATAATCCCTTGGAGGTATGTTTTGCATTCGGCACAGGAGCATATTACTATGAAGACAATGGGCTGGGCCGGTCAATAGATCAGCAGGAAGCATTGGAAATTTTAAATAAAGGACGTCAGGCAGGACTGGTCCTCCAACCGGGCAATGCAAAAAAAACTGCCAATATCTGCATGTGTTGCGGATGTTGCTGCCAAGTACTGAAAAATTTAAAAACACTGCCTAACCCGGCTCATGTGGTACATAGCAATCATTTCGCCCAAGTAGATGAAGAAAAATGTATTGCCTGTGAAGAATGTACTGATTTTTGCCACGTGGATGCAATCAGTATAGAACAAGCCGCCCGGATAGATTTAGACCGCTGTATCGGATGCGGAGTATGTATTCAACAATGCCCGGCACAAGCAATCATCTTCAAACAAAAGGATTCCGATGAAAAATATGATCCTCCTGCCAACACGGTTAGTACTTATATTAACATAGCACGGGAAAGAGGTCTTATTTAGCGCAAGAGGACTTTACCACCCTTTTCTTTTTAGAATACCGTTAACCTCGGCCTTTCTTATTCTTTTCTCGTGATCGCTTTTGAGAGCGTGGGCTTTTTTGATTTTACCGATGAGTTCATCAGCTTCAATAGGTTTCATTAGAAAATCATAAGCGCCCAACTTCATGCCCTTTATGGCTGTTTCGACTGTGGCGTGCCCCGTTAACATAATAACCTCGATAAGCGGAGTTTCCACTTTTATTTCCCGAAGAGTATCGATACCGCTTTTTCCAGGCATTAATACATCCAGCACAATCACATCCAAATTGCCGTTTTTGACGATATCCAGTGCTTCTTCTCCCGTGTAAGCGGTTTTGACATCAAATCCCCTAAGCTCCAGACGCTGCTTTAAGGAATTGATAAAGTCCTTTTCATCATCCACGAGCAAGACCTTGATAGTCATTTCATTGATCCTTTCCATTTTACATGTTTGCAGACCGCTTACGTCAATTATAGCCACTATTTCATTTGTTTTTAAGGTACTCTTTATTCAAATCACCCAAACCCCTTGTGACCATCAACGAAACAGCCAATTTGACGGAATTGGAAATTCACATTCCATATTTTCCATATGAGCGCCACTGTGACGGCAAGCCTTTTTTTTTATAATACCTGACAAGTAAAAAAGATGAAACTTGATGTTCAAGTTTTTTCATCGCTATGTGTAATAACGTCATTTAACTCATTAATATTATAATAACACAAAACTTAATAGGTAAATTTTCATATCTAATAAATTAAAATAGTTAGCCAAAAACTTGAACATCGAGTAAAAACAATTTTTTAATTTTTTAATTCAACACTTTTTTATTTTAACATTTTCCGTGAGCCGGAGGCTTCTATCTTCCGGGACAAGCAACAATTATATATTCGCTTCTCCCACTGCCCTGGCTGCTATGGCTTATCGCTTGCCAATAAAAAACTCCGGCTCGTTTCAGATTCAGATCTTGTCAGAAAATATAACACCTTGTCTGTCTTTTTTTTGTCTGATTAAGTCGAACCAAAGCTGCGAATATGCCAGACATGCAACCTTTGGTGCGCCTTGAAGACGAAAAAACCTAAGCACAAAATTTTATTTGTTAAGATGTTTTATTTTTTCCGCCAATCGCCTAACCATTTTCCATTCCATATTTTTACCATCAATTTTTTTCGTTTTATCTATCATTTTAAATATTGTCACTTATTGCAATTGGACCGGCATTCCCATGGCCGGCCATATAAAATAACACGCCAAGCCTGTTATAATCATTAAAAGCATGCTTGCCGGAATTCCATAGAGAAAAAATTCTCCGGTGGTGAACATTTTTGAGTTATACGCAATAGCATTTGGCGCCGCACCCACCAGAAGCAAAAATGGCATCCCGGCAACCATCAATGAGGCAAAAAACACAACTTCCGGCGCCACACCCAGATAAGGCGCGATAACAAGAGCCACAGGAAGAGAAATGGCGATAGCAGCCACATTCATGATAAAATTGGTCATCATCATAACAAAAAATGCGATACTCATCACAAATATAAACCAGTTGGCTTCTTTGAACATTGCCAGCCAGTTGACGGCCAGCCAGTTGGCCGCGCCTGTTTCCCAAAGACAAAACCCAATACTCATTGCGCCTGCAAAAAGCAAAATAATGTTCCAGGGAATTTCCTCCAAATCTTTTAAATCAAGTATCCCAGTAATAAAAAACAATATGGTTGCGGTTAAAATAATAGCCGTCTTATCCACTGGTTCCAGAAAAGGTATGAATGAGCGCAGAGACAAGATCAGGATACATAAAAATACAATAGTTGCTGCAATGATTTCTTTTTGAGTTATGGGGCCGAGTTCAGCATTCAAGGCGCTGACCTTTTCCTTAAGACCCGTAATGATTTTTTTTTCCGGTTTAAAAAAAATCATAAAAAAGCCCCAAAGGGCAAACACCATGATCCAGCCGACAGGTAACATGTAATATGAGAGTTCAAAAAAAGAGACACTTCTTCCAACGATATCAGTAAAAAACCCCATAGCCACAGCGCCCCTGGCCGAGCCTAAAAGAGTAACAATACTTCCTGCGCCAGCCACATAGGCCATTCCCATAAAAAGCCCTTTGCCGAACTTGGTGGGCTTGTCACCTTCTCCATAAAGGCTGTAGATGGCAAACAGGAGCGGATATATAGTGGCCGCAACAGCCGTATGGGCCATGATATGGGTTAAAGCGGCTGTCACGATAAAACAGCCTAAGTAAATCATACTGGTTTTTTCACCCACAATAGATAGCATTTTATATGCCAGACGGGTGGTAAGCCCAGTTTTTGTAAAAACAAGACCTATGGTAATGGAAGCGAAAATAAAAAGCACAGAAGGGTCCATATAATCCTTAAAAGCCACTTTGGCCGGACGAATCAGAAAAAGCGCTTGAAGCACTCCGATGGCAAGGCTGGTGACCCCGATAGGTATTACTTCGAAAACCCACCATGTTCCGGCTAAAAGAAAAACTGCAAGAGCACCTTTTGCCTCACGTGTAAGCACAAAATGCTTTCCTTCCGGATCAACGGCGTCTGCCCAGGGCGGGGAATAATAGACGATCACAAATAAAAGAATACCAAATGAAAGCCAAACAAACCGTTTCCACTGGGAGCCTTCGGAATTATCAACGGCAGTAGTCGTTGTCATTTTTACAAATCCTTTCCCTTGTCAGCATTTAACACTTTCAGAACCGGAAAGGCATGTGAATTGGCTTCTTTCCGGTTAAAATTATCAATCATCATCTTACTAATTAGTAACAGCCTCGTGAACGGTCCAATTTTCATCAACCCAAAGACCTATGATCTCCATGCTGGCAAACTTTCCACGAAGAAAATCAACTGCCTTTTCCAGTTGTTTTATCTGCTGTCCGTATTCCGCGCTATTTCCAGCACAATCATAATGACCTACGATGGCGATGCCAGCAGAATTATGACCATTGATGGATATTTCGAGTCTTTTTATTATGGAAACCACTGATTGCGGATCGTTTCTTTCCGATAAAATCAGATTGGGTCCCGGTTCCGTAATTGTATCCACACAGTCGGCATTAAACCGTTTAGTTAAAAAATGATTGACCGGCAACTGAACCCGCCCGTCCATGCAGTTTATTGCTGTACAGAATCGCATTCCATCTCCTCAATAATTTTTTAAATTTTTACAAGTTTACCTTCCTTGATTTCATTAACAATAAGCCTAAACATATCAGACAGCCGCAATATTCCTACTATATCTCCTTTTCTGGTAACAAGAAGTGATTGATGACTGCCCACAACAAACTGGTGAATTGCTTCATTCAGATTTGAGTTTTCATCGACACATTCGCCTATCATCGGACTCTGCATAAAGTTTGCGACTTTAAACTCCGCTGCTTTGCGGCAAAGATCACCCAGCGGTTTATCCCAAAGGCGGTATTGTTCTGTCAGTATTTTCCGATACATCGGGCTCAAGCCCGTACGTTCGAAAGATTTGTCTTCAAAAAACTTGTCATATTTAGGCTCAAGAACCCTTAATACGTCTATTTGCCCAATTTTACCGATAATTTTTCCATTCTTTTCATAAACCAGGATGCCTCTGTGCCGGGGCAAAGATGGATCAAAACCGGCATCTGCTTTTTCAAGCGCCAACACAGCCTCATAGAGCGAAGCATCGATTGACACAGTGGCATATTCGGATACCGGAATCATCAGTTCCTTTATTGTCTGTATTTTCATTTATCCACTCCTTGATTTTAGTCACAATAAATCCCGGAGGAAAACGTAATCGTTTAATTATAAAAGAACATTAGAACTTTTAAAATGTACAGCGGGATTTTTAAAAAACTTATTACAATCTTGTCTTAAAAAGTTTCATCTTTTTTATTATTTTCTGTATTATTAATGGCCTTTTTTTCAAAGTCGGCTAACTTCAAACTGTCTTGCTTTTTTAACATATAAGCTCTCTTGATATTTTCAATCAAAATATTGATATCCGTTGGCTTTTTAAGGTAACCGAATGCTCCGATCCGGCGGACCTCCATTTCATCCTTGACAGACCCATGGCCCGTCAGAATAATGACTTGAACCTGCGGATATGTTTTTTTTACTTTTCTTAAAACTTCGAATCCGTCAATACCTGGCATTTTAAGATCGAGAACCATAACATCGGGAACCTGATCCTCAATGTACCTTAATGCCTCTTCCCCGTTTAAGGCCACGTCAGATTTAAGTTTGCGTAATTTTATACGTTCGGCAAGAGACTTAACAAACTCTTCCTCATCATCAACAAGAAGTACTTTTATCTGTTCCTTATTTATATTCACTGCATTCGTCTCCGTTTTTTTCGCAGTTTCTAAATACTGAAAAACCATCTCAGGATATCCCCCCTCCTCAAAGACTTCGGCTGACAGCGTTTCCATAATCCTGTCAAATGATTTTTTTGTTTTTTGGCTTTGTATTTTTCTATTAAGAAAAGCTTCAAGTATCCGCATTTTTAAAACATCAACGGCGATAGGTTCCAGAAAATCATCGAAAGCCCCCAACTTCATTGCCTTGATTGAAAGACCTATTTGTTCTTTAGCGCTAATGGTGATGACTTCAAGATGAGGATATTTTCTTTTGATCATCGTCAAAAATTCAAGCCCTTCATTTTTAAGCGAATCAAGACCTAAAAGCACCACATCTATCTTTTTTCGCCTTATTATTTTCTCAGCCTGCTTTTTTCCGCCGGTTGTAAAAATGCGCATTTCTTTAGACGAAAGCCGCTTTACAAGATTTGGCCGGAAAAAAGGGTCTGGCTCAATAATCATGACATTGATTTCCATCGCGCTTAACAGCACCCGGCATTAACCTGCCGTAACTAAGCCGTAACAGACTTTAATATCGCTAAGTCCTATATTTTCAGGCAATTATTTCAATTAACCGGCTTCAGAACAGTGCCTTTTCCTTTCATTCAAAAATGCAATCGCCGTATCCTCAAAACCTGCTTCTGATGATGCGGCGACAAAAAAAATTTCAACAGACGCGAATATTTTATGTATTGCATTGTGTCTTTGATTGGAGCCAGCATAATAAAGAGCTGCTTCACGTTCACAAGTTTCAGAGAATGCTACGGACATAAAGTTTTTTCCAGGTATTGTCTTATTTTTTTCATAACACTCTCCTCGATTTACAATTCATAAATCCAGGTTATTAGCAATAGCCATTCCATATTTATTTCTTTCTATAAATACAGATGGATAAAACATTACACGAATGCCGTATCAACAATCTGCATCAATATGAAACATTTTGACACACTTCAAACAATACACTTTAAAACATTTTGAATCATTTTTTGAAAAGCGTAGATTCCGGCAAAATAACCCTTACGATGAATGCTTCCTCGTCCATATTAATAGATCCTTGCATGGATCGAACCTGTTCGTGCACATTATTCTGCGTGATCTTTTTTTGGAAGACGTCTTTGAAATGTTGCCGCCGAGACAAATCTGTTTGAATGGATAGCCAAACAACTACACCGGCATGACTTTTTTGGACTTCAAAAAAAATTTGCGTTGAAGGCGGCAAGGTTTCAAGAGCGCATTCAAGCAGGGAAAAAAGCATCATAAGAAGTTTAAGCGGATGGATATCCAAAGTAACGTCCACGGATACGGGACGAATTGTCAGCATTATATTTTTATTCCTGGAAAACCGCGTTGAAAGAGACAGAAAAATATCCAGAACATCCCCAATATTAATTCTCTCATTGGGATTATCTGTAAGATGGGCAAACCGGTTTAAATGATTCATAATCCCGGTTCCCCTTTGGATCTGGTTAATGATAATAGTCAGCGTGCTAAGCAATTTTTCATGGTATGGTGAAGGACTATCACCGGACAATTTTAAAAAGTCCTCCATAAGTCCTGACGATTCTTTGATCACGGCCAGCACATTTTTAATTTCATGCGTACTTGCAGCGACCATTTTTCCAAAAAACGCAATATCTTGCTGATCATTTTCCGGCATGTATTCCCTCATTTCAACTTGAGCTGTCGAAAATACACCGCTCCTGTGAATTGCGTGAATGGCAAAAAATACACATCACCCTGTATCTATTTATATTTCTAACTATTTTGACGCACATGGCTTTTAAAATTAAAGCATGCTCTTACATTAACGGAAAAGCATTTTGACTTCAAGCACGAAAAAAATTGTCTTTGATCACTCCTTTCATGATTTGAAAAAATAATTGCCTTTTACCACATCACGGTACTGGAATCCAACATGAGTCTTTTTCTGTAAAATAACTGGTTGCAAGTTTTCGATTCAGAAAAAGCCAATCGCCGATTGCGAATCATCAGTTTATTGGAAAGTAGTATTTTCTAAAAACTCAATTTAAAAATTTAGACACTCTGACGTGAAACGTTGAACACAATCGTAAAAATTAAAAACACGTATCCATCAACAAGGATTTTTTCAAATTTGGGGATATTGCTTGTGATATGTTACGGTTGGTAGAACTGTGACGTATGCTTATCATGGTATAGGCCAACAGTTTGAAGGTAAAACGCCGGAATTGAATTTTCCCGAAACGAAGCAGTAACCGTTTAAACTTGCCCTGCCAGGCAAATGTCCTTTCCAACGTTATGCAAAGCGCATGAACAGCTTTATCAAACAGTCTTTTCGATGCCGCGTTTGGTGTTCTTTCGGTTGGGCTTGTTTTCGGCAATATTTGGAATCATACGCCGGTTGAAAATATGTTTGCGGTTCTTTTTCGCCATCAAGATTAAGTTTCGCCCCCTTTAGGCGATTTGTGTTCCGGAATCATCAAATCGACTGCGAAAGGACGATAACGATCTAAAATGACGAAAATTTTCGACAAAAATCCCCTCTATTCATCTTAGAATTGCAGATTTTTGTCTCACTTTAGGCGATTGGCGGAAAAAAACATAACATCTTAGGATCCTGGAAGGCGCCAATATACCGTTATTGCGCCGGACTTGGATTCGTTTTCAAGGCGCGTCAATGGGTGCATACTCATTGTCTGTGCACATTGACGCAACATAACGAAAACGAATTTAAGGACAAGCATAAGTGGTGCATTCGCACCTTTGTGCATAACACACAAAACGGAAAAAAAGACATGCAAGATGGTATATTATTTGACACAAATCGCCTAATTAACGTTTTCTTCTATCTTCCTAATGAGTTCTTCTATATCAATAGGTTTGACAAGATAATCCAAGGCGCCCAACCTCATACCCTTAATGCCGTCTTCAGTAGAGCTTCGCCCGGTTAAGAGGATGACCGGCAGGTTTTTGTATAGCGCTTTTATTTGTTTCAATATATCAAGTCCGCCAATGCCCGGCATCATGACATCCAGAAAGACAATGTCCGGAAGCCCTCTTGCTAACCGGTCCATAGCCTCCTCGCCGTTAATAGCTGTTTGAACATTAAATCCTCTCAATTCCATCCGCTCCGCCAAAGTATTGATAAATTCATCCTCATCATCCACAAGAAGCACTTGCAAATTTTTCATAATCATCCACCGGCTATTGTTTTGGTTGTTTTAATAGATACAAATAAAAGGTGGTCCCTATGTTTTCTTTACTCTCCACCTTAATATCCCCTCCCAGTTTTTTTACAATACCGTATGTAATGGCAAGCCCCAAGCCCGTACCATAGCCCTTTTTGGTGGTGAAAAACGGCTCGAAAATATGTTTAAGGGTTTCTTCCGACATACCCGTTCCGTTATCCTGTATTGAAATAGCTATGGTTTCCGCATCCTTTTCCCAGGTGGTTATTGAAATAGCGCCGTTATTATCAATCGCCGCAATGGCGTTTGAAATAATATTCAAAAAAACCTGCTGAAGCTGTCCCATGTCTGAAGAAATTTTAGGAAGTTCTTCAGCAAGCTGTAAAACCACCTCAATATTTCTGTAAATGTATTCCTTCTCAAGAAAGGTCAATACTTCCTTGAGGACATCGTTTACGTCCAAAACTTCAAATTGAATTTCCATGCGGCGTGCGAACCCGAGAAGCCTTTGCGTTATATTTTTACAACGCTCGACAGAAGATTGAATGGAAATCGTCAATTTTATAAACCTTTCGTTTAATGGGAAGTTTTCGTGCCTTTCGATCAAATCTTTCATTAACCCAGCCTTCTCATTGATAATGGCAAGAGGATTATTGATCTCGTGGGCGACTCCGGCAGCCAGCCGGCCGATGGAAGAAAGCTTTTGAGAATGCTCCAATTCCCTGTATGCCATTTCACGCCGCTCGTCCGATTCCCGGGTCTTTTTCACCAATATGCCGGTCGATTTAAAAATAACGATAATGATAAAAAGCGTGCTAAAAATATAAACAAAAAACATCTCGCTTTTAAGCACGAACCATTTTTTTAAAATCACTGATTTGGGATTGATAAATACGAGAGAATATCTTAGTTTGTCAAAATGAGTATACACCGAAATTACGGAAAGACCTTCGGGGTCTTTTTCCTCGGTTACATAGCTTCCGTAATTTCCGGGCGGAGGATTGAAGGGGCATTTTGACAATACTTCACCGTAAAACTTTGAATTGGTTTGCAGCTCGCCATTATCATTAATCAAAAATGCGTCACTGGAAGGATCGAGCAGCATTGAGGCAATCAAGTTATCAAAGATCACAGTATCAATCGTTGCTCTTAACACCCATCCGTCGCAATCGCCTTCGGTAATATGCACTGCTATTGCAATATGAGGAAATTTTCTGTATCCCATAAAAACATCGCTGATATAGATCCCTCTAATTTTTACTTCATGATACCAGCTTTGTTCGGAATAATTTTTCTTTATAAGATCATATGGCCCCGCATAGTTGACCTGAATGCCTTTGCAGTCAATCAGCCCTAAATCAACAAAGCCTCGAAATTCATTTTTCAGCGCCCGGAAAATATAGTTTAATCCATCTCTAGTCTTAAGCACATCAATTGAATAGGCGGATGCAATAAAACGGACATTAGACAGCTTTTCTCCAAGAAAAAGTTCGAATGTGTGCTTGGTCTTGCTGGCAAGCACCTGCATGGGGCTTACGATCTCTTCCTTAAGGCCAGACTGATACTGGTGATAATTAATTAGAGCCATCAACGTAAGAGGAATGATTGTAACAGCAGTCATTAAAAGAACTAAGTTACGGCGCAAAAGATGATAACGCTCAATATCCTGGTCTTTGGTTTTATGGGTAAAAATACTCGGCGACAAACGCTGAGACCAATTATGTTCAGGCATAACCGTTCCTTCTTATTTAAGAATATCCCCCTGCTTAAGCGTCTGCCCAAAATACCGGTCAAGGGCCTTGCGCCAAAGACCTATGACAGAATCAATAACAAGCACGCGTTTCCATTTCAGATACTGATAATGCTCATCTTCAATGCCACTGCATATCACTGCATCAACTTTTTCGGCAAGAATCAGCTGGCACAGTTGTTCGGCAGAAGACTTGGTAAGCACAACGATATTTTCTTTGCGATTTTTCCCGCTCTCATCCGCTTCGGCAATCATCGCCTCAGTGGCCAAATCGAACCTTGGCGCCACTTCATTGCCATAAAGCGGTATGAGCACTCTTTTTGATTGCTTTAATAGCAACATTTAACCCTTTCGAATTATAGAATATTCGCCAAATTTCTTATTTACCAAATAAACTCTTAAGGCCGTAACAAATGCAAATCATGCAAAATTAAGCCCGATTTGGATTCGTTTTCAAAACATGTCGCCAGGCGCACACGCATTGTCACAACCAATTGAATACGGGAAAAACGGCTGGTACAAGCGCAGAATTTGATAGCGTCCATCGGCGAAATAGAAAAATTTGTTCGAGATCAAGGAGTACGAAAATATCGGACAAATTGGCCATTTATGGATGGGCGCTAAATGATTTTCATCTTTTACGGCCATTGCGTTTTATATCGTAGCATTTTGTTTTTATGTTAAGCAAATTTTATTTGGCATATATGTCGTATTGCTTCATTTTTCTCCACAAGGTGCTCCTTCCCCACCCCAGAATTTCAGCGGCCTTGCTACGCTTTCCACCCGCTTTAATTAATGCGTTTATAATCATTTTACGTTCCACATTGTCCCATGTTGTTCCAGAATGAATGGATTCGGCGACAGGATGAAACCGTTGATCTTGCCTTGAACCAATTTTTCCACTAAAATTATTTTGGGTTGAAATATTTGCCGTTTCAAGAAGGTATGCGGGAAGATGATCGGGAAGGATCTTATTTCCCTGGCAAATATTAACGGCATATTCAATAATGTTCCTAAGCTCCCTTACATTTCCCGGATAAGTGTAAAATAATAGGATATCAAGGGCTTTTTCCGAAAACAGATGTACATTTTTGCCAAGCCGGTCATTCAGGACATTTAAAAAATGGTCCATTAACAGACGAACATCGCCGTCGCGCGCTCTTAACGGCGGAATATGAATCCGGACTACATTGAGCCTGAAAAGCAGATCTTGCCTGAAACGCTGTTCTTTCACCATTTGTTCCAGTTTTCTATGAGTGGCTGCAATCACCCTGACGTCTGCCTGAAACCCTTTGGTGCTTCCCAGCGGATAGACCACCCGGTCGTCTAAAAAGGTAAGCAATTTAACCTGAAGCGGAAGCGGAAGGTCTCCGATTTCCGTAAGGTAAAGCGTCCCGCCATGGGCCAGGCGGAACCTTCCAGGCTTATTTTCCATCGCGCCTGTAAAGGCTCCTTTAGTGTGACCGAAAAGCTCGGATTCCAAAAGGGTCTCGGGAAAGGCGCCACAGTTGACTTTGATAAACGGACCTTTTGCTCTGGTAGAAGCGTTGTGAACGGCTTCGGCAAGAAGATCCTTGCCGGCCCCGGTTTCTCCTGTAACCAAAATAGAGGAATCATTTAAAGCAAGGGCAGGCAGGATATTGAAAATTTTTTCCATCTCAGGGCTACGGCCCACCATATCGGCAAAGCTGTAAGACTTAGCCGCAACCATGCTAAATTCGCGTACCGGCCTTAAATCTTCAATGGTTTCAATAAAACCGGCAAGGTTGCCTTCCATATCCTTAAGCGGGCCGATGCTGATGTTAACCGGCAAAAGACTTCTATCCCGGTTGATCAGATCGCTTTCAAACATTACTGTTTGAGCGTCCGCTTTCATCTTCAAAGCTGGGCACCGCTTAAGACAGGCTCTGTGCCGCAAAACCATATGACACGGGATATCTTTAACCTGCTCACGGGAAAAGCCTGTAAGAGCCTCCAGCGCCCGGTTCATGAAAAGAATGCGCCGTCTGGAATCAAGAACCGCGACCCCCGCGGGTATCCTGTCGATAAAAGATTCAAAATCAACATCAAGACTTACATTATCATTAACCAGAATAAGCTTTGATATATCCAACGAGTTTTCTTTCAATTCACTATTTTGGTTTTTGGCCATCGTTTTTTCCAAAAAGGTCAAATTTAAAAAAATATCAAACCATCTTGCAATGATCAATTCCTTATCACAGCCCGGCCCGCATAGGCTGCATCTTCACCAATGCGAGCAAGACCCCTCAAGGCGGAAGAACACAATTGCCTTCAAAGGCGGCCATCGGGTAATAAGCCTAAAAACTAAGTATCAGAGTATGATTGATTAGGGGCTGGAAGTATTAAACCACCAGATGTTGTTTAGTGCGGTGATCCATCCCATAAATAGCCAATTGGGTCCGATATCTTCGTTGTGCGCAAAAATTTTATCCTCGCAATCAAATATCAACCTTTGAGTATACTAATTACGATGCCTGTGATAAAATTTTTCGAACGCTTTGATCTCGAACAAATTTTCCTATTTATGGATGGGCACTAGTGTAATTGGAATTTTCCACAACGCTAAATGCTCGGCATGGAATGCAGACTCATTGTCCATAGCCATAGCCATGGCCATGGCCATTGAATCAACATATTCCAAATCCCTTAACTGATGAATTTCACCTGTATTGGATCGCAGTACAGCAATAGGCATAGCATCTACCCCGGCAGGTTCAGTTTCGTAAAAATCTGCTACCAGCTTTTCATCCCTTCGGGCATACACAGCCATTTTTCACTGGAGCGCATAACTACAAACGTCTCGCAGTGTTTTACCTTTACAATAGTAGGTAATACGCGGGAGGCAAAATCAAATAAATCCTCTACTCCTCCCGTTACAACCACCTCCGCGATGATATCAAAACGGCCTGTAACAGCAGCAGCCCAATGTACTTGTTCAAGGCGTGTCAATGCGTCCAGCTGTATTTCCAATCGCTCCTGTGAATCTGTGTCGACACCAATGATAGCCATGGTCAGATTGGGGGCATACTTTGAGTTAATCATGCCGGCCACACGCATTACCCCCCTGCCAATCAAGCCTTTCATTCGTGATCGGATAGTGGGGGTAGTAACATCAAGCCTTTCCGCCAAATGCGCGATGGAAATGCGTCCATCATTTTTCAAAAGACGGATGATGCGTTTGTCAAGACGATCAAAAGGTGTTTTTTTCATACCAACAACCCTTAAAATAACCTTTTTAAAAAAATACTACACCATTGATTTATCAATTCATAAAATCTATGTCAACTTTATTATCGCAACAATAAACCAAGAAAGGAGATTCCTTATCATAATTGTGCAAACACTGCAAATCATCACTTGACAGCTACAATTCGATCATATAATTAGCGTTTTACGTATATTGCTCTAAATTAACACCTTCGATTGGAATAAACCTGAATTAGACCCGGTTAAATGAGTGTGCTTACTGCTTATGGCACGGCATTTAAGGAGGTGAAATGCTCAACTTCAATAAAATTCTGTTCCCAGTCAGCCTAACTTGCATACCTACCAAATTCGCTCCTTACATTTTATCGATGGCCAGCAAGTATGCTTCAAAAATTCATCTTTTGCATACCTCACGCCAATTTGACAAATACATGAGCGCCTACATTAATCAAGCTCAAATCACTGAATTCAAAAAAGGCGCCAGCAGTTTCGGGAAAGAATTTACTTTTGGAGCAAATAAAAAGCTTTTGGAATTCAAAGAGAAGCATTTCAAGGATGTTTCTAAAAAATAAAATTACATTGAATGACAAAGGAAGGAATATTTAATGGCTGCTAACACAGAAGAAAGAACTCCTTACGCCTGGGAAGCTTCGATTTCAATTTTGGGTCTAATTGCCGCTATCAGCTTGGGCGTCCTAAAATTTGAAACCGATCCGCAAATCCCCCTCCTTATGGGTGTTTTAGTCGCTGCCCTGATAGGTCTAAAGGCTGGTTTTTCGTGGAAAGAAATTGAACAAAGCATGCTCAACGGCATTGCCAATTCGCTGCAGGCCATAGTCATCCTTGCTATTATCGGCATACTGATCGGGGTATGGATAATGGCAGGTGTCGTTCCGACCCTTCTGTTCTATGGTTTAAAAATTTTGCACCCAAAAATCTTTTTGCCCGCAACGGTGCTCATTTGCGCGATCACATCGCTGGCGACAGGAACATCCTGGGGAACATCCGGCACCATCGGCATCGCCTTGATCGGTATCGGTTCAGGACTGGGCTTTCCCCTTCCGCTGGTTGCTGGCGCCGTTTTGTCTGGCGCCTATTTCGGCGACAAAATGTCTCCTTTGTCAGATACAACCAATCTTGCGCCGGCCATGGCCGGCACCGATCTTTACACCCATATCAGGCACATGACTTACACAACCGCTGTCAGCTTTGGGCTTACAATGATCATAGAATTTGTCATAGGGCTATTTTACAACGGAGGGACGGTCAATACACAAAGTGTCAACAGCATCATTGCAGGACTTGAGGCTCAGTTTACAATCAGCCCGATCCTATTGCTTCCTGCCTTGATCGTGCTTTTCCTGGCATTGAAAAAAATATCCGCTATTCCGGGAATCACCATAGGAATTATTACGGCGGCCATCCTGGGAGCGATTTTACAGAACAACTCCCTTAGCGACATTATCTCCGCAGCCTATAGCGGCTATGTCAGCGAAACAGGAGTCAAAGCCGTAGACAGCCTGATTACGAAAGGCGGTTTCAGTTCCATGATGTACACCATATCTTTAATTCTTTGCGCCATGATGTTCGGCGGGATCATGGAAGGAACCAATCAGCTCAGAGCTATTGTGAACAAGTTGCTTGAAAAATCCAAATCCACCGGCTCTTTGTTTGCCGCAACAATTTTCACAGCAGTTGCTTCAAACCTGGTGCTTTGCGACCAGTACATGTCCATTGTTATGACCGGAAAAATGTACGCCCAATCCTTTAAAGACCGTGGCCTGCATCCTAAAAACCTTTCCAGGGCAATTGAAGACGGAGCCACCGTCACCGCAAACCTTGTACCCTGGAACTCCGGAGGAGCTTATCAATCAGCAACTTTGGGCGTTCCAACCATAGCTTATCTGCCCTTTAATTTCTTTTGCTGGCTTTCACCAATTGTCTCTTTAATTTTCGGCATCTTCAATATTACCATTGAACGGGTTGAAGAAAGTAATGAAGAAAATCTTCAAAACAGTGAAGACAATAAAATTTCTGTTCATCTAACACAAGACAACTAATCCCTAACGTTGCAACAAACAATGCCTGTGAAAGATACAAATCATTCAATAATGCACCGTTTTAGAAATGCGTCAATGGGTGAACACTCCCTGTATGTACCCATTGACGCAACTTAAAAACTGCTGACACTGGTTCAGCTATATGCAAACCAATGGCTGAACAAACTATTTTTCTCTAAAAAATCAAGGATTTGGCGCCGATCTATCGTTAATCGTAACCCCTTGATTTTATTATTGTTGTCATGCAGCTCAACCGCCGCCAAACCGCTTATTTTGATCAAAATAAGCAATACTGAATGGTTTGTAACTTTCATAATTCTGTCTTGAGGATAAAATTGCCTAAAAGCCTGTTTAATCGCAAAACCAAAATGTTACAAATTTGTGATACAGCCAGCCTATTTTTGTAGTGTTTTGACGTGAATTTTCGGCATTTTAGCTGTTTTTGCACTTTTACAGCCGATTTATCAGTTTACGTCCATCGGCTAAATTGGCAAATTTGATCGAAATCAAGGCGTTCGAAAGATTTTATCAAAACTATTCTCCATCCAGTATTGGCTGAACTATTGCCACCGGAACTTCTCATAGAGCCGCGCAGCTGAATCTTTTTTTGTAATGACACCGCTGTTAATATCGTTTATAATGTATTTTTTATAGTTTCCAAAAAACTAAGGATTTACCACGTACTATATGAAGCGCAGATGTAAAAAAAAAATAAGCTTCATGCCCAAGTTCTCGAACTTCATAGTTTTCAACATACTGATAATGTTCGTATTCATAAACGGGTGTGCAACATTGCCGAGAGGTTTTGAGCGAACTGCGTCCTATGCCTATCCCAATACCGAAAACACTGTTTTCGGTAAAATGTTCGCCGATGACATAAAAAAATATTCCGGCAAATCCGGATTCGTTTTGTTAGCGAGCGGATTGGATGCTTTCGCATCCCGCATCGTTTTGGCTAATTGCGCCCAACGCAGTATCGATGCGCAATACTACTTATATCATGACGACTTCATTGGCCGGATATTTACATATCACTTGCTTAAGGCGGCCGATCGCGGCGTAAGGATCCGTTTACTTGTTGACGATATTAATCTTGCCGGCCGTGATTTGGGAGCAGCGGCGCTCGACAGCCATCCCAACATGCAAGTTCGGATTTTTAATCCATTCAGCCGAAACATGGGCCGGGCCATACAGTTTGTTACCCGGTTGGGGCAAGTAACACGAAGAATGCATAACAAGACGTTTATTGCCGACAATCAGGCGGCTATTCTTGGAGGACGCAATATCGGCAATGAATACTTTGAAGCCGACCCCAATATCTCATTTGCTGATCTGGATGTATTATCCATTGGTCCGGTGGTCAGCAAGGTGTCATCGTCTTTTGATCTATATTGGAATAGCGAGCTGGCCTATCCTGCAGTAGTACTCCGCGGGAAAAAACCGACCCCCGGACAAATTCAGAAAAACCGTCAAGAACTTACCGATTTTGCAAACAAGCATGCCGGCTCTTCTTATATGCAGGCCCTTGAAGATTCGGACCTTGGAAAACGCATTCGCAATAACCAGCTAAACTACAGTTGGGGTGAAGCTAAAATCGTCTACGATCAACCGGAAAAAATTCTTCAAAGCTACGACAAGACTGAATATCATTTATCTCCACATCTGAGGCCTTACTTTGAAGCAGTCAAAAAAGAGCTTGTGATCTTTTCAGCTTATTTTGTTCCCGGCAAAAGAGGAACCGCATTTTTCCGGAAATTGTGTGAGCGCGGCGTCCGTGTTCGTATTCTTACCAATTCCCTGGCCTCTAACGATGTTGGAATTGTACACGCTGGTTATACCCGCTATCGAAAATCCTTGCTGCGGGCAGGCGTTGAGCTTTATGAAATGAATATGAAACTCACCAGGCAAGAACGAAAAGCTAAAAAAGGAAAGCGTAGCTCCTCAAAAGCCAGTCTTCATGCCAAATCATTTGTATTTGATCGCAAAAAAGTATTTATCGGGTCCTTGAATCTTGATCCACGGGCATTTATTCAAAACACGGAAATTGGTGTCGTGATTTCAGAAGATGGGCTGGCAAAATTTATGTCTAAGGAGTTTGACCGCATTATCAAACAATCAGCTTTCCGGTTGGAGTTGAAAAAAAAGAATGGGTCAGAACAACTTCTTTGGCACGGGTTGGAAAATAACCGCAAAGTTGTCTATAAAAATGAGCCTCACACCAGTTTTTGGCGCCGGTTGGGAATTGGCCTTATGAGCATCTTGCCTATTGAATCACATCTGTAATTCATCGGCCCTATTGCAGTTAATCGCCATATTCCAAAGCCTAAAAATAGTATCGGGATATTTTTTCAGACAGAAGATCAGGATCCACGGGTTTGGCTATAAAATCGTCCATCCCCGCTGCAAAACACTTATCCTGATCGATTTTCATTGCGCTTGCCGTCATGGCGATAATTGGAATTCGATTGATTTTACCGTCCACAATCATACCTGACGACTCGAGGGAGCGTATTTTTTCAGTGGCCTCCAAGCCATTGAGAACCGGCATGTGAATATCCATCAAAATAACATCATAATGTTTTTTTTGAAAAGCATCCACCGCTTCCAGGCCATTTTGAGCCACATCCACAACACAAAATAGTTTTTCCAAGATATGAATAGCCACCTTCTGATTGGTTTTATCATCTTCTACGAGAAGAATTCTCAGATTCATCCTATCTGTCCGGGTCCATGCCCCCGGATTATTGTATTCAGAGGTTGAATCCTGCTCCGAAGCAGGCGGATTAATCCCCATTAAGGTGGAAATTGCATTGACAAACTCTACTCTTTTGAGAGGTTTTGGCAAAACGACATCAAAACCATTGCAGATATTCTTCGTTTCACTGCGTGATTTTTCGGGCACAGTCAACAAAGCTTTCTTAATTGAAGACAGCCTCTTATCGGATTGCATAGCTTCGACAAAATGTTTATCCTCGATTTTTGATTTGTGTTGATCTACCACAACAATGTCTAATCGAGCATTGTTTGCCACCACTGAAAGCATTTCTTCTTTTGCGGCTTCCAGGGTTTGCACAACCTGGGTCGTACATCCCAATTGCTCCAAATACGCCAAGGAAAAAACATCTTCGCCAATCACCAGCACATGCGGATTCATTTTTTCTTCCACGAGAGGAATCCGGACCTGCTTACTGCCGGCGCAATTTTCAAATTCAGCAGTGAACCAAAACGTGGAACCTTTTTCTTTACTGTTGTGCATGCCGATCTTACCGTTCATCAATTCAGCGAGTTGCCTGGAAATCGACAAGCCTAGTCCCGTACCGCCATATTTTCGCGTTGTGGATTCGTCCACTTGCGAAAAAGCCCTAAACAATCGATCCTGGCGCTCAAGAGTCACACCGATGCCAGTATCTTCAACAATAAACCTGAGTGTAGTATATGTCTCTGTTTTTTTTTCAAGCTTGACATAGATATGAACATGCCCATCGGAAGTAAACTTCATGGCATTGTTTATCAAATTATTCATTATCTGCTTCAAACGTAAAGAATCACCAATAAGTTTTTCAGGAATATCCGCATCAACCAAGCATCCGTAGTCAATGCCTTTTTTAATAGCCCGCAAGCAGAAAATTTCCGTAACCTCGTCAATTACAGCGGTAACATTAAATTCTATATTCTCAAATTCGAGTTTACCTGCTTCCACTTTTGAAAAATCAAGAATATCATTGATAATTTTAGCCAACGTGTCAGAGCAGTTTCTAATTGTTGCTGTGTACTCTTTTTGCTCATCATTCAAACTGCTTTCAATAAGCATACGGACCATTCCGATAATACCGTTTAACGGTGTGCGAATCTCATGGCTCATGCGGGCCAAAAAATCCCCTTTGAGCTGATTCGCATGCTCAGCCGCCTGTTTTGCCTCCTTTAACGCGTTTTCGGCCCGGCTGCGGTCAGTTATATCAACTCCCGAACAAACAACATAATCGACGTTACCAGTCTCGTTGATCTTTGGAATTTTGGTAATACGCAGCAACCGCTTTACCCCATCGCAATCTTTAATCCAGTGCTCGCTTTGCGCCGGGATCTTGTTTTCAAATATTTCTTGAATGCCATCAAGATGAGGGCAGTTTTTTATTGAATCGAAAACCTTCTCCACCGGCTGATGCTCAAGCTGCTTTCTGTTGCGCCCCAAAAAAGCCGCGTGGGTTCGATTCACAGCGCCATAAGTCGACTCGTTCTTCATATACCAAATCTGTATATCCACGCTGTTTATCAACAATTCAAGTTCTTCAAGCCGTAAGTTAAGCTGCTCTTGATATAGACGATTTTGCCTGATCAGCCGGGCACGCTCCATCGCTTTTTCGATGGTATAATTCAATACGGTGAAATCGGCAATTGGTTTGGATAAAAAATCCCAGGCGCCTGCCTTAACAGCTTCTATAGCCTCAGCGATAAGTCCGACAGCGGAAATTACAACAATCGGGGTATCAGGAGATTTTTGCCGAACCTGGTGAATCACATCGAATCCATCAATTTCAGGCATAATTAGATCCGTTATGACAAAATCCGGCGAACGGGCCTGAAACTTTTCTAGTCCGGAGCGCCCATTTTCCGCGCAAATTACACGATATCCATAACTTTCAAGGTATTTGCTAAAGCT
Organism: Desulfobacteraceae bacterium; assembly: GCA_024230435.1. Taxonomy (GTDB): domain Bacteria; phylum Desulfobacterota; class Desulfobacteria; order Desulfobacterales; family Desulfosarcinaceae; genus UBA2230. Next base: position 66,916 of record JAAERL010001167.1, read on the forward strand.
TTGCCTGATGATTCTTTCATCATCAATTAGGAGAATCAAAGGCGCCTCTGTCATTTTCAAATCCACTTTCGGGTCATCGTATGTTATTATTAATCAGCTCAAATACCTATGATTGAATTTTCATCGTACATTATTCAACCAACGATATGGCCGCCAACCGGTCCTATCGGCCTTTTGCCAATATCATATCGGCCTTTTGCATGTTTAACTTGACCTTGTAGTTGAATAATATTTTATACAGAAACGTTTGAACGGATAACATATGATTATTATTCTAATCAGGTTATCAGAAAAACAAATGCGCAGTTTTTTTCGCCAATTGCCCAAACAATGTCTTGACAAAGTTCACTCATAGTCCGATAATTGGTTCAACCAATTTTGGACATTTCCAATTATAACCATGGATAATCACTGTGCTTGACTCTATTGAAATCAAACAGAGCATTAAACGCACGCGGGTCCATGAGCAGGTCACGCGTATACTGCTGCGAAGAATCATCCGGGGCAAACTTCAAGTTGGCCAAAAATTGTCAACTGAAAGGGCTATGGCCTTAGAATTCGGGGTAAATCGAACCACGGTTCGCGAGGCGCTGCGCTACCTGGAAAATCTGGATCTGATTACTATCCGGCAAGGTGACGGCGCCTATGTCAAAAACTATCTGGAAAGCGGGAATATTCAAATCGTCAAGGCGATTTTGCAAGTCGACAATTCCATGCGGTTTCAAGTGATCACCGCCATTATGGAAATAAGAAGGATAAACAGTCCTGAAATGGCCTATTCGGCCGCTCTGAAAAGATCCCAATCTCATCTTCAACGGCTTGAAAACACAGCTTTGAACAGATGGGGCGTATCCGTTATCGAAAGGGATAAAAAAATTCATCACCTCATTGGATTAGCAAGCGGTAATATCCTTCATGTTCTGATGACCAATTTTTACGAAGAATTTTATGATTTCTTCGGACACCTGTATTTTGAAAACGAAAAAAATAAAAAGCGGTCTGAAAAATTCCATAAAGATATCTTTTTCGCAATAAAAAAACAAAATGCGCAAGAAGCAAAAAAAATAATGAGAGAGATTCTTCTGTATTCCGAAAAAGCATTGTTCAGTAAAATAAAATGCGGAGCTGACGCATAAGAGCCTGGCTGGGAAGTATTAAACGGCTCTAAGGCAGTCGCAAATTGATGCAACGGGCGAAAACGTCATTAAAAAGGCCATATAGATCAAGACAGTCAACAGCGGGGTATCTGCAACTTCCAGCGCTCTAAAAAACTCATAATAACACAATGGGTTAAAAAACAGATGAAACGCTACACTGAACATATCAAACACGAAACGTTTGATGTTGTTACCATAGGAGGCGGAATTACCGGAGCCACGATTGCCTATGAAGCGGCGACAAGGGGATTAAAGGTTGCTTTATTAGAAAAAGGCGACTTTTCCGAAGCAACTTCAGCGGCTTCTTCCAAGCTCATTCATGGCGGCTTGCGCTATTTGTCCAACTTAGAATACGCTCTTGTACGCGAATCGTTGCGCGAGCGCAGGGTCATGACTAATATTGCCCCTAATTTTGTGTATCCTGTTCCTATTTTATTTCCACACTATCAATCATCTCGCAGAACCAACAAATGGATCTCGCAAATTGGGTTAACACTGTATGACATGCTGGCTTTCGATAAGGGTAAGACCTGGGATTTAAGCAAAAAAATACCAGACCATAAATTTGTTCCGCCAGCTAAGGCGCTCAAGATGCAACCTATTATGCAAAAGCGTGATTTTACAGGGGCTTCAGTTTTCTACGACTGCATAAGCATCTTTCCGGAACGTCTAGCCCTGGCTTTTATCAAATCCTCCATGCATCACAATGCCCGGGCCGCCAATTACACAAAGGTGACAGGTTTTCTTATGGATAGCGCAAAACGCAATGTTCACGGCGTAATTGTCAAGGATCTGATCCAAAATAAAACCTTTGAGATACAGGCAGCCGTGACCATCAATTGCTCGGGGCCTTGGGCAGACAGCGTACTGGAATTGACACGCAAAAAAAACAAAAACAAACGGCTGCGCCGGTCCGAGGGCATTCATATTATCACCAAAAAAATCATCAACCCGGAGTCCATTGTCTGTTCGGTTACACCGTCTGGTAGGCATTGTTTTCTAATTCCCTGGCGCGGTCACACATTGATCGGAACAACGGATAAGGAATATTTCGGCCACCCGGATGATTACCGTGTTACCAGGCAAAGCATTCAAGAGCTCATTGATGAAGTAAATGCTACCTTTGACGGCCTGGCTTTAACGTTCAAGGATGTGCTGCATAGTTATGGCGGATTGCGCCCTTTGGTAGATACTGGAACCAAAGAAACCTACAAGTCTTCAAGGAGATATGAAATCCATGATCATAGCATAAATGGACTCAATCACCTGATTACGGTTGAGGGCGGCAAATGGACCACAAGCAGAAATCTTGCCGAAAAAGTTGTCGATCTCCTATGGAAAAACACCAAATTTCCAATAAGCCGTTCCATATCCAGCAGGATATATCTAAAAGGCTGTGAAATAAGGAATATGGAAACATTTATTCATAGCCTGAAAAAACAAATCAGGGACTTCGATGAAAACACAGTTGATTACATCGGACGTATCTACGGCACCGAGTGTCATGACGTACTGACTCTGGCAAGACAACACAGCGCCCTATCGGAAAAAATAAACTCTGGTGGTGACCTTTTAGCTCAGGCCCTTTATGCCGCCCGCCATGAAATGGCGCGCACTCTTAAGGATATCGTTTTGCGCCGCACAGGCATAGCGACACTTGGCGATCCGGGAGAAAAAAAATTGTTACAGGTAGCAAAACTTGTAGCCGAAGAATTGAACTGGGATAACGGCAAAATCCATCGTGAAGTGCAAACAACTTTATGCGATCTTCAACTTCCCGAGGAGGTGGAACATGGGCAAGGGCAAAACAAAACGTCCCGATTGGAGCGAAACGCCACCGCCCAAAGGCAGCTATAGATCCATTTTTAAATACGGCGCCCCCAACGCCTTCAAGCATCCCAACGATAAGTGGTATTCCATGATCAAAAAAGAATTCGGGATGACGGACTTTGATTTTAAAAACAAACAAAACGAAGGCCGCGCTCTGGTATCCATAAACCGCCCGGCATGTTTATCTTCCACGCAAGTAGAAGCTATCAGTCAAATTGCAGGTCCCGGCAATACATCAACAAACGAATATGAGCGCACGCGATATGCTTACGGGAAAACCTCCGAGGAAATGATGGAACTGGGCAGGCAGGTCGTGCGCGAGATTGCCGACTTAGTTGTCCATCCCCGTAACAAGCAAGACGTACAAAATATCGTTATGTACTGTAACCGGGAAAAAATTCCGATCTATGTTTTTTCGGGAGGATCATCCGTCACCCTTGGTCTCAGGCCGGTAAAGGCAGGCATTACCCTGGTGCTTAGCACCCATATGAAAAAACTGCTTGAATTGAACGAAAAAAATCAGACCGCCCGGGTTCAGCCAGGCATGTTCGGCCCCGCCTATGAAACAGCTTTGAACCATGCCCCTGAACGTTTCATGGCCCGCCGCAGATACACTTGCGGACATTTTCCGCAATCGTTTGAACACTCCACCGTAGGCGGATGGGTGGTAACTCTGGGATCGGGACAGGCGTCAAGTTACTACGGCGATGCAGCCGATATTGTCCTTAGTCAGGAATATGTCACTCCTGCTGGAACATTCAAAACGTTAGATTTTACTTCCACCGCCACAGGTCCGAAAATTCACGATATCATGAAAGGCTCTGAAGGGGCCTTTGGAATATTGGTGGAACTCACCATGAAAATCTTTCGGCATATGCCTGCAAACCGCCGATATTTCAGCTTTATCTTCCCGTCATGGAAAGCCGCCGTGTCCGCCAGCCGGGAAATCGCCCAGGGTGAATTCGGTCATCCAGCCGTATACCGAATTTCCGATTCCGAAGAAACCGACAGAGGGCTAAAGCTCTATGACCTTCCCAAGCCTGTCGATATAATTTTGCAAAAACTCGGCTATATGCCCATGCAGCGTTGTCTGTGCCTGGGCAATATTGAAGGCGACCGGGATTACACCCGACTAGTGAAACGCAAAATCAAAAAAACCTGCAAACAGCACGGCGCCATCTATTCGGGTGAATATGGTGCGAAAAAATGGGCAAAAACCCGCTATACCGAGCCCTGCATGCGAGAAGACCTTCATGACTACGGAATTATTATCGACACCCTGGAAACCTCAGTTACCTGGAGTAATTTACACAGGTTGCATCAAAACGTAAGGGCTTTTATTAAACAGCGTCCCAAAACCATCAGCATGACCCACGCCTCCCACATTTATCCACAAGGAACAAATCTTTATTTCATCTTCATTGGCCGTTTTGATGATATTGATGACTATCGCCGCTTTCACCGGGCAATTATCGGCTGCATAGAAAAAAATGGCGGTTCGCTTAGCCATCATCACGGTATTGGCAGATTGATGGCCCCTTGGATGGAAAAGCACCTCGGCAAAGTGCAAATGGATGTGCTGCGGGCCTTAAAAAAGCACTTCGATCCCAACACGATCATGAACCCGGGAGGTCAACTGGGGCTGGATCTCGAACATCAGGACACGCATTGAAACGGCCTTGTGCCCAACGCGTGCTGTTTGAGCAAACGACTTGACAACGATCCGCCTGTTTATTACACAGTGGCCAGTCAAAAACGGGGAAAGACGATTAAGCTTTTAAGGTTGCCGGTGTGTTGATAATAATTGTTTGATCAAACATCCGGTTGAAAAGGGAATTCCGTGTAAATCGGAAGCGGTCCCGCCGCTGTAACCTCAATTAGGCCATAAAACTTTAGTAAAGTTTTTATGCCACTGTTCATTTGTTTGAATGGGAAGGCCATACTAAAGTGGGGGAAGCCAGAAGACCTGCCTCAAAAGCCTGCCTGAAGCGTTGCGATGAGACAGCGTATTTAGGAATGTGATAAAATAAAATGAACGATTTTATTTTTTTTTAATGCATCCGGACTGTATTGCATTGCAGGGCGCATGTATTAAATAAGGGATTTTTATCCATAGGCCATAGAGCACTATCATTGCTGCCAAGCCCGGAATTCGCGAGAGCCTTGTCCCTTTTCCGGCTCAACCGGTAAGGCGATTGGCGGAAAAGAATATACCAGATTGAGCTTCGATTTTTTTTCGTATTCAAGGCGCGCCAAAGTTTTACTGATCAGTTTGCATACTTTACGTATTCGAACCTTTGGCATAACGCAGAAGACGGGAAAAAAGACATGCAAGATGGTATATTCTTTAACAGAAATCGCCTAAAAACCCGAAATAACTTTTGTTCAATTTATTTTATCCCCATTCTTCTATTTACATGCCTCACTGATGCTTTTTTCGCACCACAGCAAAAGACAAACCCAAGGAGGCGCATTACATGCAAGCATCAGAAACAAAGACTTTTAATCAATCGGCAAAAGAAATGATAAAAGGCCATGCCTGGCATTCTACCGGCGATTTATTGTCATATGCAAACCCGAAAAATCCAATCTCGAAGCTTTGTCCGAATTGCGAAAAAAAATATTCAGCACGTAGATTAGTCTGCAAATCCACTCACAACAATCTAATGGAAAAACTCAGTTTTGATGATCAAAGTAAAAACAAAAGCCAAGATCAAACCGCACGTTATGACAATTGCAGCTTGCACTTAAAAAACAAGTGTATCAATGATCCGAAAATCGAGCCACTGGATGCAAATAAAAACCAAGCGGCCCCGGTTACCAATTCAAGTACAGATACAAGCCCGGTTCCGGAAGAAGATTCAACCGAACCGGTTACACTTGAAGCCTCACAACTAATCCCGGTTATGCATAATCAATCAAGCGGCGGCATTCAAGACCAGATAAGCGGCGATGCCGAAATACAAATGACAAGCAGGCGCAACATGGCGGCGCAAGACCCTTTCGCAAAGCAGTGTTCCGGATCGAAAAGCGATCTGCAGCGCCGCTACCCGAACACTTTATTTTCCAAATTAAAAATAGCAGGAAGCATGTTATGTTCTAATTCGCAGACAAAAGATACCGACAAAGGAAAAGAGTATAAAATCGGGGCCTGGAGTTATTTTCTCAACCAGATTGGAGACGGGATTGTTGATGGCGTAAAAATGAATGCAATTACATTATTGAGTGTGGCAGCGGTTGCCGCCGTTCCACATATAGGGATAACTATTCTGGTCTGTACTGCATTGGTTGGCACGATTATCGCCGTTGCCGCGTTTATTCATTCGGCGAATAAAAAGGATAATGCTGAATGGCAGGCCCGCAAACTGGCTGCTGATACGACCAAGACAACAGATGAAAAAAATGAAGTAAAAATGAAACAACGCAAAAAATACGGCCGCCAAATCGTAAAGAGCGGGTGGATGGACTTTGCCCAAAATTGTGTGCTAGGCGCTGTGATTGCGGGCGTTGTCGCAGGCGCCGCCGCAACGGGCGCAGGAGTCGGGTTATTGATTGCCGGTGTCTTGGTTTACACCGCAATTCAGGCCGCTAACAAATTTTACGAAAACAGTGCCTGGGCAGGACTTAAGTTTAATCTGAACGAATCGGCAAAACTCAAAAACGGCCCTGACAAACCGGAAAACAATGTAAAAGATCCGGATAGTTTCGACCCTCAGGTGGATATTAAAAACACGATCAGCGCTGTTGAAATGGCCGGAAAAGCACTTTCCTGGGGCTTGACATCCTTTGGAACCTACTTTGCCGTGCTTGCCCTGATCGGCGTTTTCCCACCTGCCGGTGCAGGCGTTTTAATCATTTCACTTGTTGCAGGGGCAGCTCTTATGGTTGCTCCAAAACTTTATTTAGGCCTTCGTAACATGACGCAAAAGTGACTGCTCCCGGCAATAAATTACCGGCAATTCTCGCTGAATAATCTTAAAAGCTTCAAACACAGTGTTATTGGTCTGGATTTGGATTCGTTTTCACAAAGCAAAGATGGGTGCATACTCAAAGTCTTTGTCCATTGGCGCAACAGAAGAAAACGAATTCAAAAAGCCATATAAATAAAAGGCCATATAAATAAAGACAAGCAACAGTGGCATATTCGCATCTTCCACGAGCCTTACAAGCGCCAATAGGCAATATTCAACCGTTTGGCCTCCTGTGGCTGGAAAGCGCCTTTGACATCAATGATAAGCGGCTGGCCGCCACCACAAAGAGCAGCAATGCCAACAAGCCCCATTTCCATGTATATTCGATGCTTTACAGCTATAACAACGATATCGGCATCTTGCAGATCTTCCAAGCAAGATAACTCCAATCCGCAATGTATACGAGCCTCTTTGGAATCAGCCAAAGAATCATGAACCAGAACATTTACGCCATAATCTTTCAACTCATGAACGATATCCACAACACGGGTATTGCGCAAATCAGGAACATTCTCTTTGAAGGTAATCCCGAGGACAGCCACTTTTGCCCCTTTCACATGCTTGCCCTGGTGAATGAGCATTTTTATGGTATGTTCGGCAATATATTTTCCCATACCGTCATTGATTCTGCGGCCCGCCAGGATCATCTCAGGATGGTAGCCCAAAGAGTCCGCTTTAAATGTCAAGTAGTAGGGATCGACACCGATACAATGCCCGCCCACAAGACCTGGATGAAAGTTTAAAAAATTCCATTTGGTGCCAGCGGCTTTAATGACTTCATGGGTATCGATACCGATGATATCAAATATCATGGCTAATTCGTTCATCAATGCAATGTTCAAATCACGCTGGGTATTTTCTATCACCTTGGCTGCCTCGGCCACCTTGATACTCGAAGCCTCATGGATACCAGCATGTACTACAGTTGCGTAAACAAAGCTAAGCAGCTCAACGGTGGCTTTGTCCGAGCCGGAAACAATCTTGATTATTTTATCCAGGGTATGCACTTTGTCACCGGGGTTGATTCGTTCAGGCGAATAACCAACACTAAAATCTGTGCCTAATTTCATACCCGATTCCTTTTCCAGGATTGGAACGCAAACCTCCTCGGTGGCTCCCGGATAAACCGTAGACTCAAAAACAACGCAAGAGCCTTTCTGCATAAATCGCCCGGCTGCACCGGATGCGCTGCGTAATGGATTAAGATCGGGTATGCGATAATCATCTATCGGGGTTGGCACCGCCACAATGATCAGCCGGCAGGCCTTCAGATCTTCTTTGGAACAAGTAAATTCAATATCGGATTTAGCAAGATCTTCATCAGTAATCTCCAACGTCCGGTCGCGGCCTCCGGCCAATTCATCTATACGGTCCTTTTTCAAATCATATCCAACGACATCAAAATGAGCTGACAAATGAACGGCTAGGGGTAATCCTACATAACCAAGCCCCACGACGCCGATTTTATCTTTTCGCTTTTGAAGACTTTCTATCGTAACCATTTATGGTTTCCTCCGATGTTTTTTTTACAATTGTCAGGGTCCAAAAGGCTATCAATATTACGTAACGCTGATAATTATTCAGGGACCTGGGCAGATAATGAATCCTTATGAATGCTGGCGTCCGTTTGTGTTCTCAACACCGCGTAGCAAAAGCTTCCTTTCTCTTGTGGTTAAATAACGCCAGGCGCCGGGGGCAAGATCTCCCAATTTAATTTGATCCAATCGTATCCGTTTGAGCTTGCGAACCCGGTAGCCCAATTTTTTGACCATTCTCCTAATTTGCCGGTTGCGCCCCTGTTTGAGTATTATTCGGAACCGGCGGGAAGAAAATCTCCGAACTTTCGCCGGACGGGTTTTTGAGCCAAATATACTTATTCCGCCAGCCAGGCGCTTGAGATCACTATCCTCTAAGGCCCGGTCAACTTCAACGGAATACTCTTTTTCATGATTAAATGAAGGATGCGAAAGCCGGTGATGCAACCGGCCGTCATTTGTAAGCAGTAATAAACCGGTTGAATCCTTGTCCAAACGGCCTATGGGATAAATCCGCTGTGGCAGATCGATCAAGTCCAAAACTATTTTTTCACCCGGATGACTGCAGCTTGTGACATATCCCTTGGGTTTATGCAGAGCCAGATAAATTTTCTCATTTTTTTCGCGAACCATTACGCCATCGACCTCGACCTTATCTTTTGACGGATCGATTCTGGTTCCCAAGACATCAACAATCCTGCCGTTTACCCGGACCTTTCCGGACGTAATCAACGTTTCGCCATGGCGCCGGGAACACACGCCTGCTGATGAGAGCCATTTTTGTAAACGAACCAGCGCCATTTTTTTTTCTTAACTCCTATAATCCGCATTAATCTTAACATAGTCCACTGAAAAATCAGAGGTAATCATGGTTGCCGAATACGGGCCGTCATGCAAATCCAAGGTTACGCTAAATTCGCTGTCCTTCATTATGCGTGTCACTGTCTTTTCCGCATCAGGCCCGCAGGTCATGCCTTTTGCAGCCATCTGAACCGAATTAAAATATAAATCGGTCTTTTCGAAATCAAATTTTACGCCCGAACGCCCAGCAGCCATCAGGATACGCCCCCAGTTTGCGTCTTGTCCAAAAAATGCGGTCTTAACTAAGGCCGAATGCGCTATGGTATCAGCCATTTTCAACGCATCAGCTTCCGATGCCGCACCGCAAACGGTGATATCCACTACTTTGGTGACCCCTTCCCCGTCTTTAACAAGCGCACGGGCGATATCCATTAACAAATCGTCAAGACAGGATTGAAACTGCCGTATCTGTTGTTCAGAGGTCAGATCAACGCCCGAAGCGCCATTTGCCAAAACCGCCACCGTGTCATTGGTACTGGTATCACCATCAACGGTAATCCGATTCAACGTTTTATCAACGCTGCTTTTCAAAACAGTCTGCAACAGTTCGGGTTCAATACCGGCGTCCGTACACACAAAGCATAGCATAGTGGCCATATCCGGACGAATCATTCCAGCGCCTTTGGCAACGGCAACGAGGCAAACAGGTTGCCCGTCTATTTGAACCTGGCGTTTTTCAAGCTTTGGAACCGTGTCAGTGGTCATGATTGCACGGGCAAAACCTTCAAATCCTGCAGGTTCCAGTTTGTTAACCAGATCGGGAATCGCCTTGCGAATTTTATCCGCCGGCAACGGCGCACCGATGACACCGGTTGAGGCAGGCACAATTTCATCAGGGCTCAATCCCAACTGACCTGCAACGGTTTCGGCGATTTCCAAAGCATCGGTCATACCTTGTGCCCCGGTGCAACAATTTGCATTGCCTGAATTTACAATAATGGCCCTGGCTTTACCGCCTGACATGTTTTTCTTTGATAACACGACAGGCGCCGCCTTTACCAAATTGCTGGTAAAAACCCCTGCCGCCGAGGCCGGGGCTGTGGAATAAATTAATCCTAAATCTAGTCTGCCCTCAACTTTTATACCGGCTGCAAGACTCGCAGCCTTAAATCCCTTACACGATAGTGTATCACTCACGATGGTCCTTTCTGCAATTTTTCAGTCCTTCAAATAATAGCCTTTGCAACGCTTGTAAATGTTCTAGTTTCACAAAAAAGTCAATTTACGATTTTAGTTGCCATTGGCGCAAATTTTCATTAGAGATGCCACTAATTAGTGTGTCCATGCTGAAAATAGGCAAATTTGACCAGGATAAAGGTGTGCAAAAAAATTTTAAAGACAGCTTCCAAGCCTCTTAGTCTATCGGACAAATTGCCCATTTCACCGAATACACACGGAATAAATGTGAGGTGAAAAGTACCATGCAAGCCAATCGGCCGGATTTTTGCTGCCCGCAGTGCCGGGCGCAACTTGTAATGCATCGCAACTGACAACAAATTCGCTGGCGCTGCAAGTCTTGCGGCACTATGTATTTTCTCAAGGATCTGTTGGATCAGCTCGATGATGACATGGAGATGTATCTGGGATCTGCTTTTTGTGATCGAATCTGATGCTTTGGCGAAAAAATCCAATACACGTTGCTCCGGCAAAAGACCTATTCGGCAAAGACGTATTCCCGCATCACGATCATCCTTTGGGGATAACCCGATTCGCACTTTTGATTGTATTTTTATGTTTAATTCCAATACATTAGCGATCTCCACAATGATTTGGCTCCCGGCCCGGTATGCCCAAAAGCGTCCTGCTTTCAACCTGTTTTCCAAGAATTTCTTTTTTGTCATCCTTTTTGTATCATGGCGGTATTATGGATAATAATTTCAAATTAACCATCGAATATGACGGTACAAACTATCATGGCTGGCAACGCCAGGTAAACGAGCGCACTATCCAGAAAGAGATAGAAAAAGCGATTGAAAAAATGACCCGTGAAAAAATCATCCTGACAGCCTCCGGACGCACTGACGCCGGTGTGCATGCCATCGGCCAGGTTGCTAATTTCAAAAGCAACACACGTATCGGCGCACAAGATTTGCAAAACGGGCTTAACAGCATTCTGCCAAATGATATTGTCATTCATAAATGTGAGGCGGTTGATCAAAACTTTCACGCACGCTACGATGCAAAAAGTAAACGCTACCGTTACACCATTATAAACCGGGCTCGTCCCAACGCTATAGGACGCCAATATGTGTGGTGGATCAAATCCCCCTTAAACATCGAAGCCATGCGGGAAGCAATACTCCTTATTCTCGGTGAACATGACTTTAAAGCTTTTGAGGGTGCAGGAAGTCCCCGGTCTCACACAGTAAGGCATATCCATCAGGCAACGTTAGAACCTGACGGTACAGGAAAGCTGCGTATTGAAATCGAAGCCAACGGATTCTTGCGTTTCATGGTTCGCAATATCGTTGGAACCCTGGCCATGGTTGGCGCCGGAAAACTTGCAGCAGATGACATTGCCCTGATTTTAAACTCAAAAGACAGAAAATACGCCGGAGCCACTTGTCCGGCGCAGGGGTTGTGTTTGATGCAGGTTCATTACTAAGAAGCTATCAAATTCCTTCTCTTTGATATTGTATCGTTGTGTATAACCGGCCGTATACTTACGTATGAAAAAAACGCCACATCGCATGACTGAAAAGCCAATCTCCTCAAGAAGCATCATTGCACTATTTTTCAGACAAAAAATTGTTCTCTAAAATAACTTAACAATTTCAATTGAAAATCACAGTGAAAAATAGAGCATAAACAAATACCCAAAAATTATTTTCAGCAAATGATAATCATTGCTTTTTGGCATCCATTTTGCAGGCCTATGTCATCATTAAAAATAGTGGGAAAGGACTACGGGACTTAGAATCTTCAAATATAGTGTTATTGCGCTTAAATTTGGATTCGTTTTCAACAAGCAAACATGGGTGCAACTCATTGCCTGTGCCCATTAATGCAACAGGCGAAAAAGAATTCAAAAGGCTATGCCAAAGCTGGCAAAAATGGTATATTTTCAGCTTCCAAGACCACAAATAACTTAATCTGTGAGGTAATCATTCATGCAACAATCGTCATTTTTGGAAAACAACGTCAACATGGCAGAAAACATTAAAAAAATCCCTGCATTGGAATCTTTCGAAGATCAAGAGCTCAATCAACTCCTCGAAATGAGTAAAATCCACAAATACAAAGCAGGGGAACGCATTTTTGAGGAAGGCACCTATGACACCTGGATGTACTTTTTAATGTACGGCAGCATCAAAATCGTTAAAAAAGATAAAGAAATTGCCACATTAAAGAAAAAGGGCGAGATTTTCGGCGAAATAGGCGCAATTGAAAACTCAGCCCGTTCAGCGTCAGCCTATGCAATAACAGATACAGTCTGTCTCGCAACAGATATCTTCTATCTTGAAAAACAGTCTCAAAAAGATAAACAAAGGCTTGGTTATGTATTATATCGCTTGCTGGCGAATATTCTTGCCAGGCGCCTGAGGCGAACCACAAATGAACTTGTTCATAGCAAAAAAAGCCTGTTAAACCTCAAATTCTGGTAGGCCGCCGAAGCTCAAAATTAATTTATCACTAATTTGACCTGGTTGATTTTATTTCTTCAACCTTTTGATTGTAAAAATAAATAACCTCCCGCCTGCTCAGCATGCCGATGAGTTTGGATGGATCATCGGTATCAACAACAGGCAGGCTATCGATATTTTTGGTTGTAAACTTTTTCAAAACCATATTCAGGTCCTCATCCGGACTCGTGGTGATAATGTCAGATGTGCCAATGTCTTTCATTACAACCAAGTGCTCTATTTCAGGAGAAAATAAAACTCCCCTCACATCATTGATTGAAAAGACACTGATTAGACGGCCCTGCCCATCCATTACCGGAAAATAGTGCTGCGTAGTTTCGGAAAAATAACGTTTGAACTCGAGAAAAGGCATATCCTGGGGAATTTGCCTTACTTTTTTTATAAGATGGATAATATCCTGCACGTTAATGGATTGCAGCACATCCACAAAGAAATCCCCGCTATGGGCTGGAGAATTCAGCTTGCTTTGCACCTGACGGTTAAAAATGGTCCAGCGCCTGGAAGCAAGATAGGCAACGGAACAAACCAGCAGGCTAGGCAGCAGTAAATGGTAAGAATTGGTCATTTCGGAAACAAAAATAATGGTGGAAATTGGCGTATTGGACACGGTGGTAAAAAAACCGGCCATCCCGACGACCACAAAAGCTCCGGGCTCAGTTACAATTGAAGGCATCAAGTTGTGAAAGCTTTTACCCACAACTCCGCCGAGGGATCCACCGATGACAATTGAGGGACCAAAAACACCACCGCTGCCCCCCGAACCGATTGAAAAAGAAGTCGTCAATATCTTTCCAAACGCGAGAGTCAATAAAAAAAAGATACTCAACTCATTAAACAACGCCTTTTGAGCGAACCCGTAACCGAACGCCAAACAATGGGGCCAATAAAACCCAACCAGTCCGGTTAATAACCCGCCTAAAGCCGGTTTGAGATGATTTGGAATCTTTTTGATCCTGTGGAACACATCGATGGTCCCATAAAACATTTTGATATAAAATATGCCTGCGCCAACCAACACTATCGAAAGCACCAGGTACGGCCCCAATTCCAGCGGGTTCTGGAATTTAAACGGCGGCGAATCAAATAATGATCCCCAGCCGAAAACCAGGCAAAACACGCAGTACGCCACAACAGAAGAAATTCCGGCCGGGATAATCACTTCAGACTCAAATTCCGGTTCACGGTAAAGGACTTCGGCGGCAAATAAAGCACCGGCCAAAGGCGCCCGGAAAATACTTCCAACGCCGGCGCCGATCCCGGCAGCCATCATGATACGCCGATCCCGATCGGAAAGATTGAGTTTTGTAGCCAAAAAAGAGCCAAAGCCGGCCCCGATTTGGGCAATTGGCCCTTCACGCCCGCCTGAACCGCCGGTTGTCAGGGTTATGGTGCTGGCAATGGTTTTTATAATGGGAACTCTGCTGCGGATAAAACCGCCCTTGTTGTGATAGGCGTTAATGGCGGCGTCTGTACCATGACCTTCGGCTTCCGGAGCAAAGGTATACACCAGCCAGCCGCTGAGCAAGCCTCCAAGAGCCGGTAAAAGGAAAAGTATCCAGCGATTGAATTCACGAGTGGTCGGTTCCAAAAGATGATGCTCGCCCGCTGGCGGCGGCGGGCGGTAACCGGCCATTAAATCCATAAAGTAATGTATTCCCAGCTGGCACATATAATGAAAAACGATAGCGCCAGATCCGGCGATCAGCCCTATTGCCACGAAAAAAAACGCCCATTTACCGGCCGATACGAAATCAAACGAGTTGTTTTCCCGGACGGCGGCAATCATATTTTTAAAATGGGAAGAAGCAGACATCAGACAACATTTTCCAAATCTCGAACACCTTGCAAAATCGTATCAAAAAGATCGTTAATCTGATCTTCATCAATACAGGAAAAGGCGACTCTTAAATCGTAATCACCCAAGGCAATCAGCCCCACGCCGTATTTTTCCAGCAAATGGCTTCGCAGGTGTTCGGCCTTTATTTTCTTCAATTTCAGACACATGAAATACCCGGAATTAAATGGATACGGTTTCCATGCATCTTGATACTTTGAATCGGCAAGTACTTGTTTAACCTTTAGCGCTCGGCGTTTAAGAATTGTAAATTTTTCCTGTTTTTCTTCCGGGTTGCGCTCATCCTGCAAAGATTGCAGTAAAACGGTTTGCCCCAGATGTGACGCATTGGAGATGCATCCCCGGATCGAGCCTGCGCTTTTTTTCTCCAAGGCTTCATACACGCTAGAAATATTTTCATTATTTTGCAATCCATAAGTAATAAAACCGATACGCAATCCCCATACAAAATTTTCCTTGGTCGCGCCATCGAGTTTTACGGCCAAAAGGTTGGGATGCTGACCGCATAGCCTGGCAAAAAGTGATTCTTTACATACCTGTTCATCATAAAACAAACCAAAATAAGCATCATCCAAAACGGCAATGATGCGGGCGCCTTTTTCAGCGGCGCCTTTTAAAATGCGCACAATTTCATCAGCCTCTGAATTGCTGATGGAGTATCCTGTTGGATTTTGAGGAAAATTCAACAAAACAACGATTTTTTCGTGATTGGCGGCCTCTTTTTCAATGGTTTGCTTAAAGGCGGAAAGATTAAATCCATCTTGCTCATTGAACAGCGGGAAATGACTTAAACGCGCTCCATTGCGAACGCCGAAAATCATGTTGTAATTTCCCCACAATTTATCCGGTAAAATAATCACATCCTGTGCATCGACCCACATATCCGCAAACGTGCTCACTGCGTGAGTAATACCGCAAGTGACAACCGGCAGGCTTATGGTTTTGCCCTTCAGGGATGGATTTTTTGCAAACAGATCTTTCTGCCATCGTTTACGCAGGGCCGGAATGCCAAAAGACGGGGCATAGGTTAGAGCCTCACTGGCCTTTACACCGCTAATCGCCGACATGACCGAGTCAAAGCACATCGTATGGTTATTTTCCTTGGCGATGCCGATGGTGGCATTGATTTTATGAGCCATCTGCTTGGCTTCAGCGCTTTGGCTCAAAATTCCTTTCGGGAAAAAAAGCTGCCGGCCAACGCTAGACAACATGCTTAAAATCGCAGGATTGGATTTCTCAATCATTTGATTAAGTTCGAGGGCGAGTGGATTCATACGTTTCAACCTTTTTTTAAAATGGAATTTAACTCAGCCTTTGTCCACGCCGAGCATTACTCAAAATCAAAAAATTTTATAAACAAAACCGGAAAAAATGCCGATCCTGTGCGGACATTGCCTGACAGATCGCGTGTGAACTCATACAAGTGGACTTCAGACGTGTCAAGTCTAAACCCTAACGCAAGGTAAACAGCCTAACAAAACTTAGAGCCTGTTAGACAAAATTAATAATACGAATTTGCCGCAACCGTAAATCGAATTACCAGATCCGCCGTTACCGGCAGCTATAGGACTGAATTGGCAACTTGTTTTTTTTAGATGTAACGAACTTTAGCATTGATTTAAAAAAAAATGGATAAAAAATAAAGATCTGCAGCAACTAAAAAGCCCCGCCTTGATAAAACTAAAGGCAGGGCTTAGGAGTAAAAACCATATACATTAGCGGCTTCCCCGTTTGGATGCTTTCAGCGGATTGATTTTCGCTTTTGCCGCAACAGGTTTGCTGGTAATGTGGGTTGCCAGATTGCAATTTCCGTTTTTCCATTTCTTGGCGGGTTCAGGACAAGCGGTGCAGTACCACCCAGTTTCAATTTCCGATGCCCGGTTGCACCCCTGGCAGGCCTCAACCACTTCGTGGCAGAGCCCTGCATTGTAACTGCAACCTTTAGCGGTCATAAAAGTGCACTCACTGCCTTTACGAATCGTTTGACAAATCATTAGTATCACCTCTTTCTATCTTGTTTTTTTGCTATCCTGCTTTTTGTTATCTTGATATAATTTGTTTTGCATAAAAACAGGCCAGCGTTAAAGAACATCTGGCCTTTTTTCGCAAGTAGGGTCCGCTCGCCGTATAATCAAGTGCAATTGGGTTGTCAAGGAATTTTTCAGGCGATGATTAGTTTTGAGCTGTTTATAAAACCGGGCGGATTTAAAAATTCATTTTCTAATTTAAACCATTTCAGATACGGTTAAAAAACGGTTGCTGACAACATCGGCTGTTTGCCCCGAAGCTTTAGGCAATTTGCAGTCAAAGAATATACTAATCGCTTTAGCGATGAAAAAAATCATCCAAATTCATTGGGCCTTTGTCTTGGACCGTTCAAACCCGTTGCATCTTTGGATAACATGCTATAAAAATGTGTGCGCAGTTACCGGAAATATCACAAATTAAGGAATACAAAAAAACTATGCCAACTCAAATCAACCAGCAGCATGTTATAGATGAAGCTATTGAGGTTCTTCGACTGGAGGCTGACAGCATTTTAAAACTTTCAGAACGCGTCAATCATACTTTTGTTAGAATGGTTGACGCGATTTGCAGCACCAGGGGCCAGGTCATCGTGGGCGGCATCGGCAAATCTGGCAATATTGCCAGAAAAATTTCAGCCACCTTAAACAGCACCGGCACACGATCATTTTTCCTTCACCCGGTGGAAGCCATGCATGGCGACTTGGGCATGGTAAGCCCCGATGATATTTTAATTGCCTTGTCCGCCAGCGGTGAAACCGGCGAGATGAACATTTTGCTGCCCAGCATTCGAAAAATCGGATGCACCATTGTAGCGTTTACCGGCAATGCAAAATCGACACTTGCCCACTATAGCGATATTATCATAGATGTAAGCGTTGAACGTGAAGCCTGCCCTTTGGGACTGACCCCGACGTGCTCAACAACAGCCATGCTGGCAATGGGCGACGCCTTGGCGGTTGTTTTGATAAACTGCAAGCAATTTAAAAGTGATGATTTTAAAAAGTACCATCCCGGCGGCGCCTTAGGACAACGGTTGGCCGGAAAGGTAAGTGATATTATGCTGACCGGTAAAGCAATTCCCTCGGTGCATGTATCCACCCCTATACCTGATGCGCTTTGTGAAATGAACCGCCACAGCATCGGTGTTATTTTAATAAAGGACAATAGATGCATCCTAAAAGGTATCATCACGGATGGAGATATACGCAGGGCGGTAGCCGATGAAGTACCTATCAGCACAATGAAAGCCGATATGCTGATGACGCAAAATCCGCATCATGCAACACCGGACACACCGGCTTACGACGCGCTAAACACCATGGAAAGATATGAAATCACAGTGCTGCCGATCACTGATAAAAACGGTAAAATTGAAGGTATTCTTCATCTGCACGATATATTGGGCAAAGGTGAATTTAAATTTAACGGTAATTATTAGGACTGTATTACCCGGAGGGATTTAGTATGAAGGACATGTCGCTTATTGATGAAAAAAATTACACCCATATCGACAGCCTGGGAAAAACCAATATTCAATCTCCTTTGCAAACGGAATATAAAAGCCGCAACCAACCGTTTATTTCAAGTAATGATAAGATCCTGGTCCATATCCGCGACTCTGAGTTAGCAGACCTTAAAGGCCGGAATATTTCACCGCCGAGCTTCGAATTGGCCGGTCCAAGGGAAAAAATTTATTTCGATCCGAGCAAATTGCGCTGTGCATTGGTCACTTGCGGTGGATTGTGCCCGGGATTAAACGACATTATTCGATCTGTGGTTCTGGAATTGTATTATCATTACGGCGTGCGCAACATCTATGGCATGCGCTACGGCTTACAAGGCTTTATCCCCCGTTACGGTCATGAAGTTATAGATTTGAAGCCATCTTCGGTAAGAAATATACTCGATATGGGAGGATCAATTTTAGGCTCATCCAGAGGCCCGCAGGATATTGGTGAAATTGTTGATTGCTTAGAGCGCATGAATATCGGAATTTTATTCATAGTTGGCGGAGACGGCACTATGAATGCCGCAGGAACCATCGCCGATGAGATTCTTCAACGCAAACTCAAAATTAGTATTGTTGGAATTCCCAAGACAATCGATAACGATATTTATTTGGTGTCCCGGTCGTTTGGTTTCGATACCGCAGTTGAAATTTCCACCCAGGCAATCATTGTAGCGCACAACGAAGCCCAAGCCTATCCGAATGGCATAGGTTTAATCAAATTAATGGGACGGTATTCCGGATTCATTGCAGCCACAGCCGCTCTGGCCCAGCAGGATGTCAACTTTGTGCTCATCCCCGAAGTTGACTTTGAATTGGAAGGTTCCCACGGTTTGTTCACTGCTCTGGAACAACGCTTGAAAGAAAGGGGCCATGCCGTTATCGTAGCTGCTGAAGGCGCCGGCCAACGATTTTTTGAAAACGCCGATCAAGAGCATGATGAATCAGGCAATATCCGATTGAAAGACATCGGCATTTTTCTCAAAAACGCAATTATCAACCACTTTAAGTCGAAAAACACCCAAATCAATATAAAATATATCGATCCGAGCTACATAATCCGAAGCTTGCCCGCAAACGCCAACGATAGTGTATTTTGCGGCTTTTTAGGCCGCCATGCGGTCCATGCGGGCATGGCCGGCAAAACAAAACTAATTATCTCACGCTGGAACAACCATTTTGTCCACGTGCCAATGAAATCTTCTTTGGGCAAACGAAAACAAGTTTCACCCGGGGGCGAGTTGTGGTCCGCAGTGCTTGAGGCAACAGGGCAAAGGATCCTTTTGTAAATCTAAATAGGCGCTATTCAAACTTGCCGATTTTACCGAACCCGCCGATACGGGTTTGCTCAATCTTGCAGTAACCGGCAAACCATCAGTGCATGTTTTTTAGCCGCACCCTGGTGAAGATAAACAGCATCGCGAGCCGCCTGACCAGCCAAGGCGGCTTTTTCAGGAAATTTAAGCCAATGAATCGCCGTATCGGCCATATCCCGAGCATTGTTCACCATAACTCCGCCGCCGGCCTTTTCAATAAGATCACGGGCCTCCTGGAAATCTTCCATTGATGGTCCGAACATAACAGGCTTGGCCAGCCAGGCGGGTTCAAGCACATTTTGTCCGCCTTTTGGAACAAGGCTGCCACCGCAAAAAACAAAATCGGCGGCGCCATACGTTTTGGCCAATTCTCCGATAGTATCCAAAACAACGACAGGCCCTGGCCGCTTAGATGAAGAATATTTAGATGAAGAACGCGCCAATCCGGTTCTCAATTGATAATTCAATCCCTTTTCCCGAAGGTGTTGCTCAATGATGCGTGTCCGCTGAATATGCCGCGGAGCAAGAATAAGAAGGGTTTTGGGAAATATTCGCCGAATGGATAAAAAAGCATCGATGACAAATTCTTCCTCAAAGTGGCGCGTGCTTCCGGCGACGAATACAGGTGTAGTCTCATCAATATGATAAAGGGCTTTTACATGATTTATATCATCGGTATCTGCACGGATAAGGCAATCAAATTTTGCGTTTCCATTGACACACATTCGATGCGCGGATGCTCCCAGCGAACCGATACGCTTCATGTCCGCCTCTGAAATCATGCTCAAAGCGTCAAGATGATCTAACGTGTAGCGCAGCAAAGGACGAATTTTATGATAGCCGCTTATGGTCCTGGCGGAAATACGCCCGTTGAGCAAGACCGTCCTGACCCCCATTTTGTGAGCGTTCACAATCATATTCGGCCACAACTCGGTCTCAAGAAGGCCCAATACCCGTGGCCGAACTAATTGCAACGCCCTTTTTGTGGACAAATTCAGATCAAAGGGAGCATAAAAACACACCGCCCATTGACCGGCCGTATCAACAGCGTGTTTTTGCCCCTGCTCTGTTGATGTGGATAATGCAATCCGGCATTCGGGCAGCATTTGTTTCAAAGCCCTAATGATTGCCGCAGCCACATTTACCTCACCTACGGAAACCGCATGCAGCCATACATCAAAATTGTTCCGGAAATCATAACGCAATGGTTTTGGATAAACGCCAAGCCTCTGATAGAGCCACGACCGCCGCCTGCCCAGTAAAGCATAACGGAGCCACAGCGAAGGGATCAAAGCGCAAGCACAAAGGTTTGCGAACAAATTATAGGCCAGATGTATAGCAGAACTCATGGCTGGCTCAATTCAACAAAGCGGCCTTGCTTGACTTGCAGCAGTGTGAGATATTTTATTGCCTCGCCTGTGTCGGTGAAAAGCGTTTCGCCGGTTACGCCCTCTTGGAAATGGGTTTGAGATAAGGCATCCCGGAACGAGTTGCGCAGCTTTATGTCTGGCTGGGCAAAAATGCCAAACAAAAGCTTGGCCGTATCAAAAGCATAGGCTTCAATAATGCCCGGCTCCTGATCGTAGACTTGCTGATAAGTCTCAATAAACTTGCGTATAATGGGCGATTTGCTGTCTTTGAAAAAGCCGTCCGCCAAAATTGCATGATCAATGTAGTCATTTGACATATCGATCAATTTTTTTGAATGCCACAAATTGGTGCCTGCCAAATAAATATCTCTGATGTCATGGTAGGCCAACTGCGGAATAATGAGCCCGGCTTTTTTGGGCGCATCAGGGATAAACAGCACGTCGAAATCAACGGCAGGCTCTTGGCTGCCGCTGCTGCGGGACCGCCCAATGGCAGGGCCGCGTGTGCGGTCCTGATCCGGCTGCTGGAAATAAAGCCCGGTAAGCCGCCCCACCGGGTCCGGCAAAACTCTTTCAAGCCGATTCTTGGATTTAATCATTTTATCAACATAGGGATCATCCCGAACACGTACTACAGAAGCAGTTTGTAAATCCTTTGGAAATTTGTAATTCAGTCCCACCAGCTTTCTGATCGGCTCGGCAAAATCGGTATTTTGGGGATTATAGGCCTCTATACCCACAACATGCCCCCCCTGGTGGGCAATCTCATCCCAAAAAAGCTTCATAAACCTTTTCCCATAGGGTTCATTGGGGTACAAAATGGCAAACTCATTGAGTCCGAGGCTATTGATAAAATAGTCAGCCAGGGTCTTTACCTGGTTTTTCGGTGTAATAAAGTGACGGAAAATATAATTTCCGATCAACGGAACATCCGCTTTCTGGGTAATCGTCAGCATTGGAATGTGCAGGCGTTGGGCCTCCCGTGCCGCTTCGGCAGCCGTGATTATCGGCCCTATAATAGCGCCTACCTTGGCAGCGGCAAGTTCGCGCACCAGCTGAACCGATCTGCTGGGATTCGAAGCGGTGTCTTTTATGACCAATCTAATTGGTACAGGCGTCTCACCGCCCTTGCTTGTCCCCAAAGCCAGCTCTATACCATTTAGGGCCCGCTTTCCATAAAGTTCATACGGTCCGGTCAGCGGCAATAAAACACCAACGGTGTATGGGGCAAAGCTCAGATAACGGGTTAATTTTACTGCAAACTCGCGAGCCTTACCGGCATTTATATGATTAGGGTAGGATTCTAAAAAAACAGTTATAATATCAAGCGCGTTATCGTATTTTCCACCCTCTGTCAGAACGACAGCATACCGGTACATCAGCAGACTTCTGATCTCATCCTCTTTAATACCATCCCAAACGTCTTCAATATCCTCGAGTCTGAGCTGATTGATGGTTGCATTGACCTGGCTGAACCGGGCCAGCCTCTCTTCATCTGATGAAAACTGGAAAAGCTTATATTCAACGTTTAGCAATTTTCCAATTTTTCCTGTAGCGCGATAGATACTCGACAGCCGGTCATAAAACTTCTGGCGCATGTTCTCCGGCACTTCTTCACTCATCACAATATCAGCCATTGCCTCAGCCTCTGCAAACTGCTCATTATCAAGATAGATGTCCAGCAGTGCAAGCTGAGTCTGTTTTTTAAATTTACTGTCGGGATGTTCGTTAAGCAGGCGCCAAAAAAACGCGGTGGCGGCATCCCTTTCTCCCTGTATAAGATAAATAGAACCAATTTTCCAATTCGCCTGATCTACACGGGGCCCCTGCGGGTATTGAGCGATGTAGTTTGCAAAACCGGCCATGGCCTGGGACCAAGCCTTTTGCGCATAAAAGGATTCAGCCGTTCTGAACAACGGCTCACCGGGCGCGTTAGGATCCGGGTCGCCGGGCTGAACCGTTGAAATCAGCGGTTTTGGCGCACAAGATACAATTATCAAACAAATCAAGAAGAAAAACTTATATATAAAACGAATTATCATAGGGAATATTTCATCCTTTTTGAAAACAAGACGGCTTATCCTGAGTTGAACTTATCCTTGATAAACTATCTAATCCTAATGCCGTGGCCTAATCCTAATGCCGTGGCCAATTTACACCAAAACAAAAGAATGTAAAACCATTAATTTATCTCACATCGCTTGACAGTATTGCCGATAAGACCGTATATTGACTTAATTATTATGAACAAATACGCTTTATACAGCAAAAGGCGGCTCAACATGAAATACAAGTTAATCTTTATGGTTATGGGATTCATAACCATTATGGGATTTACTGCGCCAGCATATCCGGAATTTTACCGTTATGTTGATAAACACGGCAACACAATGTTTACCGACGATATAAGTAATGTGCCTGTCGGCCAGCGCGCCAAGGTTAAAGCCTATGAAGAATCGCCTACATCACTAACGTCGGATACTGAAAAAACACAAGAAGAGCAAAAGCAATCGGCTGCTTCACAAACATCCGGTTTTAAAGATAAAGAAGCCGAACGGCAACGATTGGAGAGCCAAAAAAAAGCTCTCACACTTGAAAAAGATGCTCTAATGGCGGAGCGGATTAAGCTGGATGAAGAAAAAAACCAGGTTATCACTAGAACTCAGATCAAAGCTTACAATGAAAAAATTATTAAACTCAATAAACGTATCGAGACATTTGAAGAAAAGCTCAAAGCCCACAATGCTCAAATAGAGGCTTTTGAAAAAAGTATTAAATCCCAATAGCAAAAAATGCTCGTCCGCCAAATCAGGATAGGCATTGTAATGATTGTTGTTTAAGGAGGAATATTTATGACGAAAATCCCAGATGCCATATTCAAACAAGCTTTGAATATAGGCCGGCCGCCCAATATTAAAAAGCTGTTTCCAAACTCCAAGGCGCTGATCATCAGCGGCAAGTTTATCGATATGGCAATGCTGACAAAAGGCAACGCCATCACCATCGCAGCTAATGCAAGGAGCTCCTTTGTTATCCGTGGCGTCTTAAAAGCCGCACAGCGCGTCAATTCCGCACTTATTATTGAAATCGCCAAATCCGAAGGCGGTTCAGACGCCTATTGCTCCACAAATTATTGGAATATTGCCCGCAGAGTTGACGCATTTTGCAACGAATTAAACATCACCGTTCCGGTTGCCGTACATGCAGATCACTACGGAATCAAAAACCGGGAAGATATTGAAAAAGCCAAAGTTGAAATTCCATCAATTTTCGATGCCGGCATTACATCCATTGCCGTTGACGCATCCCATATGCCCGATGACCAAAACCTGCTGGCCAGCATTGAACTTAACGCCCAGATTCCCGAGTGGGCTTCCCTTGAAACAGAAGTTGGTGAAATTAAAGGCAAATTTGGACTCAGCACCGTTGAGGAAGCGTTGTTTTTAATCCAGGGATTGAATGCCCATCATATTTTCCCTAACTGGATCGCCTTGAACAACGGGACAATTCATGGCATCGAGGCCAGCGGCCAGGGAATTCAGGTGGAATTAACCGCCGAAATACATAAAGCCCTTAAACCCTATAATATTTCCGGAGCACAACATGGCACCTCCGGCAACAGCTCCGAACGGCTGCGCCAGATAGCCACTCAGACCCGAACCACCAAAGCAAATGTTGCAACAGCGCTGCAAATGGTTTCATGGGGATTGGAAGTTAATGATTTCGGTAATGCGATACTGGACAAAAACGGCGAATTCAAAAAAGTAAAAAATGAAGGCGTCAGTGAACAGTTGTGGGAACAGATGAAGTCCTACGCCGACAAGCAAAGCTGGAAGGGCGGCAACTATAAAAAGCTCAATTTGCCATTTGAAAACAAGCTGCTGGCGCAACCCGAAAAAATTCGGAACCGGATGGTTGATCGGGTTGAAGCATTTGTTTACGACATGTTGGCCAATGTATTTAACAGTCAGGACACTGCCTCAATTGTCGTGGATGACATTCTTAAAGCTGGATCTTATGATCCTGTCCAACAAGCTGAACCAATTGAGAATAAAGAAGAATGGACACCTGAAAAAATCCGCGAAAAAGCAAAAAGCATCACCAGCGATAAGGGCCCGGACGGGGATTTTGACGATTAAGGCGATTGGCGGAAAAGAATATACCACTTATGCTTGTATTCGTTTCCGTTATGTTGCGTCAATGTGTACAGACAATTAGTATAATTAGTATATAACGCAGTATGCGTCTATCTTTGCTTTTTAAAAACGAATCCAAATTCGGTGCAATAACGATATATTCGCATCTTCCAAAACCCTAAAAGCCTGTTTGGGAATTATTAAATCGGCTGCAAAAGGTCTCGCACTTTTTCGCTAAATTTTCTATTTTCCAAACAAGCTCTAAATACCGCTACGCTCATGGAACAAAAAAAATTCTGTCACTTTTGCGGCAACAGCCTTACCCGCAAACATACCGAAGGCCGGCAACGCCCTTATTGCAATCACTGCAGCAGACCCATTTATGAAAACCCTGTACCGGCGACCTGCCTTGTAGTTGTTAACCCTTCCAACGAAATTTTACTGGTCAAACGCTCGGTGGAGCCTCAAAAAGGCCAATGGTGTTTACCGGGCGGCTTTATGGAATTAGGTGAATCTCCATCCCACGGGGCTCTCAGAGAATTAAAGGAGGAAACCGGTCTGACAGGACAAATTAAATCCCTATTGGGAGTTAGCTCCAGTGCTTCTATGCAATATCACTCCATTTTGATGATAGGCTATTTAATCACATCATTTAAAGGCAGACCCGAAGCCGGAGATGATGCCGATGCAATTGGATGGTTCGCCTTTGACCGGCTTCCCCCAGTTGCCTTTTCAAGCCACCAGGACTTTATATACGGTCATTTCGGGCAATAATTCGTTACTGGTTATAATTAGTATCCATTGGCGCAACATAACGAAAACAAACTCAAAAGCCCATATGGATCAAGACAAGCAACAGTAAAATATTTGCAGTTTCCTAGCCCATTACCACAGGCATCTGATTGATATTGCCAAGGTTGATATTGGCGAAGATAAAATTTTTCAGCCCAACTTAGGCGATTTCTGTTAAAGAATATACCATCTTGTATGTCTTTTTTCCCGTCTTGTGCGTTATGCCAAAGCCCGAATACATTAAGTATGCAAACTTTGGCACGCCTTGAATACGAAAAAAAATCCTGCTCAATCTGGTATATTCTTTTCCGCCAATCGCCTTAAGATATCAAGCAAATTGCCCATTTATGGCAGGGCAATAGTTATCGCTCAGGCGCTTAATCCTCAGTGATGAACTTTTTTATTAAGGTTTTTATAGCCCCTTGCCGATAATTACAGTGGAGGCACTTATATGCATATTTACAATTACCAAGTTGACAACGTGCTTAATGAATACCGTAAGCAACTCAATCGCGGGCCGGGCAAAGATGCCAACGAAAAATCCTTGCACTTGGAATCCGGTGGTCAAATGCAGCAATTCAAGGCCAAACAACACCAGTCGGTTTTCGAACAACTCTCCGATAAAATAATGGGAAAAATAAAGGTCAAAAACCCAGGTAATCAAGCAATAGCTCAACATGATGATACTAAAAAGGATTTACCAATTAATCATAATGCTGCCGGAAAACGTCTTGACTTAAGATATAACGTGATTGATCCTCATAATCAAAAAATTACGAAATCGATTACCTTTCAAGCATTGGAATTTAATTGGAAAGGCAATGAATACTCAAATCGGCAAACGGATGCCGATAGACGGTTAAGCGGCGAGGCGTAATTTTACCGGGAGATAAAAGCCCATAACAGGGCCCATTTTAGTGTTAATAAATTAGATGGTCATGATTTTCGGAAAGGAGGAAATCCCATGATACACAATATAGCCGAAAACACATTAAGAATTACGGCTAAGGCCGATCAGAACAGTTCGATTCAGGCCAAGGAAACTGCGTTGCAAAAAGTGGAACAGGTTCGTCAGGCTCGCCCTGTCGAAAAGCCGGAATCCGGGATGCAAGCGAACACAAGAAATCCCAGCAATGAAGATTCCAGCAATGAAGATTCCAGCAAATATCTCATAGAGGACAATAAACTGGTCTATGAGAAATATGACTCAAAAGGTGAAGTGGTAATGAGGATTCCACCCTCACACAAACCAGTTGACGAACGCGTTTGATTAAAATGTTTGATCCCCCGCCATTGCTTAAATGCCATATTGAAGGGTATGCCTGAACTCTAAGATACTTTTTTTTGGTCATTACAAGCCCTTATCACTTTTTTTAGCCGTTTCCCACAGTTTTTCCATTTCATCGCGTGGAATATCCTTCAAGACCCGGTTTTTTTTTTGGGCTAACTTTTCCATACATTTGAATCGTCTTATGAATTTGTTGGCCGAACTTTGAAGAGCTGTTTCAGGATGAATTCCGGATATGCGCCCCACATTGATCAATGTAAAAAGAATATCGCCAAATTCCATTGCGGCATTTTCTTTTTTTTCGGGTAAACCATCCTCCAAATTGTCAATTGCGACTATAAATTCCTGCCATTCCTCTTCGGTTTGATCCATCACTTCCTTAAGATCATTCCAGTCGAATCCTGCTCCCGCAGCCCGCTCCGAAATCAGGTAAGCCCTGGGCAGCGCCGGCATACCCGAAGGAACTGAATCCATAAGTGACTTTGATTCATTTTTTTCTTCTTTCTCTTCCTGTTTTATCTCTCGCCAGCGTTTTTTTACCTGACCAACGGTTCCGGCCTTGGCGTCACCGAAAACATGCGGATGGCGCCGGATCATTTTCTGTTTGATTTTATTTATAATTTCATCAAAACAGATACCGTTTTTTTCGGAGAACAATCGTACATAAAACATCAACTGAAACAAAACGTCCCCCAACTCCTCTTTAATGGCCTCAAGATCACCTGAATCGACCGCTTCGAGCAACTCGTAAACTTCTTCAACTAAGTAAACGCCAATAGATTTAGGGGTCTGTTTCTTATCCCAGGGGCAACCGTTTTCAGCCCGCAAGGCAGTGATGACATCTAAAATAGGTCCAATTGAGAAATTATCTTTTATAGCTTTTTGCTGTGCCACGCTTTGTTCAATTCCTTCATTTTAACACTAAACAATTTTTTCATATCACGCGGGGCCATGCTGATCAGAGTTGCGCTTATCGTCATAATGTTGCGCGCTGTCACCGACTCACGTAATATGTCTGATTTTTTGGGTAAAAAAGTGGTTAATACCAAGATAAGCACCGCAGAAATCAAAATTCCCTTAAGCGTGCCGAACAAAACACCGCATAACCGATCAGTCCAGCCAAGGCAGGCAATGTCCAAAAAATACTTTATCAGCACGCCCAGATAACTAACACCCAGATAAACAATGATAAATATGATAAAGCAACTGATAATATTAAGATAAGCAAAGTTCGTAGCCCATCTGGATAAACTTTGAGCAAGCAGCGGGTAATATGCATAGGCTGCATACAATCCTGCCAACACCCCGATAATAGAGGAAAGCTCTTTGACAATGCCCCTGAAACCTCCGCGGACAAGACAATAAGCTAAGATAACGATCAGTACAAGATCCAATAAATTCATATTTCCCCATTAATTAGGATAGTTGAATACCGCCGGATATTTCCCGGCAAGAGCTTACCCAAAGCTATGCAAATTAACAAAGGCCTGTGTTTGCGTCAAGCTATTTTGCAAACTATTATTGGCACATAGCGCATTCGCGCTGAATATATACCCGGGTCTATATTTGCTGTTTGCATTCCAATTAAAAATTCGATACTTTTATTCATGCTCATCTGGAAAAACAGGCAAAATCGGTCAAAATTATGGGGTGCGAAAAATTTTAGCCACAGGCGCCTGATTGATACACCGAGGGTTGATATTCCAACGATAATTTTTTTCAGTGTAAATAGAGATCATATGCCATTGCACCTGCATTACCCTGTAATGATACGATATACTTAACGGACAAATATACTAAATGGATAAAAACACTCAGCAAACAAAACTTACTTTTTCGGATTTGGAACTCGCTCGCCAATTGTTCGGAGAGCACAACAGCAACCTGAAACATATTGCACAGGATTTATCCCTGGACATACAAGCACGCGGAAATACAGTTTATCTTCAAGGAGATCCCATTATTCTGAACCTTGTGCAAAAGCTTCTCACCCAGCTTTATGGATTGCTCAAAGAACGTTATCCCATCTATCCAAATGACATTGATTACGCGATACGCCTCTTGAGCGCCGATGACAGCGCAGAGTTGAAGGAAATATTTCTTGATACGGTATTTATAACGGCAAAAAAACACACCATCACCCCAAAAAGCAAGGCTCAAAAAAATTATATAGACGCCATCCGGAGCTATGACATCGTCTTTGGAATCGGCCCTGCTGGAACGGGTAAAACCTATCTGGCAATGGCTATGGCCGTGGCGGCGCTGACCAAGGGGATTGTCTCCAGGATCATTTTGACCAGACCGGCCGTAGAGGCAGGCGAAACACTTGGCTTTTTACCGGGCGATCTTGCCGAAAAAGTAGACCCTTACCTGCGGCCCCTGTACGATGCTTTGCATGATATGCTGCGTTATGAAAAAGTAAACAACCTGATGGCCCAGGGAGCCATTGAAGTTGCGCCTATCGCGTTTATGCGCGGCAGAACCCTCAACGACTCGTTTGTCATACTTGATGAAGCCCAAAACACCACCTCCGAACAAATGAAAATGTTCCTGACCCGAATCGGATTCAACTCAAAAGCAGTAATCACAGGAGATATCACCCAAATCGATTTACCCCCTAATAAAACATCCGGGCTAATCGAGGCGAAAAATATTTTAAGCGCAATCAAAGGCATTGAATTTACCTACTTTTCCCAAAGGGATGTTGTACGGCATAAACTGGTTCAGGACATTATCCAGGCTTACGAACTGGCGGATGAACAAAAAAAAACTTTTATCAACGGCTTGACGGCCGATAAAACAACACAGTCTGATGAATTGACATATTAAAAAATGACCAGCAACGGAAAACATAAAAAATTACCTGTAAGTGCGCAAGAGATTCAAAAATCAGCAAAATGGCTGATTTTAGGCGCCGTTGCAATAGTGTTTGCCTCCCTGCTCTATCCCAGCTTGCTCATCAAGGAAAAAAACTACAACTTGGGTGATATTTCCGGCAAAGATATCAAAGCCAGCCTGGATTTTTTCATCGAAGATCACGCCGCCACACTAAAAAGCCGCAAACAAGCTGTGGATCAGGTTCTGACTGTTTATGACTATGATCCCCGGATCAGTCAAAAACTCCTTGTCAAAATAAGAAACGCCTTTTCTGAAACGCGCAAAAAAACAGAACAGGCCAAGGACCGGAAAAGCGCTATCCCAAATGAGATCCAGGCCAGCCGGGCCAAAGTCGATCGTGAAGCCATGGCCCCGGCCCAGAAAGGCGGCCTGCTTACCTACAAGGATCCGTTTGAAACCCACCTTGGCGTATCCATCAGCGAAGGTGCTTTCAACTTGCTGATCAAAGAGCAATTTTCAACCTATATCGCCAATACGATCAGCTCAATTGTGGACGAAATCCAGACAAACGGCATTGTGGCGAACAAAGAGGTACTGCTCAAAGAGCTGGAACGCGGAATCATCTTGCGTGATGTCTCCGATAAAACCGAAACTGCAATCCTCTCGCTGCGTCAATATCATGGCCCGGACCAGGCTAAAACCATGGTTAGAATTGTGGGCGAACCACTGGTAAAAAACTTGAACTACAACTTGGTCAACCTGATTGTTGACATAGCCCAACGCATGCTGCAGCCCAACATTACGCTGAACCGCAATGAAACCGAAGAACGCAAAAAAAAGACGTTAAAAACTATCAAACCGGTAATGTATCAGATCAAAGCAGGTGAAATGATCCTCAGGGAAGGTGAAAGGGTCAATCAAGTCCAATTGCTCAAGCTCCAATCCATGAGAGAAAAAGAGCAGACACAAGAAAAAAACATTCCGTTTTCAGGAATAGGGGCTGCCCTGCTATTATCCATTTTTCTTATCTGCAGCTATACTATCTATCTTAACCAGCCTCACTATGCCGAACTGAAACAAAGCCGGCACCTTCTGTTTATGGGTCTTACACTGATCATGGTATTTTTCTTTGTAAAAATGGCAAGCGTGATCTCCACCGGGTTGTCGCTGCGATCGATTATCAACATACCCGAAGGCGCCATCATATACGCTGCGCCGGTAGCTGCGGGAGCTATGCTGATTTGCCTTTTCCTGGGTTTCAGAATCGCTGTTCCTTTTAGTTTAGCCACAGCCATCTGCGCGGCATTGCTGCTTGATCATCAACTGGAAACATTTCTTTTTTTCTCCATCAACAACTCCATGGCAGCCTATTGGATCACCCATTGCAGGGAAAGAACCCTGTTCATTAAAGCCGGAGCGAAACTGGGCCTGTTGAATATGGTAATCGTATCGTTTATCTGCATCTACACAAGCGCATACGGCTGGAACAATCTTACATGGAGTCTGAGCTTCGCTTTCCTGGGCGGAGTCACCAGCGCCTTTGTAGTCCTTGGCCTGGCGCCCCTTGTGGAATTGGTATTTCGCTATACAACCGATATTACCCTGATGGAGCTGTCCAACCTGGATCGTCCCATCCTTCGCCGCTTAATGCTCGAGGCTCCAGGCACCTATCACCATAGCGTGGTTGTAGGCTCCCTGGTCGAAGCGGCTGCCACGGAAATCGGGGCAAAACCCCTTCTGGCAAAAGTTTGCGGCTACTATCACGACATCGGAAAAGTAAAAAAGCCCCTGTATTTCATTGAGAACCAAATCGCCGGCCACAACAAACATGACAAACTTGCACCGTCGATGTCCAGCCTGATCCTAATAGCCCATGTAAAGGATGGTGTGGAAATCGCCAAAAAGCATAAACTCGGCCAATCCATTATTGACACCATCCAGCAACACCACGGAACCAGCCTCATTCATTATTTTTACGAAAAAGCCAAACAGCTCAGAGGTGAAGACACCGTAAAAATAGAAGACTTCAGCTATCACGGCCCCAAGCCCCAAACCAAGGAAGCAGGGCTGGTGATGCTTGCCGATGTGGTCGAGGCCGCCTCCCGAACCCTTGACAATCCGACACCGGCTCGCATACAAGGCATGGTCCAGCACTTGATTAACAAAGTGTTTTCGGATGGCCAGCTTGACAATTGCGAATTAACGCTCAAAGATCTGCACAGCATTGCCAAGAGTTTTAATAAAATTTTATATGGCATTCATCATCATCGTATAGAATATACTGAATCGCCTTCAAAAGAAGATGGAAAAAGTAAAAATGCCGGTACTGATAGACAATCAACAATCAAATCAGCCCATAAAGACCCAACTCATTCAAAAGAAAGCCCAAGCCGTCTTAAGCGCCTTGGACTGTCCTGACGCCGAATTATCCCTTGTATTTGTAGATGATGACCGGATAGCACATCTGAATGAAACCTATCTCAATCACCGGGGCCCCACAAATGTGATTTCATTTCCCATGCAGGAAGGCGACTTTTCCGGCATCAATCCCCATATCCTTGGCGATGTGGTCATTTCAATGGATACCTGCGCCCGTGAAGGCAAAGCGGCAGGGTTGTCCACCCAGCTCCGCCTGGACCAGCTTATAGTCCATGGCATTTTGCACTTGTTCGGCTATGACCATATCAATGATGAAGAACAAGCCCGTGTGATGGAAAAAAAGAGTGATGAAATGATGGCATTATTAAAAAATGTAAATTCCTGAACTCATAAAAATTTCCCATAAGCCCCACATATCATCCTTAGGAGAAAATATGCCCAATCTTACCATACAGCTCGACTACGTAGCCGGGCTCAGGCAAAGCATGCAACTATCCGAACCAGAGCCTGTCGCAGCAGCCATATTGGCCGAACTCGGAGGCGCAGATGGTATTGCCATTCATATTTCCCAAGAACAGCGAAAAAGCCTTGAACGCGATGCGCGTTTGCTGCGCGAAACCGTTAAAAGCCGATTAATATTACATATGATGCCCAGCCTTGAAAACATCGGCATTGCAGTTGATATCAAACCGGAAAGGGTGATACTGATCTGCGAAGAGCAAGAAGAAAAGCACGAGGGCAACGGCTTTGATCTGTCAATACATAGTAAGGTGATTTTTGAAACCATCGACACGTTGCAATTAAAGGGCATCAGTGCCGGAATATGCATCCCGGCAGATGCTGAACAGGTAAAAATGGCCCATCAATTAAGAGCCAACTGGATACACATTCATGCCGGTAACCTCAGGGCGGCAACATCGGCTGCGACCCAAAGACAGCAATGGGATAAAATTATCGATACCATAAAAATGGCGCATAAGCTCAGACTGGAAATCGCCATCGGCTATGGTTTGAATAACCACTTGATTAAACTTTTCAAGGGAGTAAACGAAATCGGCGAATTCAGTATGGGAAGAGCCTTAATTGCAAAAGCCTTACTCATCGGCATGGAAAATGCCGTTCGCGAAACGGCCGGCCTGATAAAAAATTGGTGAAAATGTATAAAGATCATTTGGAAACAGGAAAATTTACTTATTTCGCCGATGAGCGTTCGCAAAGGAAATCTTATGATTATCGTAACAGCTTCTGAAATGCAGGCCATGGATCACCAAACAATCCGGGACTATGGCATCCCTGGCCGGGTATTGATGGAAAACGCGGGCCGGGGGGCGACACGCACCTTTTTACACCATGTATACCAAAACTGCCGGGGCGCAGTTGGCATCCTGGCCGGACGCGGCAACAACGGCGGTGACGGTTTCGTTATCGCCCGCTACCTCGCCCAAAAAGGCATTGATGTAAGCGTGTACCTTCTTTGCCAAAAAGAGCGTGTTCAGGGCGACGCCAAGGCCAACCTAAATTTGTTGCCGGCTTTAAACGTCCGTGTTGCCGAAATCTGCCAGGAGCAGGATTTTAATCGCCATATCAGCCAGATGCGCCACAAAAGCTGCTGGGTTGACGCAGTGCTTGGAACCGGGCTTAAATCGGATGTAACCGGCTTGTACAGGCAAGCTCTGGAATTTCTAAATGACCAAAAACGCCCGGTGCTGGCCGTAGACATCCCCTCCGGTTTAAATGCCGATACAGGGCAAGCCTGTGGAGTCTGCGTTCGTGCAACAGCAACTGCCACCTTTGGATTTGCCAAAATCGGCCACGTGGTTTATCCGGGAGCCCAATTTTGCGGAACATTAGACGTTATCGATATCGGAATACCACCGTTTATCGCGGAAAAAGTCAATGCCCGCCAGCGGTTGATTACCCCTGACAAAATCGTGCCCGCCCTACAGCCTCGCGATCCCCAGACTCATAAGGGCAATACCGGCCATGCGTTGATCATTGCCGGGTCAGAGGGCAAAACCGGCGCGGCTGTTATGACCGCCAACGCAGCCCTCAAAGCTGGCGCCGGACTGGTTAGCCTGGCAGTGCCGCAATGCCTTAACCAAGGCATCGAAGCTCGGCTCACCGAGGCCATGACCATCGCCTTGCCCGATGAAGGAAAAACCTATCCGGGTATTACCGCGATGCCGCGTATCAAGCAGGAAGCTTCAGGTAAAACCTGCCTGGCATTAGGTCCGGGTATCGGTACCGGCAAGACTACCTGCAAGCTTGTTGAGCAAATCATCCGGCAAATAGATCTGCCGCTGGTCATTGACGCAGATGGCCTGAATTGTCTGGCGCAAACGCCCGAACGCGCACAAGGCCCGCACGATTGCATTGATCAATGTTCACTAACGAGCCTGAAAGAGCGCAAAGCACCGGCCGTACTTACCCCGCATCCCGGTGAAATGGCGCGCCTGACCGGCTATTCAACAACTCGCATCCAATCTGACAGAGCCGGCATCGCACGCGAATTTGCAATCACACACAATGTCATTTTGGTTCTCAAAGGCGCTCGGACCATTGTTGCCGAACCGGACGGAACCATCTGGATCAACCCCACCGGCAACCCTGCAATGGCCAGCGGCGGAATGGGTGACGTTTTGACCGGAATTATTGCCGGACTGATTACCCAGGGCGTTTCACCTTCACAGGGCGCCAGGGCAGGCGTCTATTTGCACGGTCTTGCGGCGGACAAGCTGAACAAAAAAGCGCCATGGGGCTACCTGGCAACGGAAGTGATTCAAACACTGCCCGAGGCCCTTAATGCAACGTTAAAAGCGTCAGGGCCTGTTATACTCAATCAACCCGTGCTTTAGACGATTTGCTGTCAAAGGATAAACCCTATGGCGCGGAATTTTTTTCCGCCAATCTCCTTAATGTAAATCCAGACACTTATACAGGTACATGCATAATGGCAATCAACACCAAATTGATTACGACATCAACTGCATCACAGACAAAATACCTTGGAAAATGTTTAGGCGCTTGCCTCAAATCAGGCTTGCTTATCCGGTTAAACGGCGGCCTCGGATCAGGGAAAACATGCTTTGTTCAAGGCCTGGCCCAAGGTTTGGAAGTTCCGGCCGGATATGACATCACCAGCCCGACGTATACGCTGGTCCATGAATATCCGGCAAGATTGCCGATGTTTCACATCGATCTTTACCGGCTGGAATCATCTCTGGACGCCGAAGCTATAGGTCTTTGGGAAATTTTAACATATAACGCCGTCATCGCGGTTGAATGGGCCGGCCGGCTCGATGATGCCGACTGGCCCCCCGGCAATTTGTGTATCAACATAAAAATCCTTGATGACCAATTACGCCGTATAGAGCTATTTGGTTATGGACATCACATAAACACTTTGATAAATGATAGTGTTGCTCGGTACGAATCAAAATATCCTAATCCTTTGAAATGAGAGGAATAAATGGCACTAATTGTTCAAAAATTCGGTGGCACCTCAGTTGCGGATATTGATCGAATTCGCAATGTCGCCAATCGGGTGGCGCAAACGTCCGATCAAGGCAACTCGGTGGTCGTAATTTTATCCGCTATGGCCGGGGTTACGGACAAGCTGATATCGTTGGCGAATCAAGCTTCTGAAAATCCCGACAAACGCGAGATGGACGTCTTGCTGGCAACCGGAGAACAAACCACATCCGCACTGCTGGCAATGATGCTCAAACAAATGGGATACAAGGCCCAATCCATGCTCGGACACCAGGCACAGGTAATGACCGATTCTGATTACGGCAACGCCCGGATCATTGATATCGGCGCCAGCCGCGTTCGAAAGCTGATAGAAAAAGATACCATCGTCGTGGTAGCCGGATTTCAAGGCGAAGATACAAAGGGCAACATCACCACCTTAGGACGAGGCGGCTCGGACACGTCAGCCGTGGCCATTGCGGCAGCTCTCAAAGCGGATACATGTGAAATCTACACAGACGTTAACGGCATTTACACTGCCGATCCGAATATATGCCCAAAAGCGCGCAAGCTAAAAATGATTTCCTATGATGAAATGCTGAACATGGCCAGTCTGGGAGCTAAAGTTCTTCAAATCCGATCTGTGGGCTTTGCAAAAAAATACAATATACCGGTTCATGTTCGCTCATCGTTTAATGAGGAGGAAGGCACAATGGTTGTTAGTGAAGATTCGGCAATGGAACAACTGGTCGTCTCGGGTGTAACCCTGGATAAAGACCAAGCCCGTATAACCCTTACCAAGGTACCGGACCAGCCGGGCATTGCTGCAAAGGTATTCTCCCCAATTGCTGAAAACAACATCTTAGTCGATATGATTATCCAAAATACAAATATAGCCGGTCATACCGACATCACCTTTACGGTTCCAAAGGCCGATTACAAACGAACCATGAAACTGACGGAACAAATTGTTAAGCAAACAGGCGCTCAAGAAGCATTGGGCGACATCAACATCGCCAAGGTTTCAGTTATCGGCGTAGGAATGAAAAACCATTCAGGTGTTGCATCCGTTATGTTCAACACCCTTGCACGGGATAATATCAACATCTTGATGATCACCACTTCCGAAATCCGAATTTCCTGTACCGTAGAAGAAAAATACGCCGAATTGGCCGTAAGAGTACTTCATACGGCATTTGGCCTGGACACTGAAGAATAATTAAGGCGATTTGTGTTAAATAATATACCATCTCGCATGTCTTTTTTCCCGTCTTTCGTGTTACGCCAAAGTCCGAATACATTAAGTATGCAAACTTTGGCATGCCTTGAAGACGAAAAAAAATCCTGCCCAATATGGTATATTCTTTTCCGCCAGTCGCCTAAGCAAAAAGGAAACCGGCTGTCCGGTTTCCTTTTTCTGCAACGAATGCACTCGTGAAACTTCCCCACTACACACCAGATCAGCTTCAACTCATTGCCTTGATCGGAATCATTTTTCTTGTAACCGCCATCTGGCGTTATTTTTCAATGCACTAGCCCCGCCACTGTGAATCCCAATTTCTTGGAGGCTGCAAATTCATCGAAACCAAAGAGCCCCAATAAAGCGCCAGAACAAGGCCTTTTACCGGATTTATGAACCTTGGATATCTTGCCGAACCGCGAGCTTAGAGCTTTATCAAATAATTGCTCGTATTCTCTGCATTGTTCAACTATTGTTGGAGTACTTTTAAACATGACCGTACGCTTTTTGAATGTCTGTGATGTGACCTTTTGTATCGTCAGAATTTTCATTTTCCGTCCATTCATTCCATTGAATTTGCTGTGCATTTCCACCAACCGGACCCGGCCTGGTACCTTTTTCCAATATGGTAATACTATTTTTAGAAATCTGCGGAGAATCAATTTTGTTATTATATTCGAATCTTAATTTATATTTCAATAGCCGGTCCTCATCTTTTACCACATACTCTCCAATCGGCCGGCCATTTTCCCATTTTCCTTTTACTATGACCGAGTGCTCATTCCGTTCGAGTACAAACGAACCCGCGGGATCATGCGCTTGATTATTTTCTGCCTGCCCTATATATACTCCCTTAGATGTTCCAATTATTTTTTCTGCCACTAAATCGGGAAGTTGCTTAGATACAAAATAAGCTGCCTCTAGTCCTTCAAGTTCCTTGACTATTTTATTTCGAACCGTATTATTATCCCCGCCGGGGAACGGGTTTCTCGTTTTACCATCAATGGAATTTCCGCGTATAGCATTTAGCAAACAATTATTTCCCTCTCCACTAGCCGTGGTCGTATTTCCTGGGATATCTTCACCAGCTTTTTTATCATCATTTTTATCTTCTGGGTTAAAGGTGTCAAAATGAGTATGATCCTCATTGACAACAACCCAGTAGGGCCGCTCATTTTCGTTATTATCAGATCCATAAACTTGCTGAATTTTAAATTTTTTTCCTTCAGAACTTACTGAAGAATTTTTCTTGACAACAATGATTGGGGTGTTGATCATAACTGCTAATGGTTTTAACTCATGATCACCTAACATATCTCCATTTTTTACGCCATCAATATGCTTCTTTTTACGTTGTTCTGGAGTTTCGGATTTAGCTCTATTTGAAGTTTTCGGTTCAGTACTATTTGAAGATTTCAATCCATTATTATTCGATCCATTATTAATTGATCGGATATTAGAACCGAAAGTTCCCTCATTATTTTTTAATAATCGAGTTCGAGGGTGGATTTTTTGGTTATCTTGGTCCCCCAATTGAAAAATTTACTTCCATAAGGCTTTAAATCGCGAATCTTGACCAGTGCTGATTTCAACATTTTTAACCGGCCCGCCCAATACAGGGGGCTTTGAAATAACCCAGGATAAATAATTTACGGCTAATTTGTTAAAGGGCATCTTGCGCAAAGTGGACAAGGTCCGCTCATTAAGGCCCATTTCGCGCAATAGGACTGTAGCATTATAGGCTTTATCAGGATCCTTGTTTTGAAGCATCCATAACATCATTGAAGGCAAAGCGCCTTGGTCCTTGGCCAAAAGTTCGTTTGTGATCTTTGTGGCCGCAAGTTGTGATATGCCGCCCTCGGATTCTTGGCCCTTATCTTGTCCCAACATATTCATTTTCATCAGATTCGAATCCAACAATTCATTAACTTTGAGCTGGCTTGAAACTATATCAATAATATTGGTCAGATTAGGAATTTGCTGCTCATTCTGCAGCTCGGGATTATCTTCAAGAGCATTTTTCAAAATATCGACCGCCGATTGCAGTTTTCCGTTTTTCAAATCAAGCTCGGCTTCTTCCAAGACCCGTCCAACGTTTTTTATTTGATCGATGGTTAACAATTCTTCTTTATTGGCTTTTTCCAAATCCTGTTTAACCATTTTAAAACTTTTATTAATGATCCTGTAGCATAAGTTCTGAGTCGCCATAGTGGTATGTAAGAAGGCTAACTGGATATCAGTGTAGTGGGCTTTATTTTTTTCATTAATATGAT
The DNA here is from genome assembly GCA_024230435.1 of Desulfobacteraceae bacterium. GTDB lineage: Bacteria > Desulfobacterota > Desulfobacteria > Desulfobacterales > Desulfosarcinaceae > UBA2230. The sequence goes on from JAAERL010001167.1 coordinate 106,407, forward strand.
TTAATGATTTAATTCCCGCCTTAATGCCTGCCGCGGAGTTAAGCCATTTACTTTGTTTTTCTATCGTTTCTACAAATTTGGCAGTGATTTGAAATCGCAGAGCGCGAATATTATTTTCCAATTTGTGAGCACGTTTTCTAAAATCATTGGTATTCCAATTGCTTGTATGTGACAAATCCATTTTTATTGCGATTGGATTCGGGTGGATTTTTTGCCTGCCTACCTCGTCTTTAACATCCAGGATCTTTTTAGCTATTTCATCAATGGCTTTATATTCATCTAGGAATTCTCTTTCATCGAAATTTTCATCTTGGGAATTGTCCCTAATTTGTCTTTTTTTAAAGTCTTTGATGCCTACGAGTAATTCGGCTGAAACATTTTTGATCACCCTCTTGGCAAAACGGGTTTTATAAATATTGAATTTTTCGATTCTTTCAGGTTCGTTTTTATCTTCACGGTGCATGTAATTTTGGAAATTCTCTCTGGCCTCATTTTCATTATAGCTCATTTTAATTTCGTTGAAGCTGTGATAGGCCGTGAAGGCCGTTGTAATAAGGAGCCATAATCCACTCTCCAAATTTGCGGCTTTTCCGAATGCAGTGGCAATTGCAATTAATGATTCCTTTTCTGTGGCCTTTAGTCCGGCTTCAACGCCCCACCCAATAAAACCGGATGTGAAAAGACTCTCGGAGAACCCGTAAGCAAGTTGAAGCGCTTGATCATTTTCGGCTCTTTTGATAAGATTCTTAACAGCCGGTTCCAGTTCCAGCTGGTCATTTTCCATATCTTTAATCAAGGTTATGATACGGTTTTTCATATATCCTTTAAAACCATACTTAGTGAGGGCTTCTTTGAAAGCTGAATAGCAATCATAGAGTGAAGTCGACATAGCCAAAGCACTCATACCGGCGCTTACTCCATAAAATACAGGCACCGCGGCGGCTGAGGGGCCGCCTATAAATAACATAACCAGCAGAGCAGAGGAAATACCACGGCGGCCCGAATCAATTATTACTTCGGCCACTTCAATAGCAGACATATCACCTCCATTTTTCATGGTCTCGCCCATGGCAAGGGTTAGTTCGGCAATAGTGAGCGATTTTACAGCTTCCTGAAAATTTGAATCATCATTTTTTATGATGTATTCGTTTAGGAGCTTAATTTTGCCTTCGGCTTCCTCTTTAAGTTTTTTGCCTTCAACATTGAGCTTTAAATGGTTTATTATTCCTTTGCCTTGCTTAACCATTGTTAAAAGATGATATGCTTGAGTACCAAGGATGCCGAATTTTTCGGCAGTTATATCAGAGCCACTCCTTATATAATCTATTCCTCCTTTACTCGGGCCAAGGGTAAGGAACGCGGAGATACCTATATTTGCAGTAAAAATTTGAAAGTAATCCCAATAAGGCGATTCTTTATACTCAATCATACCATGCAGTTGAAGGTTATCTTTTTTATGCTCAATCGCACCTTGCTCTTGAAGGTTATCTTTTTTTACGGCGGGTGTTTTATTTTTAGCATTCCTCAGAGACTGGTCATAGGACTCTATCCAGTTTTCGTGTCCTTTCGTCTTGGAGCTGTCGCACCATTCGTTAAAAGCATCATTTTTGGCTTTTCCGATCTCAAGAATTTTTTGTGCAAAAATATGGAGCTGGCCCGATATTCCAGGATCTGAAAGCATTTTATCCCAATCATGACGAAATTCCTTAGCAAAGTCTTCAAGGCTTGCTTTAATTGTATCCGTACAGTCACCGTGGTAAAGATTGTTGATAAACTGGAAATAAGCCTTTTGTGTTTCACGTCTTAATTCGAATCCTAGGCTTTTTTTAATTTCTAATTGGTCTACCAGCCTGTCCCAGCCATCGGTAACCAGCAGGCAGTTAGCCGCCATTTTATTTTTTAGGGTTTCATTGTCCAGAGAAGCATAATAATTAGATGCTTGATCTACATTTGATAGTCGATTATTCACCGAAACCGCATGCGGATTGGACATTTCCCAAAGAGCGGTGGATAGCGAAGATCCGGTCCTTATATTGAGAAAAGGGTCCAAGGACTTCTTGACGTTGTTCAGCTTTCCGTCTTTAAATTTTTTAACGGCCTTTTCCGCAAAATCTAATTCAAGCGAAAGAATTTGGGCACTGTTTTTTACGGCCTTGGGATTAACCGGTTTTCCTTGCGGACTAAGCTGCGCTATTAAGTTATTACCAGCTTCAACAGCATTTATAGGCAAATATCTTTTCCAACTGGTAAGATACCGCACCCATTTTTTATCATTTGGAATATTAGGTATTGAATTCCATTGCTGGTAAAAGTATTTAACTTCCTTCAATTTTCTGTTATAGCTGTATTGCTGATTAAACCACGCCTTAAAGTTATTATCATTATCAAAATGAAATTTTAATTCTAAAATATTTTTTTTGGCTTTCTCGCTTGACTCAGATGACTTAAAATCAACCTTTTCAAATTCAATTTTTAAGCTATTTAACGCGTTGCTAATTTTATCCTGCTTATGGTGCTGGCGCACGCTTTCAGTAAATTTATTCCACTGTTTTTTTACCTCGGTCATTCCTTTTTTTTCTTCATTAAGTATTAGCAGATTGTTAACTTCCTTGGTTAACTGATTGAATTTTTCGCTAAATACTTTGCCACTTTGTTTAAGTGCAACGTATGCTTCTATCATACCTGCCGATTTATTTTGATTGCCCCCTTTAATCCTACTTTCAATGCTATTACGACATTTATTCAAAAGCAATATCTCTTCTTTGTCCGACCATAAATTATTTTTATTTAGAAACCTAACGAATTTTTTCTGATTGCTATTTTCATCACCGATCTTTTGTGCGGCAGTTGTAAACTCGTGTACAGCAGTTGTAAACTCGTTGAATTTTTTATCAAACTCTTCAGCTTTATCCTTACCACCTACAATTATAAAAAACTTTGATTCTTCATCTTCACCCAAGGGCTTAACATCATCCTCGATAGATTCAGTTATAAACTCCTCGAATTTTCTATCAAAGTCTCTACCGATAACCCTACCACATGCAGTTATAAAATTTTTGACCTCTGTATTGCCTACTTTTTTTAAAGCATTGTATGCACTATTTATCCCTTCATCGACAGCTTTATCAAATACAGTTATAAACGCATCGAATTGCGTATGATCTCTAACAGGGTCCCTTTGATATCTATTTATAAACTTATCGAATCCTACTTTTACTTTTACTTTAATATCATCACTATAAATGTCCTCATCCTTTGCACTCTCAGCAGCGATAATCGTATCATATGTAGTTATAGAATTAATGAACTTTTCCTTAATTTGCTCAGCGTTTCCACTTCCATTAACTCTATCATTATAATATTCCTTTATAAATTCTTTGAATTTTTTTGTAAAGTCTATCTGGATAGGATCTTTTAATTGCTCTTTGTAAGACTTAATAAATTTTTTCAAATCTCCAGCAGAGACATAACTGGACCTGTACATAGCTATAAACTCCTTGAATTTCGCCTTAATGCTATCAGCACTATCCTTATCAGTGAACTTTATATATTCAGTTATTAACTCGTTGAATTTTTTCTCAATGCTATCAGGTCTATCCTCGTCATGGATTGCTTTATTTAACTCTTTGGATTTTCGGATAATTTTAGTATTAATTCCATTTAAAAACTTCTTATATTTTTTCTCGATGTCATTTTCGGTATTTTCTAACTCTTTGTATTGTTCCTCAATGCTTGAAAACATAGCCGTTTTATATGCAGTTATAAAATTTTTGAAATTTTCCTGAATGTCAATAACGCTATCCGCTGTGTCATAGGCCTTTAGAAAATCTTCCCAGGCCGTTTTCAGTTCTGCATTTTTCGGACTTTTTGCCATCATCGGTTGCAATTTTATGCGCAGTTTATTCATATCGCGCTCGAAAGATATAACCTCTGACATAGTAAATTCTTTTGTTGAGATATCAGAAATTTTGATCGGGGTCAGAGCCTCGTTCTTTAGACTTTCCTCAGTATCAGTTTTTCTTTCCTCAGTATCAGTTTTTCTTTCCTCAGTATCAGTTTTTCTTTCCTCAGTATCAGTTTTTAAGTCATTGGAGCTGAACGACATTTGCCTTGCGCGAAATCTGCGGTTGCCTGCCCGGTGCTTCTGGTTAGCAGGGTAAAGAGCGTATATGCGTTCTTCTTCTCTATTTTCCGAAGCCGTTTCGTTAGTATGAGTATTTTTTCTGTTATCGATAAATCCAATTTCATAATCAGAGTTCATTGTTCATCTCCATTAGAGCCGTTATTAGTTAGTATCAGATGAATAGAGCTGCATAAACAATACATAATATCTGTTGCCGAAAAAAAAGATAATTAATCAAAAATCAATACCGTAGAAAGTATATTTATTTTTTGAGATAATCTATATTAAGCCCTCCTTTGCTTGATATTATCCTATATTCATACCGATTAAAGCTTTTTGCGGCTGGGTCAAGCCACTATGAGACATATTAATTATTCTATTTAAGTCCAATTTTAATACCCGGTTTCAATGCCATTGAGTATAAATAATAACCGGGCTAAAACGTTGCTGCTAATATATTCTGCAAAACCTATACCAATATTTTTCATATGAGACGGCATTGCTAAAAGCCTACAAACACTGTGTTTATACGATTTGTAAATTTGCGATGACTCCAACAAAATCATATTTATCCAAATCTGTTGGCAACAAATCTTAAAACAATGGCAACAATCTTGGCAGAAGAACAGAACAAAAAAAACGTGTATTGATGGAGCTTTGATGATATAGAATCCGCCAGGCAACGCTATGAATGTAAATTGATAAGGCGATTGCCGGAAAAGAATATACCAGATTGAGCAGAATTTTTTTTCGTATTCAAGGCGTGCCAAAGTTTGCATACTTTATGTATTCGGGCTTTGGCATAACGCAGAAGACGGGAAAAAAGACATACAAGATGGTATATTCTTTAACAGAAATCGCCTAAGGGGGGGCAATTATGTTTTTTTGCCGATTGTTACTTATAAAATTGCGTGTACTGAGCATTTGCTGGGTAATATTCTTATTGCTTTTTGGCTACACAGGCGCGGCTGAGCGCAGTGGAATTGCTGATATGATGGCAGATGACTCTGATGCCGGAGTTGTTACCGGCCGGGCGCTTTTATCCGGGCCATTGGCGGAAGCTGTAGTTTTTATTTACCGTTATGATGATCTTGAAAATAAAATTTATTCCACAACCGTCACAAAATCAACACAGCTTTCCATAACCGGATTTTTTGAGATACCGAAAAGTATTTTAGAAGATAATATGCTTTTTGTAATTAAGGTTTCCGGGGGGCTGGATCTTGACGCCGATGATGATGAAGCAATCGATGATTCACCTGCCGTAAACCTGGGCGTACTTCATTTAACTGCCACAGGCAACCAGCTCAAATCAGGCGGATTTACGGTTAATATCTTAACGGACATAATTTATCATAAAGTCTCCTATCTGCTTTTGGCCGGATATTCTCAGCAAATCATTGAAAAACAGATTAAGTGTTATTCCAAAAGTCTTCTAAAACAAGATGTAGACGGAGACGGCGATATGGATCAAAAAGATCTTCTGGTATGGGATCCGATGACAGATAAAGATAAGGCGGGGCTTGAGTGGCCGTTTTTTGAGCGTTGCATCGATGCTGTTTACAGCAACAAGTTTTATGCGGATGAGCTTGCACAGCTCCGGAGAAATATTATCGGTTCGGCAGACACTGCTGAATATGCGGAGCATATTGCGGTAGACGGTGATTACGCCTATGTCGCAGACGGCTATTCCGGTCTTCAGATTATCGATATCAGCAATCCTTTTGCGCCGATTATTACCGGTGCTATTAGTACGCCCGGATTAGCCAGTGCGGTGGCGGTTTCGGGTAACTATGCTTTTGTGACCGATGATCAATCAGGTCTTAGAATCATTGATATAAGTGAGCCTTACAAGCCGGTTAAAGCCGGGGCTGTGGATACGCCCGGATTAGCCAGTGCGGTGGCGGTTTCGGGTAACTATGCTTTTGTGGCCTGCGGTCAAGCCGGTCTTCAAATCATCGATATCAGCGATCCTGCCAAAGCGTTTGCCGCCGGTGCTGTCAATACGCCTGGTTTAGCCAGTGCGGTGGCGGTATCGGATAACTTTGCTTTTGTGGCCGATGATCAATCCGGTCTTCAGATCATCGATATCAGTGATGTTTCCAATCCTGTTACTGCCAGTGTAATAGATTCGCCTGGATTTATCCGGGCAGTGACAGTTTGCGGCGGTTATGCTTATGTAACAGGCGAAAAATCCGGCCTTCAGATTATCAATATCAGCGATGCTTACAATCCGGTGGTAACCGGCTCGATAAGCACGCCGAGCCATGGCTGGGGCGTAACGGTAAATGAACATTATGCCTTTGTTGCGGACTATTCAGACGGTCTTCAAGTCATTGACATCAGCAATCCATTCAATCCAATATTTGCCGTTACCATCGATACGCCGGACTATGCTTTCGCTGTAGCGGTAAAAAAAGGTTATGCTTATGTGGCGGACAGTGATTCCGGTCTTCAGGTCATCGATATAAGTGAGCCGTCCAATCCGGTCATTACCGGTGTTGCCGATACGCCGGGATCTGCAAAGCATATTAACACTTCAGGCAATTATGCTTTTGCCGCAGATAGCGATTCGGGTCTTCAAATCATAGATATCAGTGATGTGTCCAATCCGGTCATTACCGGAAGTGCCGATACACCGGCAAAAGCCGTGGCCGTGACAATCTCCGGCAATTATGCTTATGTCGCCGATAGCGATTCGGGTCTCCAAATCATAGATATCAGCAATACCGCGAATCCGTTTATCGCCGGTTCTTTAAAGCTGCCGGGCCCCGCAATGGCTGTTGAGGTATCAAATAATTATGCTTATGTTGCGGCTTTGTTGTCCGGTCTTCAGGTCATCGATATCAGCGACCCATTCAATCCAGTCATTGCGAGCAGTGCCGATACACCGGGTTATGCTTTCGATCTCACCGTATCGGATAATTACGCTTTTATAGCTGACGGTCACTGCGGTCTCCAAATTATCGATATCAGCAATCCGTCAAGCCCGGTCATAAAATGTGCGATCAACACGCCGGGTTTAGCCCGGTCGGTGAGTGTATCGGGAAATTTTGCCTATGTGGCAGACGGCTATTTCGGTCTTCAGATCATAGATATCAGCGGCAAAAACAATCCTTATATTACAGGCACAGCAGATACGCCCGGCTATTTAGAAAATATTACAATTAGAGGCAACTACGCTTACGGGGCCGATGGCTATTCGGGTATTCAGATAATCAATATCAATGATCCGTTCAACCCTGTCACTGTAAGCGCTCTGGATACGCCAAACCACGCTCACAGCGCTACGGTATCAGGCGGTTATGTTTTTGTGGCAAATTACTCCAGCGGTTTAACTATATACAGGGCAATTGCCGAAGAATAACCCAAACCCGAAGGTGCTTTGAAGTGTGTGTGTGTGTGTGTGTGTGTGTGTGTGTGGTCAACCAGCATAGCCGCACAACATGCTCTATGGCCAAGTTGGTTGACAGGCTCTTAGGCGATTGGCGGAAAAGAATATACCAGATTGATCTTCGATTTTTTTTCGTATTCAAGGCGCGCCAAAGATTGATGATCAGTTTGCATACTTAACGTATTCGTACCTTTAGCATAACGCACAAGACGGGAAAAAAGACATACAAGATGGTATATTCTTTAACTGCAAATCGCCTTAGCACAAGCATAAGTGATATATTCGCATCTTCCAAACCTTAATAATTACAGCCTATCTGCTTTGGATTTGGGTGTTTTTTTGGGAATCCGCAGAGTCATCCGGGTTCCTTTGCCGGGTTGGGAGTCAGCGGTGATACTGCCGTTGTTTTTGCGAAGAATCTGGTTGGAGATGTATAGCCCCAATCCACTTCCGGACTTTTTGCGGGTGATAAAATAGGGGGTGAAAATTTTGGATAGGGTTTCTGGATTCATTCCCAGGCCATTGTCACGGACTTCGAAAACGATGTCTGAATTATCAGAATACACTTTAAATTCAATAAAATGGGATTTATCACGGTCGCGGCTGGTGGCGCAGGCATCAAGGGCGTTTTCCAATAAATTGGTCAATACAGAATGCAAAATGCCTGCGTCAACCTTAATTTTTTGCAGTTTAGGATCAAAATCACACCGCAGTTCAATTGCCTTGTTCATTGCCTTGGGACGAGTGAGGTTTACTATTTCTTCGGCTAATTCGATAACATCCACCCGCTCCCATTTCAAATTTTTTTCCTTGGCGTAGTAAAGAATATCCAAGACCATGCTGCGAATACGCTCAATCATAAGTTGCACGATATCCCAGCCTTCTTTTATCTGATCCAGGTTTTTAGTTTCAAACCCGCTGTCCAATATATAAATTCCGCCATCCAGACCTGTTAGTAACCCCTTGATTCCGTGAGATACCGAACCGATCATAAGCCCCAGGGAAGACAGTTGATCTTGCAGTTGGCGCATCCGGGTCACATCCGTGGAAAGTTCCATGACATGGGTTATCTTACCGGACTCATCCCGTATGGGCGATGTCCAGATAAGCATGCGGTATTTTGCCCCGTTAGGGGCTGTGACATCCTTTTCACTTTGATGAGGCAAGCCGTCTTTGAATGTTTTGCGCACCGGGCAATCTGGGCAGGCATTGCCTCTTTGCTGATAGATCTCATAACAACGCGCGGATTCGGGATTTGCAAAATCTTCCCTGAATCTGCGGTTTGCCGCTGTAATACGCATTTTTTCATCTTGAACTGTTATGTAGCAAGGGGCCGCATCAAACAAGTCTTCATAAAGCTGCCGGGTTGTACGCAGTTCGGTTTGCAATCGCCGTATTTCATCGATATCGGCGGCGATTTCAACAACCAGTTCCACATCCCCGCCTGCGTTGCGGATGGGCGCAGTGTGGACGATCACGGGCGATGTGGCGCCATCAAGCAAGGTTACTGTTGTATTCAACCGCTGTCCTTTACCGCTGTCAAAGGTGGCTTTTGCCGGACAAGGGATCAAGGCCTCTTTCAGTGCGCCGTAAATACTACAGCTTGATTTTCCTGTCTGATCACCTAATCGATTGATATAGCGCTGGTTGGCGGCCACCACCTTCAGCCTGGGCGAATGGATGGAAACAAAGCAAGGCAGCTCGTTAAAGTAGCCCATCCCCTGATCCACGTCACCGGCGAGGTTACGCATGGCCACCGCCAATCCGTCAATGGCCTGCCCAACAGCGGCTCGTCTTTCTGCTTCAATCAACCGGGCGGATTTTTCTTCTACAAGCCGTTCCAGGTTTTTTGTATAGGCATTTAACTGCTCACGCATTTGAATGCGTTCATTGGCCCGCTTGAGAGCAATTGCCAGCACATCATCATCAATGGGTTTGGTTACAAAATCGGTAGCCTCTAGCTTGAGGCAGGCAATGGCCAAATCCATATCGCCATGGCCGGTAAGAACGATGACTTCGGTATCGGGATTATCTTGCTTGATTTGCTTTAGCAGGGCGACTCCGTCCATTACCGGCATTTTGATGTCTGTGATAACGATATGCGGATTTTTTAGGCGAAAAAGATCAAGTCCGCTTTTTCCGTCTTCAGCCGTTAGGACATTATAGCCGAGGTCGCTCAGAGAAATATCCAGAACCTTTCGGATCCCCTCTTCATCGTCAACGATCAGCAAAGTTTTTGCGGTTGCATCAGACACGGATTTTTTCATCAGCTATGCGACTCTTATTTAGGAGTTCATACCAGCATACCTAAAATTGTCCTGGCCAAGTTCAAAAGGGCCTCGGGTTCGGGGGGCTTTCCCATATAAGCTTCCGGACGGGGAACAGGTTTATCCAGTTTTGCATTTAGCATTTTAAGGTAATGCCGAAAGGATGGTTCATCTACTGCGGAAAGCATTATTACCGGAATTGCATTCAAGTCCGGATCGTTTTTCAACGCTTTATATATCAAAGCTCCGCCTTCGCCCGGCATCATTATATCCAAAATAACCAAATCCGGTTTAGTCTGCCTGGCTTTTTCAAGTCCCTGCCGGCCATCTCTTGCAACCACGGTCCGGAACCCGCTGGTTTCGAACACGGTGGATAAAAAAATCCGCATATCCATTTCATCATCAACAATGAGAATGGCTGGTTTTTCGGCATCACCCGGAAAAGTACCCGTCATTGGCAGCCCGCCCTGTAAAAGAAATCTTTGCCATTTTAGCGTCTATCGGCAAAATAGAAAAATTTGATCCAAATCAAGGCATGCGAAAAATTTACCACAGGCATCGTAATTGATATGCCGCCAGGGGTTGATATTTCGAGGATAAAGTTTTCGCACACCTTGAAGATATTGCATAAATTGTCCATTTATGAGGAGACATTAGTTACGAAGTCAGGCCTTATCAAGTTTGTTTACACTGGCGACCGGACAAGCCGAACGTAGCACCACTTGTTCCACAGTGCTTCCAAACAACGCCAACTCGGGATCGATTTCACGGGCATGATGGGCCATGACAATAAGGTCCGCCTGGCGATCCCTTGCGAATTTGAGAATTTCAATATAGGGTGCGCCTTCCCAAATTTCAACGGTGTGGTTTTCAAAACCTTTAAGCCTTGGTAAATATTTATTTTCAATTTTCTCACGAGCGGATTGAATACACGCTTCGATATCCTCTTGTGCTTTTATCAATCCTGCATCGGTTGCCTTCAAATCAACGGCATGGAAAATATGTAAATTGGCGTTTACTTGCTTGGCCAGTTTGCAGGCCCATGAAAAAGCCGCCTCTGAGGCTTTTGAAAAATCAGTAGCTACAACGATATTGGAAAAGAGTTTCCAGCAGGTAGTACATGGGCGGCTGATAATGGCTATTGGGCATCGGGCGTTTTTTGCCACTTTTTGCATGGTGCTTCCCACAACGCTGCGGTAACGCGAAGCGCCAACATCTTCGGGACGGGTGTGTGCCCCCATAACGATAAGATCCACATTCTCTTTGCGGGCCTTGCGCAAAATTTCCCGGTGAGGCATGCCTATAGCTGCTTCGATGGTAACTTTTTCAGCATCCTGGAGAAGCTTATCATAAGTATTTTTCATTTCTTCCTTGACCCAGTCAAGGTAGTCGTTATCGGCCAGTTCGTTTCCTCCGGTTCGAACATCGGTGACAAATGGGCTGAAACCATGGGTTGGAATACCAAGAACATGAAAGACGATCAGTTCGGCATCCCACTTTAATTCTAAATCAAAAGCTACCTTGGCGGCATTGTCGCAGACCGGCGAGGCTGTTGTGGCAAAAAGGATTTTTTTAAACATATGTCACCTCCTTAGTTGGCATTCAGGCGGAGCACCATGAAAACTGAGTTCCCAGGCAATACCGTCAATAAATTCAAATAACGTATATATTGTATCATAAGAGAAGGTATCAACGCTATCGCCGAAAATGATGTGCTTGAGCTGGCCAAGGCGAAGGGGCATATCCATGAGAAAATCCAGGGCAAGTGAACGAACCTGTTCGGTTTGCGTATCTTTGACACCACGAAGGCAATTGTAAATCTCCAGCCGCGGTTGGCCTGGGTATCCAATCATCTCCACTGTTTTTGCAAATTCAAGGCAAGTATAATCGGGCCATAAACAGCCCTGAGGCGGGCAATTGGCGTACTGTTGACATAAAATCTTAAAAAAATCACTTAATTGGGCAAAATCCGGATAGGAGTCAATCATGTAAAAATAGCTGCGCAGCGTGCACTTGGGCTCAAGCACAATTTGGCAGCCAAGCAGTTGCAGTGCCCGGGATGTCACAGCCTTGCCTTGCATTTCCAAGATACCGTTGGATTTTAGTGTAACCTGGTTCATATCCCTTTCTTACTATCATCTATCCATAAATGTTCAATTATAAAAGGTTTTTATAAACACACATTACATGATTATTCGTCTTTAGGTTTTAAGTGTTCAGGAACCAGCACCATTTTCAACAAAACAGGCTTTAAAAAACTCCAGCGTATACCAATATGGTAAATTTCTTCCATATCCCGGATGGCGTCCCAGCAGTTGTGGCACGGGGCGATAACTAACTTGGCTCCCGTGTCCAGGACCTGGTCCCGCTTAATTTTCAGGCCGATATTACGTTGCTCGCGATAGCGCCCGATGCCGTTAAACCCGCCGCCGCCGCCGCAACAAAAATTATACTCCCGGCACGGTGTCATTTCCCGGAAATCTTCGGCAATGTAACTCATGATCTCGCGGGCGCATTCGGCCAGGCCGGCATTGCGGATATAATTGCAAGAATCCTGATAGGTTACGGGTTCTTTTATTTTTTTGGACGGATCGATTTTCAGCTTACCTGTCCGCAGGGCCTCGGCCAGCCATTCCACGTAATGCAGGCTTTCAATAGGGGTTTTTCCCGTTTTTAATCCTGCCCAGTATGGGCCTTCAACAACGGTGGCGCGGTAAGCATGGCCGCACTCGGTAACCACCATGCGCTTAGATTTTAAGCGCTTCATGGCGTCATAAACACTTTCCACCTGCATTTTACATGCAGCCCAGTCACCGGCAAACATGGCCAGGCTGGTTTCCTCCCAGCCTTGACTAGGAACGGTCCAGTTTTCTCCGGCCAGATGGAACAATATGGCCGCTTCAGCCAAGTCTTCCGGATAATGTTTTACCTCACGGGCATTAACAGTGTACATGATATCCGCATCGGGCTTGTCAATGGGAAAAGTCAGTCCCGGCCAGTCTTCTTCATACTCCTCACACATCCACTCGCAGGTTTCCACCCAATCTTCGGTGGTAACATCCATTTGCGCTCTGTAGACACGATGCATGCCGGAACCGATTTTTAGCTCCCAGGGGACAAAACCTTGTGAAAAAAGCAGCCCGCGCAGATAGCCGAACATGACACCCATGTCGATGCCAAAGGGACAATACATGGCGCAACGGTTACAGCAGGTGCATTTGGACCAGGCCGTATCCATACAATGATGCATGAAATCGTTGTCCACCTTACCTTTACGCTTGACCAACTCGCCAAGGGTTGACTGAATTTTATAGGAAGGCACCTGTTTGGGATCACGACCATTGGTAAGGTATAAAAAACAACTGTCGGCGCACATGCCGCAGTGGGCACAAATCTCAAGCCAGGTCCGTAAACGCGATTTGAGGGTTTTGCGGATCACGCCCCACAAGACTGTGGCGTTAACATCCAGCTGTTTCATTTCCTCATAGTATTTTTTTCCGCTTTTATCAGCTAAAAGAGCATGTAATGCTTCTTGGGTATCAATGGTTTTTTTGTTGCAAAGTGTTCCTTCAGGCATAGCGCTATCCTAACATGACAGGGGTTGAAAATTCATCGGAATCCAATACTGATTCCCCGCTTGGCGGTTTGTTAGCTACCAGGGAAAACCCTTGCTTTTCATGCCACCGCGTTTGATGCCGAAATCCATACCAATCTGCGCCCGGGACATAAAAAAGAGAATAAAGTGAGACAGCTTGGTAAATGGAATGGCGATTAGCATTATTTCACCGCACAAAATGTGCAGGATCAACCAAAAATTATAATTTCCGATTTGGTGATACGCCATAAACCCGGTAAAAAAAGGCGCCACGGCAATGACCAGCAGCAGGATATCATAGGCTGTAGTCAGAATCCGCACAGGGGGCAGGGCAATACGCCGAACAAGGATAAACAGCGCAGCTACCATAACGGCGATAGTCAAGGCATCGGCCAGAGCCTCGGGTAAGGCGGGCAGACCGAATCCTATCCAGCTTTGCTTTAATAACTCGTTATGCCCCAATAAAAAAACCGGCGTGATCAACAATCCGAAATGAAAAATGAACACCAGGGCCGTAAATCCTGAATAGTATCGCCAGCCATGAGTACCATAAGGTATCAGCCAACACAGAATCGATCGCAGGGCTCCCCTGACGCCATACCTGGCATTTTGGGTATAGGCGACGCGATCGGCCTGCCAGTTCAAACCTTTGACATACCATATAAACCGCCAGACCAAACCCAAAAAGAAAATCAGAAAGGTACTCAAGGCCAACGGCCCGGAGACAAACTCATACATGGTCAACTCCTAAAAACACTGATACTTTTGTATTAAGGAAGGCCAAACTACCCGGCTTCCTATTCATCGTCACGGCCCGCAAGAAATTTCCAAATGGCGGGCATAGCCACCAGAATACAAATAATTAATATATAAATGATGTTTTTGGTATGGAGCATAAACTCCTGAAGCGTATGAATACCATCCATCGTTATTCGACTCCTTGGCAGATTTTTTTTAGTTTAGGCGATTTCTGTTAAAGAATATACCATCTTGTATGTCTTTTTTCCCGTCTTCTGCGTTATGCCAAAGGTGCGAATACGTTAAGTATGCAAACTTTGGCACGCCTTGAATACGAAAAAAAATCGAAGCTCAATCTGGTATATTCTTTTCCGCCAATCGCCTTACCTGCCGGAAAATCGTGCCTTATCATTTTAATGCGGCTCGTAATCCGGATGCTCATATAAAATCGGCATACGCGTGCATATAAAACGGAACGCGAGCAATCCAGCGGTCACAATAAATACCGATATGCCAATTTCCATCCAGTGGGGAAAATAGCGTTCACTGGACGGCAGGTGATAATTGAATGCCACCATGCTGATATTAAACCGGTTGACAATGATACCCAACACGGTCCAGGCGGCGGTCCAGCGAATTAACCGTATATTATTTTCACGCACCCCTAACATGTAGCAAAACGCAGGCAGGGCAACGAATCCGAACAGCTCGACCAAGAACCAGGCGCCGTAGCCTGAGGCCAGGTAATGCCAGTTGTTGTCCGCAGCGATTCCGATAACCTTAATCATAAAATAACCGGTTAGCACCCAAGCCGCGGCTTTACCGAAGCCCAAGGCTAAATCATCCTTGGTTTCAATGTGATGATGATCCATTTTATGTTTCAGATAGCGGTAAGACAGGCTACCCTCAAAAATCACCATGGATAATCCGGCAATTATACTTGTTATAAAAAAGTAAATGGGAATATAGGGCGAATACCACAAAGGATGCAATTTTGAAGGGGCAATCAGGAACAGGGCGCCCAGTGAAGATTGATGCAGGGTTGACAAAATAACACCGAAAATGGTCAGCACCATGGTTAATTTGACAACAATCGCCCGGGCCTTTTTAAATCCCAGCCATTCAAGCGGCGCAGGTGTAAACTCGATGAACAGCACCGATAAATAAAGCGCCACACAAGCGCCAACCTCAAAAAGCAAAGAGGTGGTTCCGCGGGAGATCAAAAAGGGATAGGGCAATCGCCATGGCCGGCCTACATCATAGTTCAAAGCCAGAACCACAAGGGCATAGCCTAAAAAACCCGTAAGAATGGCAGGCCTTACAGCGGCATGAAACCGCTTCATCCCGAAAATATAGACTGCGGCTGATGTGACATATCCACCAGCGGCTAAGGCGACGCCAACCAGAAGATCAAAACCGATCCAGATCCCCCAGGGATTGTTGTCGGATAAATTGGTAGTGGCGCCTAATCCTTTGGTGAATCGAACTGCCGTAATAAACAGCCCGAGGATGACGATGATACCCGCAACCACGTTAAACGGCGTAAAAACTGAATTACGTGTGGCGGCAGTTTCGTGGGACATGGGAAATCCTCCTCGCAATATCAAAAGTGTACCCATTTGATTTAATAAGCCTTGCTTGGCGCGGCTTAGCTTTTGGAACTATTAAGTTTTATCTTCGTCTGAACCTTCGTCTCCGGACTGCTCCCGTGCGGCTTTTTGCGCCTCTTGCCGGGCCTTGGCATCTTGTTCAAGCGCTTTTTTCACTTCACGCTCAATTGCCGCAGTCTTATCGGCAGCAGCCTTTTCCATGGCGGCTTTAATCTTGGCGTCAGCTTCTTCGTTGGCCTTTGAAACAGCCTGATTTACAGCGTCCGCCTGCTGCTTTGCGGCTATTTTTTCCTTACGCCGGTTAATGGCGTAAATGCCGGTCAACAGCACTGGCCACAGCCCCGCAACTATCGGTACGGAGCCAAGTGCTCCGGAGGTCAGTTTACCGGCAGGCGTGTTGCCTAAATCCTCCCGCATACCTGTAGATGAAAATGAAACACCGGACAGGTAAAGCCAGTTTGTTCCGCCCATTTCATGCTCACCGTAAATATGGTCTATGTACCGGTCCGGGAAATTTCTGATACGCTCTCGGGCCACGTGGATAAGCTCTTTACGCTTGCCAAATACCAGCGCTTCAGTGGGGCACGCTTGAACACAGCCTGGAAGCTTTCCTTCCTGCAGACGCGGGTGGCACATCGTGCATTTCATCACTCGCGGTGTAAAGGCCTCATTATATTCGTAGGCCGGAATTTCAAAGGGACAGGCGATCATACAATAACGGCACCCTACACACACATGGGCATTATAAGTGACCGAGCCGTCAGGGTTCTTTGTAAACGCCTTGACAAAACAAGCTGATGCACAGGCAGGTTCAAGGCAGTGATTGCACTGCTTTTTTACGTACACCATAGACGGTGCGCCGTCTTTATCAGTTTGAAACTGATTGACCACTGTGTGCGACTGTGCATCGGTGCGCCGCTTTTGCTCTAACACTGTGAGCTCATCAAACGAAACATCCGGCGATGGCAGCTTGTTGACCTTATTACAGGCAGCTTCACATTTACGGCAGCCCACACAGCGGGTAATATCGTGCAGTACGCCCATGCTATCGGGATACCCCTTAAACTGCTTGTTCGAGCCGGCCTGCGCTGATGTTCCCGCGGCGCCCGCCATTCCGGCAGCCCCCATCCAGCCTAAGAATTTTCTTCGTGAAATTGACATACGCTTTACCTCAAGCCTATTTTTTGCGTTTCGCGTGACAGGCCGTGCAATCACGAGACGCAGGTTTTTCAAGTTTCATTTGATCATGACACTCAATGCATTGCTGGTGATAGGCTGCCATCAGCCCCGGCCGGGTCAGATTCAATGCTTCTGAACTGCGTCCGTGGCAACTGCCGCATTGAGGCGGTTTCAGAGATGCAGGGCTGTTGTGATGACACCCCTGGCACAACGTCATGGGTTCGCCATGGAAGTATCCCGCTAAATTGCTGTCTTTGGTCAGCTCAACCAATTTTAACACAATTTTGCGATGGGGCAGCTCCACGGGCTCATATTGGTCTGCCAATTTTTTAATCTTCACTTTTTCGGGAATATCGTCAAGGGCCACTGTTTCCCGCACCGGCTCGCGCCCGGACAGCATTTCCATGGCGTAGGCTGCAGTCTGTTCTTCTTCCGGTGCAACAGATGAGGTACGGTCCGGCGCAGCAGGCGTATCCGGACCTGCCTTGATATGACAGGTGCGGCAGCTGTTTTTAGAAGCTATTGTTTTGCTTTCAGGAATACTATGGTGACATCCGGCGCATTCAGTCTGCTCTTTTCGCAAATTATGGCAGCCCACACAGCTTATCGCAGAGTCTTTTTTGTGCATAGCCTGGGACAGCTTTACCAGGTTGCCGTCCTTATGGCCGTTGATGGTATGGCACTCGGCGCAGGCTTTCAAATCGGCGTGATGACATATCCGGCAACTCTGATTATAGGCCTCGTGCGCTTTATGATCGAAAGGCGCCCGCTCCATGTAATCGTGCTGTGTGGACGGCATCTCATCCTTGCGAAAATTTTTTACCATAACAATGCTGGGCTGCTCGCGCTCCATGCGCGGAACATCAGCGATTACCTTAATAAGCGCCTGCTGCTTTGGATCATGACACCCGGCGCATTGCAAAGGGCCTGAATCTATATTCCGAGCTGATTTCAGCCGATGGCAATCCAAACAGGCCATGTGGGAAGCAATGCGGTTAGAAACCCTGTTTTGCTCACTCTCGTGTTTGTGGCAATAAAGACAGGCTCCCTCTTTACCCTTGGCATAAAAAAGTTTTTTACTATTCTCATTGTATTCATGGTGGCAAAATTCACACTTTTTATCGTTGGCCATGACATGACGGTAATGCAACGATTTGTCCAGCTCAATAGCCTGCCAGGCCTTGGCGGCAGGCGAGTCTTGGATGTGGCATTGTCCACAGGTTTCCGGGCCGGCCTTCTTGCCGTCCTTGCGCATTTGGGCATGGCAGCCAATACATTCATTATGGTAGATGTCCATACCCGCATTTTTCGTGACATCTTCTTTGCGCTTGAATTTAATGGACATCTTATCATCGGTGATTTGATGACAAGCAGTGCAGTCTTTGTTTTCGCCGGCAAGCGCCTCAGTGTGCCTGTCATGATAAAACGGCACTGCCGGACGCTCAAGAGCGCCGAACTGTTTGAGACTGCCGATCAGAATCAAATCAGCCCCGCCTTTGTCTTCAGGTACCTCTTTACTTGCCACGGCCATCACCGTAAAAGAACCCGCCAGTATGACCAGGCCCGCTGCCAGAGTCCCCATAACGATTCGTTGGATTCTTTTTTTCACCATCATCTCAAATCCTTGCATGCACACAAACTCCTTGACGCACACTACGCGCTCATTCAACCGGTGCTTGTTTCAATGCAATGTCCGTCTCATTGCTATCGAGCAGGTCTTGCATCGTTGTTTGATCGTATATGTCAAACGCTGCGGCTTTGACTTTTTGCCACAGCTTTAAAAATCCGCAATTATCGAAAAAGGGACATGTCTTTTGGGAAACACAAGCCAAACAAGCGGTGGCGTCCCGATCCCTTTGTAAATACCGCAACACATCACCCACTGTAATCTGCGAAGGTGAACGGGTAAGTGAATAGCCACCGTAAACTCCACGCTTAGCCTCCACAATTCCGCTTCCTTTGAATTGATTGAGAATCACTTCCAAAAAACGGTGCGGTATAACCTGAACATCAGCTATGGTAGAAATCTTAATGGGTCCTTCGTCTTTACGCCTGGACAGTTCGTAAATTGCGCGCAAAGCATATTGGCCCTTTTTTGACGGTATCAGCATTCGAAGGTATCAGCTTCCTTAATTATGTTGTCGGCAAATCCCGACAAATATAGTCAAGAAGGCAATTGCAAGTCAACCCAATTTTTATCGATTGCAAAAAAAATCTAACCTTACCATGACATAACAGAAACAGACTCTAAGAACGCAAAAGTCAAAGCCATATCGATCAAGTCTGGCAACAGTGGGATATTTACAGTCTCCAGGATCCTAAGCTCATCCGCCAAATCCATCTGGCAACTTTATTGCCATGTGACAACTTTGTTGCCTATTCGCTTGATGCTACAGCCAAAAAAACCTCTAAAAAACGGGCTCCTCCACAAATTCAAAATTAGGCATAGTACTTGCTATACTCCAGAAAAGCGACAAATGGTTCGGCCCATTAAAAACCGTTTTGTATTATTAAGCCAAGCTGCCCAAAATATTCCGGTTAACAATCCGGCCCAGGCTTTGAGATCCTGACTGGATAAGGTCATAGTATTTTGCCGGCACATTAGGGCAACGAAATTTTTTTAAAAAAGCAATATCTAGGAGGACACCATATGAACACGAAACTATCAAATCAGATCGATAAAATTACCTCAAAACTTAAACAAAATTCCGCTTCTACAAAGACTTCGGATTCCTTTCAGCCCCGAAAAGCGCCTGAAGAGTTGCTAAGAGCGATACACGATAGGTGGAATTCTGAAAAAAAATATATTTTGGTTACGACATTTCATTCCTAAGCGGAAGGCGAATGCGAAAAAGGCTGCCGTGTCCTTGCTCGGAGAAGACACGAATGTTTCCCTGGTGGTCTTCGATAATCTTGCGGCTCAACATCAACCCGATACCTGTTCCCCTGCTGCCTTTTGTAGTAAAAAAACCTTTAAACAGCTGCTTCTGTACTTCTGGGTCCATTCCGCCGCAATTATCGCGCACCTGGTAAATCAGCCATGAACGGCCAATATGGGCTGATAGTATAATTTCGGGTTCCTGGTTCCCGCAAATTCCCTGGCAGCAGGCATCTACAGCGTTTGTGACCAGGTTCATAAGGCAGCGGTGAATACTTTCCGGTTCCATGGCGATCTGCGGAAAATCCGAACCGATCTTGACGGTCATCCGAATGCCATACTGCTTGGCCTGGGGTTGCATGAGTTTGTATACCTGCTGCAAAGGCACAGCAGGATCGGTATACTGGAAGTTGGGAATACCGGGCTTGGCAATATTGAGCAGATCAAGGGATAGTTGCTCAATTCGGCTCACATTGTCTTGAACCATCTGCCAGCCCTGTTGCAGATACTGGCTGTTATTCAGAGACAACCCCTTTTCAACTACAAAAGCGCCGCCCTTGAGCCCGCCAGCAATATTTTTAATTGCATGAGCCAGCCCGGCAACGGTTTCGCCCATGGCAGCCAAGCGCTCGGCCTGAATCAGCCGATGCGATTTTTCCTCAACAAGCTGTTCGAGATTTTGAGTATAGTCCCGTAGTTGGGAGCGCATATCAATGCGTTCCCCGGCTCTTTTGAGAGCCACATCCAGCGCATCTTCATCTATAGGCTTGACAATAAAATCAGTGGCTTCCAGCTTAAGACTTTTTATTGCAAGGCTGATATCTCCATGCCCTGTTATCATAATAACTTCCACTTCAGGGTCCCGCTGCTTTAAAACCTTCAGAAGCTCAATTCCATCCATTCCCGGCATTTTGATATCGGTAAGGACAATACCTGGTTTTCGATCATCAAATATGGCAACGGCCTGCTTTGCGTCACAGGCGGTATGCACGGTATAGCCCCTGTCTGCCAGTGAAATACCAAGCACTTTGCGAATACCATCCTCATCGTCAACCAATAAAATATCGTTTTTCATTGGACCTCGTGTGCAGGAATTTCAATTATAAAACAAACTCCGCCGCCGGGATTGGGCTGCGCATAAATACGGCCGCCGCACTCTTTGATAATGCCGTAACTGATGGACAACCCAAGACCGGTGCCCTGACCCACTTTTTTAGTGGTAAAAAAGGGCTCGAAAATCTTTTCCAGATAGTCTTCGTGAATCCCCGTGCCTGTGTCGCATACAGACAAAACGACCTGACCCTGGCTGCATTTGGCGGATAACACAATCTGTTTCTGATCACTTGATTCAGACAGAGCGCCCCATTTATCTTCTATGGCGTCCCGGGCATTGATCAGCAGATTGATCAGCACCTGTTCCAAACGCCCCGCATCCGCCGTAATTGCAGGCAGATGTTTATCGATATCCCATACTACATTGATGCCGCGCACTTTGAGTTGCTGGCTGAAAAGTTCAGAGGCCTGTTCAAGCACCTCACCAATATGCACGGGTTGTAATTGGATATCATCACTCTTGCGGCCGAATTGGCGCATATGCTTGATAATTTTTGATGCTCTGACGACATGACGGTCGATTTGCTCTGCCATTGTTTCGAGGATATCGGGTTTTATCGGTTCTTTTTTACGGACCTTGCGCATAAAATAACTGCTGGCGGTTTTAATAACCGATAGCGGCTGGTTTAACTCATGGGCCACACCGGTGGCCATTTCACCCAAGGTAGCCATTTTGCTTGCCTGAATCAATTGCTGCTCTGCTTCCAGGCTTTTGGTGATATCGCCGATGGTGACTAGCAATACCTGATGGCCGCCATATTCCGAGGGGGACATCCGAATGGTCACATAACGCGTTTGCCCGTATTTGCTGCGATGCTTGGCCCGTTCGACAACAGCAGTACCCTTTAACCCCGTAATAAAATGGTGATCTGCGGCATCGCCAAAAAAATCAAAAAAAGACTTGCCGATCAATTCTTGCCGGATATACCCGTATACGCTGGTAACACTGTTGTTGCAATCGAGAATTTCCATGCTTTCCGGATTCAGTACAAATACAGGGTTGGGGATAGTATTAAAAATAGCGTAATACTTGTCTTCGGACTGCTCAAGTCTTTGCTCCAACTGCTTGCGCTCGGTGATATCAAGGTTCATCTCCATAGCGGCAACTATGTTGCCGTTGTCATCCCTTATGGGCGTCGTCCTGACAATCCAATGTTTTACCGTTCCATCTCTATCAATACCCGATTCTTCACTGTAGTGGGACTTGCCGTCAGCGAATGTTTTTTGAACCGGGCAGACAACACATCTTTCTTCACGCCCCTTGTAGACCTTATAGCAATATTCGCCTATCTTAGAATCAAAACGTTTGGCAAATTCCCGATTATAACCGATAAGCCGATAATCAAGGTTCTGAACACTTATGATACATGGAACCATTTCAAACAAGTTCTGAAACTCATCTTTTTGCTTGTTGAGTTCTTCTGTTTTATTCCCAATAGATTGTCCCATCTGATTGATTGCCCTGGCCAGTTCCTGTATTTCATCTTTTTGGTTGACACGGACCATGGTGTTGTAATCGCCCTGCTCGATCCGCTGCGCCCCATTGATAAGTTTATTAATCGGATTGGTGACAAAACGGACAATAATAAAAACGATCATCCCCCCTATCCCGATAAACACGGCAACGGCAATAATAATCATGCTGCGTTGCTGGAAGGTTATTTCATGATCCATGTGCTTAAGAGAAACAACCAGGTCCAATGCCCCTAAAACCTTTTTATTCGAAGGATGGACATGACAATTGTCCGCCGAACAGCCCTTCTCATTGTATACGGGGCTAATGATTCCCATCAATCGGTAACCTTTACCGGAATGAATAATCCTGACCCTTTCGGATAAATTGACCTGAGTTATGGGAGGCTCGCTATTATGGCAAATGTAACACGCTTCGGCCTTGATATTGGTTTTAACATCTATTTCTTCGAAATGATTTGAATATTTAATCTGACCGAGTTTATTGTAAATGCGAATGTTCTCAATATCATTCTGGAGTGCAATGTTGTTGATGATTTGTTCGATATCGTCCCTGGAGTTGATCATCATGGCATAACGCAAGCCGAGCCGAATGGTGTTACTCAGCCGATCCATAGTGCCGGAAAGTTGCCTCACTGATTTTTCTTTAACATAGCTTCCATAAAAGTACCCAGATAAAGAAAACGACAGCAAAAGCACTAAACCGGAGCTCAACAACAATTTCGTTATCAAACTGTTTTTATATTCCATTTTGAACAAAATAGCACCTGTTTAAAATTGCGCCCTTAACCTATACCTTTTTAAGATACTGAGAATGCTTGAAACATTTTTGAAATTTCCTGATAGTGTTTCCGATGTTATTTGTCACTAACGAAAAAAATAACCTATTCCTTATACCGGGTCAACTCGACCCGCTAAAGCTATCTTTTGAAAGACCCGTTGTGCAACACGGATGGGCCCGCTCATAATGCTTGTAATGCAAAAAAGGACATGGTATTTATCCCGGCTCAGGCAATATAATGAATTTCAATTAATTTTTATATAGAAAGAATATAAATCGGCAGGTTAAAGGATTTTTCAGAGGAGGTTTTCCATGGATCGGCAAAATCAGTTGATACCTTTTGTATTTTTACTTTTCATTGCAGCCCTAATCCAGGTAGCGATGATTGCGGCGGATTGCTATCAGAGCCCGGCGCGTGTGGCAAAAGAATTTACCAAGGCTTATTTCTATCTTGACGAGGATATGCAAAACTACCTGTGCAAATCACTGGCTGCAGATGGTGAAGCGGCCGACAACTACCTTTACCAGAAACAATACGATAGCGGCCAGCGCGGATTATCCTCAAATTACGTAAGGCATCTGTTTACCAAAATGCACCTGGAAATAGTTGATCAAAGCGAAAAGCTGACAAAAGTTCATGTCAAAGGCACTACCCGGGTCGCCATCAATCCGGTTTACATGGTCATTGGAAAACTTTTTTTTATAGGTAAAGACCATCATGTTGACACGATCCTTGAGCTGGTTAAAGAAGAGGGCGGCTGGAAGGTTTGTAATAATCCTTTTGGTCTGATAGGCGGATATGAAAATCAGAAAGGCAAACAAGACAAATCACCCAACTGCCTGATCTCCATGGCCAAGGATGTGATATGAGTCGCGGCCTGTTGCCTTGTCAAACCATCTGGGTATTTGAGCAAAACAACAGCGCAGCGGGAAAAATTGCCGGGATC
The DNA here is from genome assembly GCA_024230435.1 of Desulfobacteraceae bacterium. Classification (GTDB taxonomy): domain Bacteria; phylum Desulfobacterota; class Desulfobacteria; order Desulfobacterales; family Desulfosarcinaceae; genus UBA2230. The sequence continues at coordinate 130,505 of JAAERL010001167.1, forward strand.
AAACGCTACGCAAAAGATACAATCACTTTAAACGTTTTTTCCATTGACGATGCGCTGCCGCCCATTATCGACGACGCCAGCGCCTGGTTGCCGAAAAAAATAGAGGCCAGCCTTGTTCTGGATCATTTTAAGCATCCCGACCTGACCCATGCACTGGCGCAATTGTGCAAGCAAGCTGGTGTGCCCGTCATTGCATCGGGCAAAAAAGGCCCCCGGCAAGAAGAAGCGCTCTTGCCCCGTACATGCTGCGCCTTGCGCCAAAAAGAAAAATTAGGCAATTACGGAAAACAATTCGGGCGTCCCGAATTCACCGTAAACACTGAAAAAAACCGGATCAGCGCCATTAATGTCCGCCGGGGAGCCCCTTGCGGCGCCACATGGCAAGCTGCCGAAAAAATTATTGGATTGCCCGTAGAACAAGCCGCTATCCGCCTTGGACTGGAAACCCAGTATTTTTGCGTTGCCGACCCATCCAATTGGGACCCTATCAGCGGCAAGAGCCCCGTGCATATCGCAGGCGAACTCCACAAAGCCGCCCTGATGGAAGCATTGAAAATTGAAAAAAAACAAAAATGAAAATCCCGATGAACCTGTTCAAGCGCTTTGCGTTAAAGCATATCAGCAACACGTGGACCAATGGGTACATCGTTACGGTGTAAGATATTTTAATGAATTAACAAATCTGGCGATCTTAATGGAAGAAGTGGGGGAAACCGCACGTCTTATGGTGCGCTTATACGGCGAGCAAAGCTTCAAAGGCCAAACCAAAGGCAAAGAAGCGCTGGCTGACGAATTGGCTGACATCATGTTTGTCATTACCTGCATCGCCAATCAAACCGGTATAGACCTAACCGCTGCCCTGGCAAAAAACCTGAAAAAAAAATCCCTGCGCGACAACCAGCGTCACTGGAACAATCCAAAACTGCAGAATTCTCAAAAACCCTAAAAATGATTTTTAGATCCCAAGCAGGCTCTAAAACCTATCCGAGCGCACAATGCAATGTCTCATTGGCAACCGCCAATCGAAACCGGTCTGTATCCGCGCCGTCTACGGCACTATAGGCTGTTTTAGGCATCATGCTTTGAAGCACTTGAATCTCTTTAATTTTTTTACATTTTTCAATACATTGATCTTTTGGCAAATTACGTTTTTCACATGTCTTACAAGGAGAAGAAATCATCAGGCCTCCATAAGGGTCTTGCACGCGTTAAAACCCTAAACTTACTTGGCTGAGCCTCAAATCGGGCGCCGCCAATCTTTATTCACCAATCCACAGCCCCATACTGTTTCAAAATACGATCTACTCATCGCTGGCTGAAGAATATTTTCGGCTGATTGACCTGATCACTTTAGTAAAAATTTATTAAAAGGGAATAAAATTAAATAACCATCTGTTTTTTTGAATCTATTTGGTTTTAAAAAAGCGCAACTATAATTTGGGATAGCTACTGCCTGTCTGCCTGCCTTAAAATCGTTTTTGCCTCCCGGTTAGCGCTATGCAATGCCTGCTCTACCTGTTTGCAATAATTGGCCAATGACTTAGCGTCCTTGTCTTGCCCGAAAAACAACGGTTCGCCAAAAAAAATAACCTGACGTCCAAAAGGCAAAGGCAAATAGGACTTGCTCCAGGTTTTTTTAAAAACATACCGGCGGGTTGTGGCAGCTCCGACCGGCAGCAGGGGCACACCTGATTTTTGGGATAACCTTACCACACCCGGCTTACAGGTGTGCAGCGGCCCCTGCGGGCCATCCACAGCTAAAATCCCACGATATCCCTGGGCAGAGGCTTTTATTAAAGCGACCATGCCGCCCACGGCGCGCCGGCTGGAAGATCCCCGCACCACATGATAGCCCAGCAGCCGCGCCCCCCTTGCCAGCATTTCACCGTCTTTGGACTGGCTGATCAGAATAACCCCATTAATGTTACCAAACCTTGGCAACATGGCCATTTCGTCACCATGCCAAATAGCAAAATTGACCTTGCCGAATCGCTCAACCTGATCAAAGCCTATTATTTTCGTCCGCACCAGGCGGGATAAAACCCGCAGCAGCCGGGCCGCTATTTCAGGCAAATGCATTCTGAGTTCATCTTTCAAATGACGCTTCATAAATTTTCCCTTATCGATTTTGTTCTCAACTCGCGTAAAGGCCGAGTAAAATGCGCCAGTTGACACGCTTTAAAAACGAATCCGCATCCGGCACAATAACCCGATTGTTGTAAACCCCGAACCTGTATTCTTAGCGTATATATTATTTTTGATAAAAATGACACCACCACAAAATTGTCATGGGCATCCTTTATATCCTTTACAGCGATCCGCGGTAATCATATTTGCGGTATCTGGTGTCAATCAGACAAGTAGCTAAATTTGTTTGAAATCAAGGCGTGCAAAACATTTTATTACAGGCATGGAGATGCTATTGCGGAAAAAAAATTCTTCAGCACAACGAAGCTGCCGGTCAAATTCCCCATATCCGGTTCAACACTAACTATCAACACAGATACCTTATTTGTGATATGAAAAATTACTAATGGCATCCGGCAACACCAGCAGGACGAAAATTTTATTGCCGCCTCAAAACTATTTCAGGATTTGCGCTCATGATACTTGAAGACTCCACTGCCCACGAAATCGTACTCTCAGACGATACCTATATAATGTACAGAACCATAAATAAAACCGGCGGAAAACCCTATCTTATAAAAACCACTCATCCTAAATCGCCACCATTGCACCATTCAAGGCGCCTGAGAAAAGAGTTCGAGCTGCTGCAACGCGTTCAGCATCCCGATATTTTAAAACCAGAGTCTATTAAAACCAATGATTCTAAAATCGCCATGGTGTTCAAAAACGTAGACGGATTGCTATTAAAACATGCTTTGGCGCTCAACCGCTTTCAAGGCTCACGTTTTTTACCAACGATGTTAGATCTGGCTTTATCGCTTTGTGAAATCATCCGCGCTTTGCATCAGGTCAAAATCATTCACAAAAATGTTAATCCCAACCACCTGCTCTTCGATCCGGATTCCAATCAACTGGTTCTGATAGATCTAAGAACGGGAGTAATGATCCGGCAGGAACAATCGATTATTTTACCTGATCCTAAAATTGAAGGATTGCTCCCATACATTTCACCGGAACAAACCGGGCGTATGAACCAGGCTGTAGATTTGAGAAGCGACTTCTACTCATTAGGGGTAACCCTTTATGAGCTTTTTACCGGCAAACTGCCGTTTGAAGGATCCGATCCTATTGAAATCATACATGCCCATATCGCCAAGGAACCTTTGCCGCCCGATACCGCCGCCGGCATACCGGTCGTTGTCTCCGAGATCATCATGAAGCTTTTGGCTAAATCCGCAGATGAGCGGTATCAGAGCATCGAAGGAATACAATTCGACTTGAGACGATGCTTGCGCCAATATGAACAACATAAAAAAATCGAACCATTTGACCTGGCGCAATACGATATTTCAGCTAAACTCAAATTCCCTTTACAACTTGTCGGCCGCTCAAAGCAACTCGATAAGTTGCATAAGACGCATGAACGGGTTTGCAAAGGCCCTTGTGAATTATTCCTGATCAAAGGCTATGCCGGCATAGGAAAAACCTCCCTGGTCAATGCGTTTAAGCAACAGATAAACCGTCAAAGCAATTTTTTCCTATCCGGAAAATTCCAGCAATTTAGAAAACAACCGCTGCCATATGACTCGGTAATAGAGGCCTTTTCCGAATTTATCCGTCATCTGTTAACAAAAAACCAAGATTCCATAGCCGCCTGGAAAGAAAAATTGAAATATGCGCTTGGCAAAAACGCAAAAATCATGACGGATGTAATATCCGATTTAATCCGGATTATCGGGCAACCTGCCGGCGTGCCGAATTTATCCCCGGTTGAATCCCAAAATCGTTTTTTAATGGTATTTCAGAATTTTATTCAAACCTTTGCCACCGCATCACACCCCCTTATTTTATTTTTGGATGATATGCAATGGGCAGATTCCGCCTCCTTGAATTTACTCAAGGCTTTGGCAACGGACGCCGATTTCAAATACACACTGATCATTGGCGCGTACAGACAAGAAGAAGTCTGCGAACATCACTTTTTGTTCAAAACCATAGCTTGCCTCAAGAAAGAAAACGCCAATATACGCACGCTTAGCCTGAACAGCCTGGAAGCCGGACAAGTCGATCAGATTGTAGCAAAAACGTTTCATTGCCCGGTCAAAGACATCAAGTCGCTTTCACACTTGTGCCATATAACAGCTAACGGAAACCCGCTATTTTTGAAACAATTCTTACAGGATCTATACGAGCGGGGAATCATATTTTTCAATCACCAGACAGGCAAGTGGCAATGGAGCCCTGAAAAAACGCAAACACTGAAAATCTCCAACAATATTAATGATCTGATTGCTTCGAAAATCGGACGGTTGCCTCCCGTCACTCAACAACTTCTTCAGGTCGCAGCCTGCCTGGGCAACAAGTTCGATCTAAACATCCTGGCAACGATCTGCAAACAGACATTAAACAAAACCTTTGACGAATTAAAAAAAGCAATTCACGAAGGATTTGTTGTGCCAATCATCAAAAACGGTCATACGGGTACGGCTGAATCCACATCAGCCTCCGAAAACCTTAAACTGATGTTTACCCACGACAGAATACAACAAAATGCCTATCATATTATCGAGCCTGAACATCGTAAAAAACATCATTTGGAAATCGGCAGGCGCTTGCTTCAAACAACGGACAATACCAATCGCGGCGATTTCATATACGATATCCTCACTCAATATAATTGCGGACGCCGTTTAATAACTCAAACCAATGAAAAAAACATACTCGCTGAGCTGAACATGGATGCCGGGCTCAAGGCCATGTCCGAATCAGCATACTTGTCCGCCCTTGACTATTTTACAATTGCCTTGGAGCTGTTCGGCAAATCAGCCTGGTCCGCACATTATGAAAAAATAGTGGACATTCATTTAAAACTGGGAGAATGCGAATATCTCAATGGCAATTCCCAGAAAGCCGAACATCATTTTGACACCGTCCTTGAAAAAAGCACATCCAAACTTGACCGGGCAAAGGTCGCGTTAAAAAAAATTTCCATCTACCTTAACAGCGGCAAAGTGGATGAAGTCATCGCAACCGGTATCCGGGCATTGTCAGCCTTGGGAGTCGAATTGCCCGCCCAAACCACCACCAGGCAAGTCTCGGCTCAAATCGAAAGTATCAAAAGCCGTATGAAAGGCCGCTGCATCGCCGAGTTAATCGATTTGCCCGAAATGACAGACCCCCAAAATTTAATGGCCGCGGAATTGATGGCCTCTTTTCTAATTGCTACCTGGTATAAAGATCATATGTTGCTCCATTTATACGCGGCCAAAACAGTCAACTTTATATTAACCCATGGCAACTGCGAATCTTCTGCCATGGCATACGCCTACTACGGTGTTGTCATGGTAGCGTATGAAAATTATGACATGGGACAGCAATTCGGCCGCCTTGGCCTGGATATCATTAAAAAGCATGACCACATTCAGGCAGCCCCATACATTCACGCTATCTATGGTTCGCTTATTCATTCCTGGACAAATCCGATCACGCATTCATTTGATACTTTAACAACCGGATACGAAACCGGAATTGAAAACGGCGATTTTATGTGGGCCAACATGAACACCTACACCTTTGTTTATAAGATGTTTCTCAGCGGCCAACCGTTACACCTTCAAAAACAACACATATACAAATACCTGGCGTTTGCCCGCAAAACCAAGCATGCCATAGCCGATTATATGATCACGTTGACCCAGCGTGCGATTTTATGCCTTGAAGGCAAAACCGCCGGCCCAACATCATTTAGCGATGAAATTTTCGACGAAACCCGGTATTTAAAAAAAATCAAAAAAAGCGGTTCCATCCGCCCCCTCTACTGGTACCGGGCATTAAAGCTATACTTGTGTTATCTCTTTGGCGATAATGAACAAGAAATGGATGCGGGCCGGCAAACCTATGAAGAAATAGCTTCCGGTTCCATCCCAGGGTCTATGGCCAATGCCGATCACATCTTTTTCTTCTCCCTGAGCCTGGCCGCCGACTATAGCAAAGCCGGAAAAAAAGAACAAAACTCATCGATGAAGATGTTACGCGAAAATTGCTCATTATTTAAAACTTATGCAAAAAACTGCCCCGCAAACTTTGAGCACAAATATTTCGCGCTGAAAGCGGAAATCGCAACTATTACAGGCGACATAAAAACATCGGCCGATTGCTATGAAAAAGCTATTTCTTCAGCAAAAAAAAATGCGTTTCTCCAGCATGCGGCATTGTTCAGTGAAAAGTTGGGACGGTTGCAATTATCATGCAAAAACATGCTTCAAAGCAAAAAACACCTGCTCCACGCCAAACACCTCTACCTTAAATGGGGGGCGATTTTAAAGGCAAAACAAATTAAAAAATCATTTCCATTTGCTTTCCGTGAATCCGAAAATACCGGAACTGTCTTAAAAGACACCGCCTTTACACTAGATCACCCGGAATATACATCTTCGTCCCAATTGGATTTTAATTCTTTTGTCTACGCAACCCAGGTAATTTCCGAAGAAATCGAAACCACGAAACTGCTCACCAAGTTGATGAAGATCGTCACGGAAACAGCCGGCGCCCAGTATTCTGTATTGATTTTAAACAATAACAACGAATTATCCATAGAAGCCCGTTTCACAGCGGATCAAAACAACAGCACACAACTCACATCGATACCTTTAACTGCAGATCAAAGCCAATGGATCGTTCCCCGGTCAATCATGGACGAAGTGGCGCAATGCCGCAACTGCCTGCTCATAAAGGATGCGGCTTCGGATAAGCGTTTTTCATCAGATCCGTATATCAGCAAAAACCGTCCCAAATCCGTATTATGCATACCGATCATCCGTCAGAACCTGCTAATAGGCCTGCTTTATCATGAAAACAACCTGGCCGCGAATATTTTCACCGATGAACGCGTCAGGATTCTTAAATTGCTATCTTACCAGGCGGGGATATCGATAGAGAACGCCGCACTATATAGAGATATAGAACGAAAAGCAAAAGAAGTAGAAAAAGCAAATTTACAATTAAAAAAAACAGAGCAAAAATACCGGCAAATATTTGAAAACTCAATTGAAGGAATTTTTCAAATCACTCTGGATGGCAAGTTGTTAAGCGCCAATCATGCCATGGCGAGAATATTCGGATATGATTCACCGAAACAGATTGTCAGCAAAATAAATGATGTCGCCAAACAACTTTATGTGAGTCCCGGTGACCGGAAACTATTTATTGAAAAGCTTTCCATAACCGGTGAAATAAAAGAATTTGAAGCACAAATGTACCGCAGGAACGGATCGCGAATTTGGGTTGCCTGCAGCGCCCGCATCATATACGATCCGGCCTCACGTCTGCCGCAACATATCGAAGGAATCGCCTGGGATATCAACGACCGCAAAGAAGCCGAATATAAACTTCAAAAACTAAACATTGAACTTGAAAACCGGGTAAGAAAACGAACGCAACAATTAGAAAACGCAAACAAAAATCTAGAAACCGCCATCAGCCGGGCCAACCGGATGAAAACAAAAGCCGAAAGCGCCAATCGGGCCAAAAGCCTGTTTTTAGCTAACATGAGCCACGAAATCCGCACACCAATGAACGGTATTACCGGCATGACCCAACTGCTTCTGGATACTGACCTAAACGGCGAACAGCTTGAATTCGCCAACATGATTCAAAGAAGCGCCGGTTCACTTCTGACGATAATTAACGATATTCTGGATTATTCTAAAATTGAGGCCGGAAAGCTTGAATTTGAAAACATCAATTTCAGCATCCTGGAAATCGTCGAAGACGTCATTGAGCTGCTTTGCCTAAGCGCCAGTGAAAAAGGCCTGGACCTGATCGGATATGTCGATCCCCAAATCCCGCGTTATCTTATCGGTGATTCGTCCCGGTTGCGCCAGGTTCTTTCCAACCTTATCGCCAATGCCATTAAATTTACCGACAAGGGAGATGTAACCGTCCGGGTTGAAAAAGAAAAGCAAACACAGCAAACCATTACCGTCTCTATCAGGGTAAGCGATACCGGAATCGGCATCCCCAAACATAAAAAAGCCATCCTTTTCGAGGCGTTCTCCCAGGTCGATGCGTCTACTTCGCGCAAGTACGGAGGAACCGGCTTAGGGCTATCGATTTCAAAAGCCCTGGTGGAAAAAATGGGAGGCGCATTGGAAGTCACAAGCCAAGTGGGAATCGGATCGGAATTTTACTTTAATCCTGTATTCAAGAAACATGAGCACATTGATTCACACGCAACAAATATTTTTAAACACGAACAGCCCGATAAAAAAAGCCGCGTATTAGCCGCCGCTGCCCACCCGATGCTTCAAAGCCTGCTGGCGAACTATTTAAAAAAGGCGGGTTATCATGTAACATCGCCCGCCGATTTGACGACCGCCATTGAAAGTGTAAAGCAAACCGGCCCGCAAAAACGTTCATGTGATGTTCTTCTATTAGACCATAAACTGATTGAGAACTGCTCTTTTCCTGAAGTAAAATCACTTTCCGCAATTCTTGAATCCAGGCGCATACCCCTTATCCTGTTGACCAGCTTTGGAATCACGGCCAGTGAGAAGATAGAAAAACACCTTAACATTTCATCCCGGCTTACCAAACCCATCAGGCTCAAGCGTCTGCTCGACTGCGTATCCGATGTTATCTCAACAGCATCAACCGGATCATCTTCAAAACTCTTTCAATACGTACCTAAATCACATGCAAAACCTGATTCGGAAAAGCGTTCCGATATTCGGGTCCTATTAGTTGAAGACAATTGCATCAACCGCAAACTGACCATGAATATCCTGCAAAAATCAGGATACCGGTCTGAAGCCGTAACAAATGGCAAAGAGGCCCTGAAAGCATTAAGCGCGGCAACCTATGACATCGTACTCATGGACGTCCAGATGCCTGTTATGGATGGTCTGAGAGCCACCCAGGCTATCCGTAAACATGAATCAAACCCGGATCATCCCTTGCACAGGAAAACACCTGTCCCAATAATTGCCATGACCGCCAATGCCATGAAGGGCGATAAAGAAAAATGCCTTCAAGCGGGAATGAACGACTATCTGCCCAAACCAATTGATTTGAAAAAACTTATCAAACGGCTGGAAAAATGGACAGTATCAAAAAAATAGCGCCCATCCCGCCATAAAAGATCAATAGCCCAATTTTACACAGCCGGGCTATTCGAATCCTCATGAAATTTTTTGAGCCTATGCGCTAACTCGCCGAAGCGTTCCGGTCCGGTCAGTGAAACACAAGCACGAATGCCTTCTCTCTTGCTGCCGGTAGTAACCAAAGCAATCGCGCTGATACCATAGAAAAGCAAACGTTCCACAAGATCCACCCCGCTGATACCCGGATAACCGACTGTAAAATAGAACCCATCGGCAAGGGGTTTGCCGTCATCCTGATCGTAAACCAGGTGGAACCCGTTATCCAAAAAGATCTTTTTCATTTTTGCGGCCCGGCCGCCATATTCGCGCACATTTTCCACAAAATTATATTGCCCGCCATTCACTGCTCCCAAAAGCCCTCTCAATCCCCATTGGGCGCTGTGTGAAAGCCCTGCGCTGATAGTATATATTCCCCCGAAAATCAAAGCATACCCAAAACGGCTGCTGCCAAAATAGGTCTTTAGATTATCCGCCTCTGAATTGAAAAGGGCATCGGCCACAGCCAGCATGCCAATACGCTGCCCGGCCAATGTAAAAGACTTGGAAGAAGAAATCAGCAAAATGCAATTATCCGTGTACTTCGCCACAGTTGGTATAAACGGCGGCTTGCCCGGCTCACTGTAATCGACACGAAAATCCATACCGAAATAAGCCAGATCCTCTAAGGCGATAACATCATATTTCGAACATAACTTACCAATGGTTTGCAGCTCTTGTTCGTTCAGACATATCCAGGACGGATTATTGGGTGTGGAGTAAATCAGGGCTGCATACTGTCCGGTTTGCAAATAACTTTCCAGTTTGTCAGCCAGTTTGCCCCCCCGGTAATCATAAATATCAAAACAATCAAAGGCCAATCCCAGAACCTGGGCCTGACGCTTGTTTACCGGAAAGCCCGGATCGATAAACAACACCCGGTCCCTGCCCTTTATTCGCCGCCCGGCCATCATCATGGCAAGAAACGTTCCCTGCATAGAGCCCACCGTGGGCATACATCCGGCCGGACTGATATCCACGCCCATAAAGTTTCGAATAAAAAGTGAAATTTCATCCTTAAGTTCCGGAATTCCGTCAAAAGGCGGGTATTTAGACCCCACACCACGCTTCAACGCCTCAATTTCCGCGTTCACGGCGATGTCCGGCGGCAACAGCCCCGGAATCCCCATTTCCATACGTATAAAAGAAACCTGAGTGGCGATTTCAATCGCAGACACTAATCTGTTAAGTTCACGAATAGAAGCCAGACCGGTGTTTTCCAGCCCACTGTCTTGAATACACTGCCTCACGATAGCGGGATCAATGATTTGCTTCATGATGTTGTGTTCTCCTCTCACATTAGCTCGCTTTAAATTTAGGGTTTTATGCTAACACTCAATAGCGTTTAATAACAAAATTGGCAAAAAAAAGAAAAACAAGGTGGCATCTGTTAAAATTTTATATTCTTTGACAAAAATCGCCTAAACCTACTATTGAATAATGATGGAACCATACATATGAGGCTTATGGCAAAAAAACTAAACAACCTGTTTAAGGGTCGTGGAAGACCCTGAATATGGGAGATTGACATGCGCCAACCAATTAAAATTTCACGAATATCGGCAAAACACACCCGCGAGAGAACCTTATTCGGCAAGGCCATACTGGTCTGTGCTTATGACGAAATATCGAAATTTCAAAGCAATAACCTTGAAGGCGCTATTTCATGGCAAACCTTTCAGGACCGGTTGCCTAAGATAGACAAATATCAGGAAATTATTTTCTATTGCTCCTGACAGGCCGAGGCCACCGCAGCCGGTCGGGCTGAAACCTTTTTGGAGCAAGGCTATCGTAACGTTAAAGTGCTTAAAGGAGGAGTAAACGCCTGGGAAAAAGAAAATTATCCCCTGACCATAATTCAGAATATTTAGAAAGGATGCCCCTAAAAAAACTTCAAACGGCCCGGCGCTTGATGTTGAATTGATTTTTTTAAGATGCCGAAGCTTTCAATTCCGATACTATTTTTTTCAACTTGCCGGCAGAAACAAACTTCGGCGGCACGGCCTCTGTGGCAGACAACTTGATGATTGGCCGCAAGCACCTGGGAAGCCGCAGCCATGTGTGGGTTTTAAGACTGAACATGCTGCCCCAAAGACCGTTCAAAGCCAGAGGAATAACGGGAACCGGCGTACGCTCTACTATCTTTTCAATGCCTTGGAGAAAAGGGCCGATATCACCAGTGCGCGTAAGGCGGCCTTCAGGAAAAATACAGACCAGGCCGCCTTGCTCAAGAGCGCCGGCAATTTCATCAAAAGCGGCCGCAAGGATTTTACGGTTTCTCCGGCCGGAACAAATTGGGATCACCCTGGCCAGATTGAAAAACCATTTAAAGCCCGGAATCTTGTAATAGCTAATGTGCATGATAAACCGAATCGGCCGGGAGCATGAACCGGCAATAATCAATGCATCCAAATAGCTCACGTGGTTGCAGACCAAAACAGCAGCGCCTTTTCCCGGAATAGCCTCAAGCCCATTACAGCGAATACGGTAAAGCACCTTGATAAGGGCCCAGACAGATAATCGCAGCAGATGCAAAACGGTCTTGTAACTGGCAATTACAGTCACCACCAAGCTTATCACCGCCAGCAGGCCATAAAAGCGCCGCACTTCCAAACCGCAAAAAGAAAGCAGAAAAATCGCTATAACGGCCGAAAGCAACATGGCAAGCGCATTTAGGACATTGCCCGCGGCAATGATACGAGAACAAATATGACGCGGCGCTCTTAACTGGATCAACGCATAAAGGGGCACGGCAAATAACCCGCCGCCAATACCGGTCAGGACCAAATCAACAAGAAGCATTGCACTGCCGGGGATCTTTATAAATTGTAAAAGCGTCAACTTTTGGGCAGTAAACCCAATACCGGCTAAATGACACCCCGCCAACCCCATTAACAGACTGCCGATGGGCGCCAATCCGGGCTCTACCCCTTTTTTGGAAAATCTCGCACAAAGCAGCGCTCCACCGCCCACTCCTAAAGTAAACGCGGCAAGCAGCAAACCTGCCACCGCCGCATTAGCATGCATAGCTTTGCTCACATAAACAGGTAACTGAATAACATAAGCCGCTCCCATGAACCAAAACCACGCAAGTCCCAAAATGGCATAAAACACCGCCGGATCTTTACGCGCACGCCCCATGCTTTCTTTAAAACCGGCAATCGGGCGCCATTTCAAACGCAAAGACGGCTCTGCACTCTCAGCAAAAGGAATCTTTGTGCTAAACAGCCATCCCGCCACAGCGACAAACACCGTGATTAAACCAGCCAGCCAAGTTCCCGCTTTAAAGACAACCAGAGCGCTTGCTGCCAGGCTCCCCATCAAAATAGCTGTAAAAGTGCCCATTTCCGCCAAAGCGTTACCGTCAACAATTTCCTCCGGCTTCAAATGCTGAGGCAAAAGACTGTATTTTAGCGGACCGAAAAATGCCGATTGGGTTCCCATGGCGAACAATACAGCAAATTGCAATACAATGCTTTGACAAATCAGAGCGGCAAACCCTAAGCCCATGATAGCGATTTCAGATGCTTTGATAATACGAATCAACCGTGATTTTTCCAACTTATCGGCAAATTGCCCAGCCAATCCCGAAAAAAGAACAAAAGGCGCGATCAACAATCCGCTCGCCAGATTCACAACGAACCAGGAAAAATGATTGCCCGGACTTGCTGTTTGAAAAACCAGCAGCATCGCCAATGCCGACTTAAAAAAATTATCGTTAAACGCACCAGCCACCTGAACCCCAAAAAAAGGACCGAAGCGCCTGCTCCGTAAAAGTGCAAACTGCCCTTTGCTCCTTTTTTTGTTGTTTTTGCCTAAGGTGGTCATAACACGTCTCCTGATTATAAATTTATCCTTCTGCGGGATTTGACACAATGTTATGCCGCCTCCGGCTTTAACTCATAAAATCAATAAACATGCCAACCAGCCAGTGTCGCGATAACCACCTGAATTATTAGTTTATTATAAAAATCCGGCATAGCGGAAATTAAAATTTAACTTATCATTTTTACAAAAAATGTACATTTGCTATACATAAAATGGACAACTAAGGCGGTATCAACCAGCCCATTCAGCAAAGCCAGGCAAGAGCAGAATCTAAAAATCAGCGGCCACTGCAAAAGACGCTAAAAAGCAAAGTCGTCGAATACGCCATCGATGAAGTGCATAATCGTCTTGAACAAATTAACACACAAAACAAGGCAACCTTGAAAGCATTTGATCCCGGTGATCAAGTCCTTTTGTCGGCTTGATGGACCTTTAAGCCGACCTACGTCGCTTTTTGCCCAGACCTTCAGAAATAAACTTAAAGAAATGTCGGCTTGATGGACCTTTAAGCCGACCTACGTCGCTGATGCATTGCTTTTTGATGATCAACGAGGTCCTGATGACGATTTTCGATTTCTTTTTGAAGCTGTATCCAAGCTTGGTTCAGACGAAAAAAAGGTAGTCAAAGAAATTATTGAAAGCATATTGTTAAACCACGATGCAAAGCGGTGGACCAAGACCACATAATCCCATCAAACAAAGCACATATTAAATCAGAAGGTTTAATATCCGGCCGCGATAGCGGCCGGATTTCTTAAATAGATAGAGTACCTTTTTAAAAATCAAGTGTTTCATGGCACCGCCGGTGATAGCAGCACGGCAGTAGATCGGAGGTGTCCATTTTGGCAACGGCTTTGTTTTACGCGGCTTTTGCTTCGTGGCGGCTAAGAATAAATGGGCTGGGAGCTGATTACCGGCGAGGACTTCACAGCCTGGGCCAGGGAAAAATGCAAAAGACGTGCAAAACACAGCCGGGGGGGAGCGATGGGGGGCGGGATTATATAGATGCGCATGGGTGCGCACCTTTATCGCTGCGGTTAGCGGGTTTAAAGGATTAAGCCTGCCGAGTCCGCACGGCCTTAGCATGGCGCGCGGCTTGCCGGAGCACGGCTGCGGAGCCTGTCACCGGCCAACTGTTGTGCAAGCCGCGTGACATGCGTCGATAAATCCAAGGCCGTCCGGGTCCGCAATGCCACCAGCGCAGGGTCGGCCGCAGCGAAGGGGTAGCGCTTTTGCGGGTCTGGCGCAAAAGGCAAAAAACCGGGCACATATAATCAAGACCCAGCCATCCTTTGATGTGCCCGGTTTTTTGAGTTTTTTTTCGGCGGGCATATAAATAGACCGCAATCCTTTACGCCGAAAAAAAACCGCCTCCCCACCACCGACGCACCAGCACAGACCTTCACGATCCAAAACAAAAACGGCAATCCAAGAAGGTTGGTTGACCTTCTCAAATTGCCGTTGTTCATGGTTTGGTTAAGCGTTTGCGCACGGCCTTTTGTCGGATTGGTGGAACATTAATCCGACCTACGTAGCTATTATTGTCATAAAATCCAATAGATAAAGATCGCTTACAACCAATCGTAAATCCTTGATTTTATAATTATCATACAACTGAACCAGCGCCATCTTCCACGACCCTAATTTAATTATTCACTGTGGATATAATGGGATAAGTATGAATTTCAACATTTTCAAATTCAACCTCTGTACCTGCCTCGAGATTCATTATAGACAGTGATATTGAATCATCTATATCATCAATTTTAATCCTTCTAATTGGAAATTCAATAAAACCATCCGTCGTAGCAATTCCATTTATACTTCCGTTTTCATTTATATACGTTGGAGTCCAGTACATTAAACCTGTATGAAAATAATCCCTCTCATACTTCACTTTATCTCCAAACTGATCAAAGGTTCGTATACCAATTAAAAAATTAGTAACTTCATTCTCACTTGAATTTGAGTTATTTAAAGCTCCCACCCATCGACATTTAAATTTTAATGATATATCGGCATACCCTTCTCCATGAAATATTGGCAATTTTGGAGTTTCAAATATAGACTTTCTCAAACTTGGTTCTCTTGGAACAATATAAGAATTATTATCAGCGGATAAATAGCCATTTTGAGTATCCCTAAAATGTATAGCTTTAAAAATCGCAGTCTGACCACCATAATCATCTTTTATTATTTCAGGGTAATCATCTGAATCAATCGATATTTGTTCTTCGGTCGAACAGCCTTGTATGAATAAAAGAGTTAAAATCAGAACAATTAAAGCATATTTTTTTTGTTTCATATATACACTCAATTCCCTTCGATTCTTTTTATAGCGTTATCAACAATATCTGCAGCCTCATTTCGCGCGTATTTCTTAAGTAGATAAAAGAAAACCGCATCATTATATATTGATTTAATTTGCAATTTAAAGATGATTCGTATTTTATTTTTTGTAATATTCCTTATACATTGTTTTTTATATCGAATGGATCGATACTTGAAATATATCCAAATATAAGATCATCAACTCTTCCCTTTAAAGTATTTTCATTATTTTCAGAATCACTGTTTACTTGTTTCGAGAGACTTTGTATAGTCTCTATTAGTTCTTTTTCCTTTCCACTTTTTGCATTTGATAATAATTGAATAGAATAAATCCTTGCGATTGCCTGCTTGTCACCAAAATAATCCAAAACAAAATCTGGATCGAGTATTACTTTTCCTGCGATTTGATTATTTCTTTTAATATGTCGTGAAGAATACTATTGCGAATAGTATATCTATTAAAATTATCTCTAAGTTTATGCATCGATACAAATTTTTTCGTCAATTCTGAAGATTTGAGTGACATATCGGGCTTGACTTAGATCCTCATAGAAAGTCGGATTACGGTCCATCAATCCGACAAAGGCCTTACTTAATTTCGATGGCCGAAGTTAAAACCAAACCCGACATATCTGCTTGCTTATCGGCATGTTTGCTATGTAGTGTCCATCCGAGAATATAACACTCTGTTATGATATAAAAAAGCGCATTTTGTGATGACTTTTTTC